>DCFX01000082.1:32887-34748 GCA_002314445.1 Treponema sp. UBA1793
TGACCGCATCAGGTTTCCCTTCAACAATCCCCTTCAAAATCGAGTCACCCCATACAGCAATTTTCTTACTAATGTATTCCATACTATATTCGACACAGGCATCAGATAACACGTTGCATAAATTATTACCGTGCCCACCCTGCCGTAAAGCTGCAGCACCGACAGCTGTCCTGCATACAAGCTTGTTTTTCTGACTAAAGTAAAGTACACTTTACTTTAGTCAGAAAATGGAGGCAGCATATGTATATTCCAAGGGCAATAGAATCACACATAGTACAGCTGAACCGAGATTATCCCGTTGTTATGGTCTGTGGACCCCGGCAGGTTGGAAAAACTACCATGCTTCAGCATCTTGCAGACAGGGAGACAGCAAAACGCACGTATGTTTCACTCGATGATATGGATGCCAGATATCTTGCAAAAACCGATCCGAAATTGTTTTTTCAGACATACCCGCTTCCCGTTCTTATCGATGAGATTCAGTATGCACCGGAACTCTTTCCGTATATAAAACTGCTTGCCGATACAACGAAAACTGCCGGCGGTATATGGCTCACCGGCTCGCAGAAATATCAGATGATACAGGGAGTAAGTGAATCGCTTGCAGGACGCGTTGCAGTCGCCGATATGTACGGGCTTTCTGCCGCGGAATTGTACCGTACGCCGCTGCATACGTTTTCTGTCGATTTACCCGAACTGCTCGGACGGGAACAGAGCGGCAAGTATCCGCATATTGACGTTCACAAGGCTTATACCCTTATGTATCACGGCAGTCTGCCCAAAACAGCGTCGGGGGAAATTACCGACATCCCCACATATTATGCGAACTATGTACGCACATATGTCGAACGCGATATACGGGAACTTGCAGGAATCACGAACACGCTTTCGTTCAGCAGGTTTCTCTCGTCACTTGCCGCACGGTGTTCACAGCAGCTCAATTATGCGGAATGTGCGCGCGATGCGGAAATTTCGGAGCCGACTGCTAAAAGCTGGGTAAACGTACTTATTTCTCTCGGCATTATTTTTCTGGTACAGCCTTATTATTCAAACGCACTGAAGCGTATTACAAAAACACCCAAACTGTATTTTCATGACTGCGGTCTTATCGCGTGGCTATGCAAGTGGCTTTCCCCTGAAACACTTGAAACAGGCGCCATGAACGGAGCATTTATGGAGAACTTCGTCGTTTCCGAAATATGGAAATCATATGCCAACAACCTGCGTGAACCACCGGTGTGGTACTACCGCGACAAGGAAAAACACGAAATAGATCTGCTCATTGAAGAAAACGGAAAACTGCATCCGGTCGAAATAAAGAAAGCAGCTTCCCCATCGCGTGATATGACTGCATCGTTCGGTATACTTGACAAACTTACGCTTCCCCGCGGCAACGGAGCAATCGTGTGTCTTGCCGACAAGCCTGTTCCTCTTGACCGGGAGAATACGGTTATACCTCTCGGGTTGTTGTGAAGTAATAAAACGCATAATATCTGTACCATAATTCAACGGTAGTTTTCTCATTTGAAATTGTCAGAAGCTCTTTACCATCTAACCTTCCATCTTTCTTTTAACTGTTCCGGAGTTTCCGCTTCTTTATTTTCAGAGCCCTTCTTTTCTTCATTCCTATCTTTTTCCAGGATTACCTGTTTTTCAAGATATTCTTCAAACACTTTTTCATTTACAGGCAGCTTTACCCAATCATCTGTCCAGGCAGAAAGATATGCCGCATTTGATATTGAAAGTGAATTAATTCCTTCTGTACCATTTGCAATCATTTTTGTACCATTCAAAACAGACTGTGCAAATGCCTCCAAAACCTGGGGATGCCCTTCAGGAGCCTGCTCTGAAAATTCTTCAT
>DCFX01000019.1 GCA_002314445.1 Treponema sp. UBA1793
CAGGCTTGTCCATGCTGCGTCGTATGTCTCACCGCTTTCCGCATAGGCAAAGTGGTACCGTTTTACCGTTTCTCCGTTGTATTCCGTCTCTATGTCCGAAAGCCGCCACCCGCAGATGCTTATGAACTTTCCCCTGCCGTCAGTGCGCACGTCGGGACGGATGTATGAACTGTCTTCCGACGTATCGTAGCTGAATGCGACTGTATAATTTCCTTTGTCCCCGTCATGGTCCGTATACCGTATTTCCGACGGGTAGACATAGTCACCGTCTTTTTCATATGTATACGCAATACTGTTCCCGTACGGGTCTGCTTCTTTCGTCAGGTACCAGCTGAACTTCTTCAGCTTACTGCCTGCCCCCGTCCAGCTGTTGTCTTCATTCCCGTAGTATTCCGTCCGCCCGTTCTTTTCAAGCACCGCCCAGTAATCGTCGCTGCTGCTCCGGTACCGCAGGATTTTTTCGTATTCCGTCTGTTTTTCATTTGTATACTCATATATCTTCGTCCCGCCGCTTTCTTTCACCAGTTTCTGCGTAAGCAGGATCCCGTCCTTCATATAGCGGTCTGCTCCTTCATACTCCGGAAGCCCCAGCCTCGTGTCCGTCGTTATCACGCTGCCGTACTGCACGTCGAACCCCTTCCCGCATATCCCGCTGCCGCCCCCGCTTGAATACGTCACCGCAACAGACGGCGTCATGCCCGCCCTCCCCGGGGTAAGCGGCAGTTCAAACCGGAACGATGCGTCTCCGGCCGCGCTTCCCTCAAGCCCCCTGAGCGGCACAATTCCCGCCTGCGGGTCAGCCGCCTCAAGGTTCTTTATGCTGTTTATGTTGAAATCAAGCGGGCTCTGGCTTTCCGGAAGCGCAAGCGTGCCGTTTATCATGTCCGTAAAATGGGTCGTGACGCTCTCCAGCACGCAGTTCTGCCTGTCTACTGCCTTCTTCTCCAGCTTTATCCACTTCTGCACCTTTGTGTCGTAATACCATGTGCGCAGCGTTTCAAGCGCCGCTTTCTTACCGTTCAGGGATGGATCGTACGGAAGCTTCACCGTTACATCAGTTTTAAACTTCGTTCCGGCAGGAAGGAACCGGTAGCCGCCCGAACCCGCAGTCACATTCTGCAGTCCGTCCCCCGTATCTGCAACACGCACAAGGCGCGTAATGCTTATTTCCGTATCATGGTCAAGCGCTCCGGCGGGGATGTCCAGCTCCGCATCTCCGAGCACAATGATACCGCCCGCAGAGGCCTTTATGAATGCTGAATTAATTTCGGGAATTATTTCCGGGGAAGGCTCTGCTGCAGGTTCTGGTACACCTGCTTTCTTATTCTCTGTATTTTCTGACTGTTCTGATTGTTTTTTCTGTTCTCTTTCTGAACAGACGGCGTCCGCACCCTTTGGCTGCGGTGCTGCAGCATACACATACAACGGATCAATGCCTGCAATATACACAAACAGTGTTACAATTGCTGCAAACTTTTTCATCCGGTTACTCCCTGTGTTTCCAGGCACAGATGATTTTTACATTTTATGTGAAAACACTTTTGGCAAGAGTATATATCCCTGATTCCGGAATGTCAAATAATAATTTATAAAAAAACATCACAAAAGTTATTGACATGTTTTAAAACGGGGATATAATCATCTCCGAACTTATTTATTATTAATAATCTGCATTGTCTGTACACATTTTATTATTTTTAGATATATTGGAGGTATTATTTTCAGAGATGCAAAATATACAACTGACTGCTGCACAAATTCAGTACCGGTACTGCGGTATTTACTGCGGGAACGGTTCATGCAACACTGCACACCGTCAGCATATGTTTAAAATCTCAAAAAAATAAAATTAATAAAAATACCGTACGGCACTTTTATTTCCGCACCAGCCATAGTAATCTTTCTGACACAGCGGGCATACTGAATATGAAAAAAGTTTTTTTGTTTTTACTTATTATATTTTTTACGTGCACATTCATACCTCTTTCCGCACAGGAAACAGGTATATCACTTAATTTCAGAAATCAGAAAATAAGTGACATACTGGTGTCCCTGGCAGATGTCTGCGGAAAATCTCTCGTCATCGACGACAGCGTGAGCGGAACTGCAACATTCAATTTTGCGGATGCGGATTTCGATACAGCACTCAGACGTTTTACGGACTATACGCGTCTGTATTATGAAGAAAAGGACAACGTTTATTACATAAGCCGGATACAGATTCTGCAGGGAACGGGTGCCGGCCTTTTTACGGTAAATGCCGAAGATGTCATGCCGTCAGTACTCATAAAAGAACTTTCCCGGAAAATGAATATTACTATTATGGCTGATACGTTTCCTTCAGTTCCGGCAACGGTACGCATACAGGACGCTTCTCCCGAAATGATTCTGCGCCTTATTGCATCGCGCTACGACGGTTATGATCTTGCGTTTGAAAACGGCGGCTATTTCATAAGGAACAACGGGAATGCCTCCGGTAAAAAATCCGATTCACGTTTTACACTTACGGAAGAGAACGGAATGTATTCTCTGTCTGCACGTAAAACTTCGTTTTCCGATCTCATTACAGCTCTCTTTAAAAAAGCCGGCAGTGAATATTCTCTTATAACAAAAAATAATACATCACTCGAAAACATGTATTACGACAGGAAGGATTTTCAAACAATGCTTCTGCTTATTCTTGATCAGGCAGGATGCGATTACACAATTAAAAATAATGTCTATTATATATTTGATCTCCAGCAGAAAGATATTTCAAAACAGCTTTCAGACACACAGTCTTTTCAACTCAGGTATCTGTCTGTGACAGATGTGCAGAGTCTTTTCCCATCTGATTTGAATACGGCCTCCCTCATCAAGGCCGACAAAAACACGAATACTTTTTATCTTACCGGAAGCAAAAAGGAAACAGAACCGGTCATAGAGTTTTTAAAACAGATAGACGTCCCCCTTGACGGCAGGTTTTACGGACAGTATACATTTTCAAATATACCGGTCAGTACTGCAATTCCCATGATTCCAAAATCACTGTTTCTGTCCGATGCCGTCATTATTCCGAACACGTCTTCATTTGTAACGCAGACGACAAAAGAAAAAGATGAAGAATTAAAAGCATTCATAGCAAAAATAGACGTGCAGGATGCCCCCCGCGCTGTGCGGCTGAAGTTCATAAAGAGCAGTGAGCTGGTAAAATATCTCCCCCCTTCAATTGATAAAAACCGCATAACTGTTACCGGTGATACGAATGTCGTTTTTTTCACAGGCAACGACGAGCAGTACAACAGGTTCCTCGACAGCCTGACAGTACTTGATCAGCCTGATGAGCAGATACGCTACCAGCTTCTGGTTGTACAGTATCAGAATTCCGACAGTAAAAATGTAAGCGCAAGCCTTTCTCTTTCTTCTACGTCTGATTCCCAGTCGGCAGCCATTACGGCGACACTTACAAATCTTTTCAATATTAATTTCGATGTCGTTTCGCAGTTCGGACTTCAGGCAGCAGCTTCTTTCAATGCGGAAATAACGGAAAGCAGGGCAAAGGTTCTTGCCGATACGACACTCAACGGTATTTCAGGGCAGGATATATCTTTTGAAAACAAAAACATCTACCGGTACAGGGATATCGTAACAGAGTCGTCGTCTGATTCTTATACATCAATAGTACGGGAAATATCAACAGGTCTTACAATAAAAATCAGCGGCTGGGTGTCGGGAGACGAAATGATAACAGTGTCCGTCTCGGCAGACCTTTCAAAACAGGGTTCGACCGACAGCAGCTCAAGTTCGAGCAGCTCAAGCGATACGACAGATTCAACGCCGCCGTCCACTTCAGAAAAAACAGTTACCACGAACGTCAGAACAAAGTCAGGTGTCCCGATTATCATAAGCGGACTGCTTCAGTCGGAAACGGATAAAACAGAAACACGCGTTCCCGTCCTCGGTTCCATTCCCGTCCTCGGAGCGCTGTTCCGGACAACAAAAGATACGCTTGCTACGACGGAACTTGTTATTTATCTTGTACCGTTTGTCGAACACAACGGATCAACACCGCTGCAGGAAGAAAAAAATATACGGAGTCTGTATGACAGATATGTTGCGCAGTAAATTCGACATTACATCATTCTCTTCATACCGGACAGTTCCCGGACAGTATACTGACAGTTTTATTAAAACGACGGGAGCGGTAAAAATCAGTGAAGATCCGCATACTGTTGCCATAGCTGTAAAGGAATCAAAACTGCATGAATGCATGCCCGACCTGAAAAATTTTCACAGGGGCAGAGAGGTTTCATTCGTTCCGGTACGGGACTCGGCCTTTGAAGAATTCGTCGGAAGCATCATCGAAGGGAACGCCGAATCTCAGGAAACGCATATTCAGGACAAACAGGGATTTGTACTTGAAGACGTAAGCACGTCGTCAGTTATTAATATTATTAACGCGGTATTTCTTGAGGCTGTACGGAGCAGAGCCTCCGACATTCACATAGAACCGGGAATGGAAGAAATGTGCATACGGTACAGAATTGACGGCGTTATGAAAACGGTACGCACGCTCCGCATGGAACTCTTTGCAGGTATTACGGGCCGCCTTAAGATAATGGCGAACTTAAACATTATGGAAAACAGGCTTCCTCAGGACGGACACATACAGGTTACTGTCGAAAATAAAAAACTCGACATCCGCCTGTCTACCGTTCCCGTACAGAACGGAGAGTCTGTCGTCCTCCGGCTTTTCAATACACAGGCAGTAACACCCGACCTCGGGCGGCTCGGTTTTTCCCCTGAAATACTAGGAAAGCTGTCCCTGTCTACAGGATATCCGAACGGACTTGTCCTTATAACAGGGCCGACAGGCAGCGGGAAAACGACGACGCTTCATGCGCTGCTGTGTACCATGGACAGACAGCGGCTGAAAATAATAACAATAGAAGACCCGGTGGAAAACAGCATACCTGGCATAAACCAGATACAGGTGCATGAAGAAATAGGGCTTGGTTTCGACAGCCTGCTTCGCCGCGTCCTGCGTCAGGATCCCGACGTCATCATGATAGGAGAAATACGGGATAAGGAAACGGCGGAACTCGCCCTGCGCGCCGCCCTCACCGGGCATCTTATTTTTGCAACGCTTCATACGAACGACAGTATCTCTGCGGTAACAAGGCTGGAAAACATGGGACTTGAACCCTATCTGGTTGCGTCTGTGCTGCGCATGTGTACTGCACAGCGTCTCGTACGGAAGGTCTGTCCGTACTGTTCCGCAGAAGTTCCGGTTCCGGAGTCCCTGAAAAAACTTGGCAGGGAATATTCTCTGCAGGACAGCGGGATCATACGGGAAGAACGCGGATGTGAAAAATGCAGTTATACGGGTTTTTCAGGGCGGACTGTCGTGTCAGAAATTTTTATGGTGGACGATGCGGCATGCAGAAAAATCAGCAGCAGGCAGGAACTTGAAAAAGACATGTACAGTTCGCTTGCGTACGACGGACTCAGAAAAGTATTCGCCGGTGAAACGGCGCTGTCGGAACTGAAACGTGAAGGAATTATCTGAGGCACAGAAATGAAACACACGGGAGACGTCATATTATCATTCACAAAATCAATGTCAGCACTTCTCTCCGCAGGACTTACCGTGCCGGAAGCGCTCTCTGTCTGTGGTACAGCGGACAAAAAGACAGCTTATGTGTGCGCATATATAAGGGAAAGGCTGTATGAAGGTATTCCCCTGCACAGCGCGATGGAATCCGTCCCCTCACTCAGATTCCCGCCGCTGTACAGCGCACTCATAAAAATCGGAGAAGAAAGCGGTTCCGTTGCCGCAGTCTTTGCAAAGCTCGCACAGTACATCGAAAGGAAAAAAAATATGCGGCGGAAAATTCTTCAGACCCTGCTCTATCCGCTCCTTGTCTGCTTTTTAACTGGAGCAGTAAGCATCTTTATTGCCGTATTTATATTCCCCCGGCTCAGGGACATCCTTGAAGCATTTTCCGCAGGCACCGGCACGCTCGACAAAAAGCTTGAAGGGTTCAGGACGAGTATGTCTGTTTCCATGCTGCTGCTTCTTACCGTTACCGCCGCAGTCGTTCTGGCCGCTGTCCTGCATTCAAAGTCAGGCAGAATAAAACTGCATGAAGACAGGATTATTCTCAAGCTGCCCTTTGTCGGCAAACTCGTGACAACATACTGTACACGCGATTTTTCTTTTGCAATGGAACTGCTTACCGCAAGCGGCGTACCGCTCGTCAAGTCGCTGCGGAATGCAGGCAGCGTCGTACAGAACAGCTGGTACGCAGAAGGCATATACCGTCTCTGCGGCAGGATATCAGAAGGCAAGTCTTTTTCGGAAGCTTCACAGGGAAGCAGTATCTTTCCTGAATATGTCGTCACCTGGTTCATCATCGGAGAAAAGACGGGAAACATTCATTCCGTATTCGAACAGCTTCACAGCTATTATGAAAACGAGAATGACGCCGAACTCGGTACAGTGCTGGCAGCGGCAGAACCGCTTTTCATATTAATAGCGGGCAGCGTTTTATTTTTTTTCGTCTGTCAGTTCGTTCTGCCGGTATTCAGTATTTTAGGAGGCCTGTAACAAATGTATAAAAAACGAACCGGAAAAAATGAGGACGGATGGTCGTTCATGGAAACGCTCATCGTCATTGCAGTCGTACTCGTTCTTACCGCCGCAGTCGGATTCATGGCAATCGGAAGCCTGCAGAAGGCACGCCGGGCATCGGCACAAAGCCAGATAGATTCATTCTGCGTTGCGCTCGAAGCATATTTTATCGACTGCGGGCAGTATCCGACTGTTGAACAGGGACTATCCGCCCTCAGAAAAAAACCGTCGGTTGAACCGGTAAGCGACAACTGGAAAGGCCCGTATCTCTATAAGGCCCCGCCGAAAGATCCGTGGGGAAACGAATACGAATACACTGTCCCCGGTCCCGACGGAAACAGCTACGGCATCCGTTCATTCGGAGCAGACGGAAAAGAAGGAGGCACCGATGAAAACGCGGATATTACGTCATGGTAAAAACGACAGCGGATATTCGCTGCTTCAGACTCTTCTTGAAACACTGTGCGTGCTTCTTGTCGTACTGGGAGCCGTAACAGTGTATACAGGTCTCATGAAAAAGGCTTCGGGAATTTTAGAACAGGAAAAGGAATATGTACAGACAGAAAATGCGGAAGTTTTACATGAAACCGGCAGATGACGGCGGATTTACATTCATAGAATCTCTCTCCGCCATTGCAATGACGCTCGTACTTTCGGCAGCAGTCTGCATTCTGTTTGTTACACTGCTGTCTGCACGTCCGAAAGGAAGCAGCAGCATACTGCTCGCCGTACAGCTTGCACGGGCAGATACACTCATACGTGAAAAGGCCGGGGAAATAATTATTCCGTACTGGGAACGGGGGGCTGATGCATCCGCCGTTTTTACGGCAAAACTGCTTGCAGAAAAAAAACTCAGCACAACAACGGTTGTGGACGTCGAAAATCTGTATGATTCAAAAAAAAGAATCCGCGGCGCCGCGGTTGACTATAAAATCGCCGGCAGCCCGGATATTTTCCGTACGTGCGCTCTGTTCGGTTCAATACCGGCAGCAGGAACAGAATGAAAGAAGTCATACTCGTACTTATACTCATGCTTTTTATCCTCTCACTCGGAAGCCTGGCAGCCGCAGGAAACAGATATGTCAGGAATTCCGAAACGATAAAAGAGGAACAGCGCAGCGCATTCTCCGTACTCGATTCCGTAACGGAACGTATGCAGGCATTCACAAAACAGGATGCAGACATTCCGGACGCGGGCATACTAGCGGATATTGAAGAAGACTGCAGCAGCTGCAATCTTAAAATATCGGATGTCTCAAGCGGCATCAATACGCGTTTTTTTCCGGAAAGTATCGTTGCAGACGAAAAAGTAAAAACGCTGGTTTCGGTAAAAGACGGTTCGTCTCCTGAAGTCTGCTACGGCTGGATTAATATCACTACTCCGAATAAGGCTGCTCTTGCGGCAGCTGAAAAATCATTCGCCACAGACGATGTCGGAAAACTTTTCCCTCTGGTAAACACTATGCCCCTGACGAATGTCTACTATCTTTCAGACGACTGCCTTGCAGCACTCCTTGACGCAGTTTCTGTAAAGAGCCTGCCGCGCAGAACGGCATTCCTCACAGCTGTTAAAAACAGAGAACTCAAAAACAGTGATGACATAAAAAAGGTGCTCGGTATAACGCACAACGCAGCCGCACTCTGCCTGTTCGGGATAAAAACGTCGTTCTGGAAAGTAACGTTCAGCAGCGGGAGATTCGTCATCACCGGCATCTATGCGGCCGTTCCTGACAGAACCGCGGATACTTTTGCAGTACAGAAATACGTACTGGTGGAGCGTTATTATGCAGTTCCATGACCGCCATGACTTTGCAGTTTTCACACTCACGCTCTCCGGGAAAAATGCAGGCAGCCGCATGGAAGATGCGGTACGCCGGCTTTTTTCCCTGTATCCCGTTCCCGTAACTAAAAAACAGATTCTGCTGAGGAAAAACAGGAAAATGAAGAACTGGATTGCAGCGGTATACCGGGGCAATGACGGTATACCGGCAGGAGTACTTTCCTCCTGGTATATTCTTGACACCCTGCCGTCGTTCACAGGAACAGTATTTTTCAGGGAAGAACGTTTTGCAGAAATATGCCGTATGAAAAACGGGGCACTCATAGAAAGCAGCTGTGCTGATGTCGACTCCAATGAATATGAAGATGCGGCCCATTCTGCCGGAGCAGTCTTTCTCAGCAAAGAGTTCTATAATTCCTATCACAAAAGTAAAAACAATATATATCTGTTTGAGCTTCCTTCAATAATAAGGGCACACAGCGCAAAACAAATCGCTGAATATACCGCGCTCGGTATTATTCTGGCAGCGGCATTATTCTGCACCTCGTACAATTACCGGAAAATACAGACAGGAAAAAAAGAACGGCAGACAGCACAGGAAGCATTAAAACTTCAGAAAGAAACCGAACTCAAAGAAAAGGAAAAAGAAGCGCTGTGCAGTACTCTGTATAAAAAATATCATGACCTGTATACCGAAACACCCGTCGAACCGTATGCGTTCTGTTCTCTTATTTACCAATGTCTGGACCGGACAACGACAGTTGACGCTCTGAGCATAACAGGAAACACGTTTCAGGCTGATCTCCGCGGTGCCGATGCAGTCAGGGTACTTAAAAAGTTTGAACAGCAGCGGGGATTAGCTGAATGCACAATAAACAGAATCGCCGTAGAGCAGGAAACAGGAAAACAAGTATATACGGTAAGCGGGACTGCCGTACAGGTACTTCCCGATTCAGAAAAGAAAGATGCAGACGGACGGACAGCTTTCTATGAGAAAAAGATTTCAGGGCTTGAAATACAGCGGAATGATTGTGCGAAAATGACGCTTTCAGAAGCTGTATTGAATATCAGGGAACGGATGAACTCTTGCGGATGCAGCGAAGAGTACATGCAGCGGCAGACAAACAACGGATGTATAGAACTTGACGTAAGCATGAAAGGAACAAGCACAGCCGTCTTCTCATTTCTCAAAGAAAGCTCCGGCAATAGCATAATAAAAAACGTACGCATAAAAAATTATCCTGATCAGAATACGGTAAGCGCGCTCGTCAGGATTGTAACGTACATTCCGGAAAACAGGCAGACAGACAATGAAACGGCACCTGCAGATACTCAGGCCGTGACTCCTTCAGCAATCAGCAGCGTTTTTTCGGGAATGTACAGCGGAATTAAAAAAACGTCAGCCGTTCCGGAAGGTAAAAAAGAAAGTCCCCTTGTCTCTAAACCGGAAAGAGCTTCATGGATGGCATATCTTGGAACAGGCAGAACGACTGACGGAACTGTTTTTATTTTTATTAAGAATACAAAAACGGGAGACATAATGAAAATAAATAATTTTACCGACAATGGCGGGGCATTTTATTTTACAGCCGCCGACGGCAGCAAATACGAGGTGGCAAAATGAAAAAAATATTTTTCGGCATGCTGCTGCTCGTTCCTGTGCTGGCAGGATGTACAACAACGGGTAAATCAGTAAAACGCATCGATAAGGAAGATGCAATGTATTCCATGATATACGACTATGATAATAATCCTGTGCAGGAAGTTAAAGTATATCTGAACGGAAATTACGCGGGAGAATCCGATGTGCAGGGAAGATTTCTCATGAAAGGAACACCGGACACTGATTTTTCCGTGAGCCTTGAAAAACCTGCCTATGAACCTCTTTCCGCTTCACTACATTTTGATCCGCTCGAAGTCGCTTATTTCAAAATGGGAAATGCGGAACAGTTCAGAAAACTTGCAGAGGACAGCCTTTCCGTTCATGAGGACAAAGATGCGCTTGATTACTGCCTCCGGGCAGAAAAGCTTGAAAACAAACGGCAGGACATACAGTACCTGAAGGCAGTCATTCTGAACCAGCTCGGACGGTATGATGAATCGGATGCGGTTCTGGAGACAATGTCATCTGCCGCAGGGTACACACCCTATATAACCAGTCTGAAGGCAAAAAATGAAAACAGGAAATAGTGATTCTCCCGGATTCAAAATTGTTTCATTGACTCTTGCATGTATCGGTATTGCACTCGGTGCTCTCTGTCTTTTCATATCTTATAAAATAAAAGCCGAAACCCTGCTGCTTGAAACTGAAATCAGCGTGCTTGATGATAAACTGGAAAAGCTGAGCCGCAGTACGGAAAGCAGTTTTTCGCAGCAGAACGATTTTTTAAGCAGATCATTCGCGGACGAAAGTGCATCATACGGTAAAATGAACAGACAGATCGGAAATAACATAGCTTCCCTCAACAAAACATATACAGGTATTCTTGATGAACAGAAGAAACAGCATATATCGTCATCAGATAAAGACACTGAAATAACGGATGAACAGAAAGCTGCGGAAAATCTTTTTGCACAGGGCAAATATCACGATGCTGCGGAAAAATTCAATAACGTACTTGTTTATGAAAAAAACAACCTGACAATCCGGTTCTATGCGGCATATTCTGAATTTCTTGCAAATCCCATGGACAGTACGCAGTACAACAGAATTGTGAAGGAGTTTAATGAGCTGAAGCTGAACGGATATCAGCGGAAGGAAATAGATACAACATTGGAGTATATAAAAAATGAAACGGGTGAATAATTATTTTATTTCAGCAGTGCTTCTGCTCTGCATATCCGTATCATATGCGTTTGCATCTGATATCGATATAAAAGTCGCGCCGATTGTCTGCTTCAACGACGACGGTGCATTGGCCGGTTATGATGATGTATACACGCAGCTTACGGCAGAACTGCAGCAGTACTGGTTTAACGGACTTATCGGTATTTCATCATTGAGTTTAAATCAGGCAGGAAACATACAGTCGGCATTCGATGCTGCCGCTGTATGTCAGTCAGAACACTGTGATTATATCATATACGGGTATATAAAAAATGCAGGCCAATCTCTTTCCGCCGAAATTAAACTCTACAGTAATCCTGATAAAAAAATCGAACAGACATTCTATGCACAGGACAATGCTGATCAATGTCCGAGGCTTATCACGACACTGTCTGATCACATTGCCGACTATCTGTGTAAAAAAACGGGAACAGAAAAACAGCCGGTGCCGGAAGAAAACTACAGCCAGGTCATTTCCCTGCCCTTCACTGTCGGTTACTGGAGCCATGTAAACGATGTGTGGAGCAGCCGTATTCTGGGAGTTGTGCGCGGTTCCACAGGCATTGATTTCCAGCCGCCCATTCCGCTCGACACTACGAGGAACCATAAACACGCACTTATATTCCGCACTGCAGCAGGTTTTAAATACGCCTATGGCAACCCTGATTATTATACGGCTAATTATTATTCGATAACCGTTTCCACACCGGCACTTCTTGCCGTAAGCCTGAACAAAAGAAACCAGATACTGGCAGGATTCGGACCGTTTTATGAATTCAATATTCTGCAGATTCAGGAAAAATACGAGGAAGAAAGTATCCACTATGAAAATGATTTCGGCATAGAGCTTCTCCTTAATTATGCATTTGCCCCTTCCGATAAATGGAAAATCTGTTTCGGTACGACAGCATTCGTCCCTGTTTCTGAAAACATCGGCGCATGGATGTCGGTAGATGTCGGTTTTATTTACAAAATAGCTGAAAAGGAGGTTACGCTGCAATGAAAAAAAATATATATATTCTCTTATTACCGCTGCTCGGAATTTTTATGTCATGCTCAAACGGTTTTTATGAAATTATTTCCCGTACCACGAGTGATCCGTTCGATGACATTCCGGTCGTCAATTCGTTTGATGCAATAAATAAAATTACGCTGCAGTGGCAGCAGGATGACGGATCTGATACATACATTCTCATGCGTGCAGTGAATGACACGACACTTACCTATGAAGAAATTTACAGAGGAACGAACTGTTCATACACGGATACTTCCGTTCTGGAAGGCACTTTGTACCGGTACCGCATAGATAAAATAAGGGGAGATAAACGATTCAACGGCAAAAAAGCCGGACTGGGAGTCGCATCCGACATAGCGCAGGGAATTCTGTACGACAACAGCACGGAGGAAAAGGCATACGAACTTACCTACAAAGCAACATCCAGCTGCTATTATTATAAATTCGACGACAAAACATTTATGATTGATTACGACTGGTACAAAGTAAAACTGCCGGCTATGAAAAAAGCTACTATAGAAATAGAAGATACTGTAAACGGATATTTTGAATATATTCTCCCAGGCTATACATCTCCCTACGTACTTAACAATAAAGAATATTTCTACATAACAAATAACGATTACACCGAACAGATGGTATATTTTGCAATACGTGCAAATCCCGATGAATTCGTCACGGCAGATACGCCGGGAGGAGATATACGCTCGTATAAACTTGAATTAACAACAATATCTGCACAGTAAAGGTATAAAAGGAGGCACAAGTTTATGAAGAGAAAAATTTACTTTATATTTTTTTTAACCGCAGCAGTCCTGTCCGTGTCATGTAAGCTGACATCAAAACCGGATGATGAGACGGGAGAAGAAGACACGACAAATGAAGAAAATTCTTCACTATTCGAACCCCAGGATGACGGCAGTTATGTGTTTGAGACGAACGATGCAAAATACACAAATGAGAACGGTTATACGCTCTGGACCATAACACAGAAGATTTCCGGTACTGAATCATTTTCCGATTTTACGACTGCACTCGTTAAATCGCACGGAAATACAGGATGCGGGTTCGGCGTCATATTCAACGACAATACCGACAGCAGCGGCAACAGGAGCATGATTTCCGTCATGATACGGACAACAGGTGACTATGCAATCGGCAAAATCGAAAACGGGCTGTATACTGATATACAATACTGGACACAGAATAAATATATTAAAACAGGTCTTGGCGCAAAAAACAGCATTACAATAACAAAGAATACTGCTTCAGATGAATACGCTGTTACATTCAACGGAGACAGCGACAGTACCGTAAAATTTTCGGACACAGGCTCGTATATATATACCAACGGAAGCAGAGGCTATGTTGTAGTACTTGCACCAGATGAAAATTTTCCGGTAAATCGTGTCGTTGTCTCATTTACAAATGAATAGGCACTTGTCTTTTCAGAATGTCGGCCATCCGTTTGATGTTTTAAGATCCTTTATCATCAGCGTTGCAGTTCCGCTGTTCGCCTTGTCGTAATAATGATAGCACATAGCCCAGCTGCCTGAAGACGTCTTGAATACGTCTTCCCCTCCCGGGCCAATGTAATTACCGCTTGATTGTGCCAGTATTGTTCCGCCGCCGTCAAGAAGAGACGTACCGCTTTCATCATAGTACGGGCCTGTCACGCTTGTCGAACGTCCGTAACGGATATTGTACGTAGAACTTGTTCCGAGGCAGCATTTATCGAATGATGCGAACAGATAATAGTAGCCGTTGCCCGGTGCCCAGATGCACGCACCTTCGATTGCGTTTGAAGAAAGATCCCTGTCTGCAATCTGAGACGGCGATGCGTTCGGTTTCATTGTGCTGGAACTGAGTCTGACAATATACAATCCGTCATACCATGAACCGAAGGCAAGATACGGTGCGCCGGCATACATAAAAGACGGGTCAATGCAGTTGTATGCGCTGGACGATGTTGAACGGATGACCATTCCCATATCGGTCCAGTCACCTGACAGTATGCTGGTACACGAAACAAGTCCGATGCACGAGACGTTGCTTCCGTATGTCGAAACCGAATAGTACAGATAGTATTTACCATTATAGTAAACGATATCCGGAGCCCAGACATTGAAATCGGTTTTGGACGGAACATAGGTAGCCCACCAGGACGGTGCGGAAGAAAATATGGCTGTTCCGGCATACCACGTTTTCCCATCTGACGAATACTTTACGCCTATACCATCAGCGGTATAGAACATCCAGTATAACCCGTCTGCGTAAATAATCGACGGATCGTGTGAAAACGTACTTCCGGAAATGCTCCACGCAGATCTGGCCGAAGCTGACTCCGATGTTCCGCCTGCTGACGACGAAACGCCAAGAACAGTATCGCAGCCGGCAAGAAAGACGGCTGCTGCTGCAAATAATATGCAGCAGACAATTTTCAAGTTCTTTGTATTCAAAGTATCCTCCTTTGAGTTCTCTGAATACAAATTGTAAATCCACTTTTATAAATACGCAACAATTATTTTTGATTTATATGCATAAATAAGGATTTTATTACGTTATAACCAAAATAAAACCGATAAATAACGCATTCTATTGTTTTATATCACCTTTTCCATTAATTCACTTCGTCCATTTTGCAAATTCGTCGTCAGTCGCAAGCACGTAATGCGTTCCGGATACGAGATGACTTGTGCCTTTTGAGTAATCAATGCCGCTTGAAGCATAGTCGTATGTGAGAATGGTTCTGTTCCGCTCCACTGCGGGATTAGGCCGAGGAATAGCTGACAGGAGGCTTTTTGTGTACGGGTGTACGGGATTTGTGAATATTTCGTCGGTTGTCCCCGTCTCAAGCATATGTCCCTGATGAAGCACTCCTATTCTGCTGCTGATATATTTTACCATTGAAAGGTCGTGTGCTATAAAAAGATATGCCGTATTCGTTTCTTTTTGGATATCCTTCATAAGGTTTACGACTTGTGCCTGAATTGAAACATCGAGTGCGCTTATGCATTCGTCCGCAATAATAAGGCGGGGGTTCATGATGAGCGCCCGCGCAATACCGACACGCTGCCGCTGTCCGCCCGAAAACTGATGCGGATAGCGGTCAATATGCTCCGGTGCGAGCCCTACTTTTTCAAGTATTTTCTGGATTTTTTCTTCACGGTCTGCACGCGAGTTATACAGGTGGTGTATATCAAGCCCCTCGCCTATTATTTCACCGACCTTTTTGCGGGGATTAAGGCATGCCATGGGATCCTGGAAAATCATCTGCATGTTCGTCCGCAGGAATGTTCTTCCCTTTTTCGTAAGTTTTCCGGAGATATTATTTCCGTCAAAGAGAATCTTCCCTGCCGTAGGTTCATACAGCCTGATAATGCTGCGTCCTATAGTGCTTTTTCCGGAACCTGATTCTCCGACAAGCCCGTACGTCTCTCCCGGATACAACGAAAAAGAAACATTGTCGACAGCCTTCACGGTATAATGGCTGGATATTCTGAAATACTGCTTGAGGTTTTCTACCTTCAGAAGAGGCTCATTCTGCTGCATATTTTCCCGCCTCCTTTTTCATAGCGTCAATACGATATTTTAATTCAGCAGGCATTTCCACTTTCGGAGCCCGCTCATCGAGCAGCCATGTCGCCGCATAATGTGTATCAGATATCCTGAATACAGGAGGTTCAAGCCGCCCGTCTATGTTAAGTGCATAAATGTTCCGGGGGGCAAACGCATCTCCTTTTACCGGATGAAGCAGATTCGGCGGCGAACCGGGAATCGTATACAAATGATCGTCTGAAGTTTCAAGATCGGGCATGGCGGAAAGAAGTCCCCACGTATAGGGATGGCGCGGGTCAAAAAATATTTCTTCGACCGTCCCCCTCTCTACAATCTTCCCCGCATACATAACGTTTATATAGTCGGCAACTTTTGCAACAACACCGAGGTTGTGAGTTATGAATACAACAGAAAGATTGCGTTCTTTCTGTATTTTCTTAATAAGATCAAGAATACGGGCCTGTATGGTAACATCGAGCGCAGTCGTAGGTTCGTCGCAGATGAGCAGCTCAGGATTACAGGCAAGTGCTATTGCTATGACGATGCGCTGCCTCATACCTCCGGACAGCTGGTGCGGGTAGTTTTTCATACGTTTTTCGGCGTCAACGATACCTACTTCTTCAAGAAGTTTCAGAGACCGCTTATACGCCTCCTCTTTCGGCGTATGATAATGCCACATCATGCCTTCCATTATCTGTTTTCCGATATTCATAGTCGGGTCAAGGCTGGTCATGGGATCCTGAAACACCATGGCAATGCGCTTGCCGTTTATGTGACGGCGGATATCAGGAACTTTCATTTTAAGGATGTCGCAGTCAACATTCGTCCCGTCGTCACGGTTATAGGTAAAATTAATTGAACCGCTGTTAACAATTGCATTTCCCGCAAGAATCCCCATCACGGCTTTAGTCGTCACCGATTTCCCCGAACCTGACTCGCCCACAAGCGCGACAGTCTCTCCGCGCCGGAGCTCAAGATTCACGCCCCGGATTGCATTAACAATTCCGGCCGTTGTTTGAAACGAAATCGAGAGATCCTGAATTTTCAACACAGTTTCTTTATCACTCATTGCATAATCCTCATTCACAGCCGCAGCCGGCAGTACAAATTCCTACATTTCCTTCATTTTCGGGTCAAGCGCTTCGCGCAAACCGTCAGCGAGCATATTGAAGCAAAGCATAAGCAGAGCCAGTATAAGAATAGGCGGAACTATCTGATACGAATGCGTCGTAAAGCTGTTGAACGCATCGCTTATAAGCGAACCCAGGCTGCACTGCGGAACAGGAATACCAAGTCCCACAAATGAAAGAAATGCTTCGGTAAAAATCGCAGTCGGAATGCTGAACATTGTCTGCGTAATTATCTGTCCGATTATGTTCGGAAGTATTTCACGGAATATAATGCTGAAATTTCCTGCACCAAGCGTACGCGATGCCAGAACAAATTCGCGTTCCTTCAGGTTAAGCATTTCGGCGCGTGCTATGCGGCTCATTCCGATCCATTCAGTTATCATGAGTGCGAAGATAATCGTCGCTATGCCCGGTTTTAATATAAGCATAAGCAGTGTTACGATGACAAGACGCGGTATGCCGTTTACGATTTCCGAAAAACGCTGCATAACGCTGTCCACAACACCGCCGAAATATCCTGAGATAAGACCGTAACTCAACCCTACAATCATATCTATAAGAACGGCAACTACCGCAATATACAGCGACACGCGCGTTCCCATCCATGTACGGGTCCAGATATCGCGGCCGAGAACGTCCGAACCGAACCAGTAATACACATTCAGGTCACCGTTCGCCTTATATCCGTTAATAATTTTTGAGCCGGTTGTCGTATTCAGTTTTTCGTTTCCGTTGAATATCGGAGTATCGTCAAAACCCGGTATACGCGGCGCATAATTCTTTTGAGGAAGATTCTGGCCCGAATAGGTATACTTCGTCATTTTCGGGCCCACGAAAGCGAAAAACATGATTATTAATATTGCCGCGAGCGAAAAGACTGCGCTTTTATTGGAAAGAAAACGGAAACGCACTTCTTTCCAGTATCCCATGCTTGCAAAATTAGTATCGATTTTTGTCTGCTCATTGTCACCTCTGAGCTGAAAATCATCTCCGTAAAACCCGGCCGCTGCCTCATTTTCATTTTCTACAAAGTCACTCATTGACAGCCCCCGAAAGACGAATACGGGGATCTATTACCCCGTAAAGAATATCAACTACAAGCATTATACCTATGTACATCGCACTGTAGATAAAACTCAGCGAAATAACGACATTGTAATCGTTCGATGTAATGGCCGTAACAAGCAGAGAGCCGACGCCGGGTATAGCGAATATTTTTTCAACGACAAGAGAACCTGTCATTAAATCAACAATAAGCGGTGCAAGAACGGTGATAATCGGAATAAGCGTATTGCGCAGCGCATGGCGCCATATAAGGCGGAAGCCGTATATACCTTTGCTTTCCGCAAGCTGAATGTATTCGCTGTTAAGCGACTCAAGCATTTCCGTACGCGTAAAACGGGCTATAGATGCCAGTGTGAACATACATAACGAAATACTTGGCAGCATCGACGAATAAAATTCGCGCGAAGTCGAGTAAAGCATCGGAAACCATCTGAGTTTAAAACCGAACTGATAGCTCAGTGCAAGTGCAAAAACGTAGCTTGGAATAGATACGCCGATGACGGAAACTATTGTCGAAAGCGTATCCCAAATTGTATTGTGCCATACGGCTGCAATTATACCAAGCATAAGACCTATAAGGGCGCCGATAAAAACCGCCTGAAAACCGATTTTTATGCTCACAGGAAGACGCTGCGCGATAAGCTGGGAAATAGGAGTGTTCTTGCTGATGTTGTAACTAACGCCGAAATCGCCGCGGAACATGTTTGCAACATATTTAAAAAACTGTATGTAAATGGGTTTATCAAGCCCGTATTTTGCATAAAGGACTGCACGCTGATCATCCGAAAGTTTTTCGTCGTTAAACGGAGATCCAGGCATAAGCTGCAGAAGAATAAAAAGTACAAGCGTTATTGCAAGAAGCGTAAATAAGGATATAAGAATTCTTTTCAGTATATATTTTTTCAAGATTGTAATCCGAAAATTAAGTTACAGGAACGGTAAAAATACCGTTCCTGTTATTAAACAATAAAAGCTTTGTTTTTATTGTTTAACTGTATCCTTGAAGACGCGGTTAAGAGCAACCGGATGGAATTCAATTCCGGTAACATTTGATTTGATAAGTGTTGCATTAGCCTGCTGATACAGAGGGTAGATAACGGCATCGTCCATCATAATTTTTTCCGCCTGCTTCATGGCAGTCCAGCGTTCTTCCGGTTTCTGACTGAATTCGCCGGTGGTACATTTTGCAAGAAGGTCGTCGTATTCTTTATTCGACCACAAACCGTAGTTGTTCGGATTATCAGTCACCCACATGCCGAGATATGTCATAGGATCCGCATAGTCCGGGCCCCAGCGCGTAAGTCCGATCTGGAACGTACCGTCCTGCATGTCCTGAATACGCTGTTTTTTAGGCTCAACGCGGAGATTGATTGTCAGTCCCGGCAGCGTGCTCTCCAATTCTTCCTTTACGACTGCCGCAACGTTCTGCTGGATTGTCGTATCGTCAAGAATCATTTCATACGTAAACGAATTTTTCTTCAGTTCCGCTTTTGCCTTGTTATAGTAGTCGAGGGCTTTTGCTTTATCGAATGCGCATACACCGCTGAACTCTGTCTGGTTCGGGGTAAAATCCTCCCCTTTTGTATTATAGGCAAGTTCATTCGGTACTGATGAGAACGAAGCCGTAGAACCGTCTCTTACGACATCCTTTACAATAGTTTCACGGTCAAGCGCATATGTCATTGCCATACGCAGATTAAGATTTGCAAGTTCGGAATTCTTCTGAATCATCGGAACGATATACCACAGATAGCCTGCTCCGACACTCTTGTATTCCGGATCATCCTTTATCTGGTCAACCTGATCGCCTGCAAGGTGAATCGTATCAAGGTCGCCGTTCTTGTAGCTGAGCAGTGCCTGCTGACTGTCTTTTATAACCTGATAGTTGAGTCCTGAAAGTTTTACACGGGAGGCATCATAGTACTTTTCATTCTTAACAAGCTTAAAGCTGACCGCCGCCGGCTGATAGTCCGTAATAATAAATGCACCGTTGCTGAGAACGGTATCCGGACCGGTCGCAAAAGAATCACCGCATTTTTCAAAGAAAGCTTTATTAACCGGATAGAATGTCGGGAAATAGAGAATCTGGTCAAAGTACGAAACGGGTACTTCAAGCTGAACCTGCAGTGTTTTTGAATCCACCGCTTTTACACCGAGCTGATCAACGCCCATCTTTCCGGCTATGATTGCAGCTGCATTTTTTACCTGACCGATATCGCTCAGCATGTATGCATATTCCGATGCAGTCTTCGGATCAACAGCGCGCTGCCAGCCGAACACAAAGTCACCGGCAGTGACAGGCTCTCCGTTTGACCAGTTTGCATCGTCGCGGATTTTAAATGTATAGGTAAGACCGTCTGACGAAACTGATTCACCGGAACAAAGCGCATCGGTAACGGAACCGTCGGCTCTCATTTGCTTAAGGCCGTCAGTAAAATCAGCGATTACTTCCATAGAAGTACCGTCTTGAGCTACCTGCGGATCAAGACTTTCCACTTCAACTTCAATCATAACGTTAAGCGGCTTGCCGCCTGCAGTCTTTGTGTCTGTTTTTTTACCACATCCGGTCATACACAAAACGAATGCAGATGCTAGTGCTATAATAACAGTCTTTTTCATTTCTAAAACCTCCAGGACAAAAAAAAGTCGACAGGGTTTTACCTGCCGACTACCTTGTTGTATACAATATAATAATTTAATCAGACATAAATGTAAAGAGGCTTCAGCAAAATAATTTCATGTGTTATTTCCCGGTATTACAAATAAATATGTGAATCTTCCGTCAGGCTGCCGCAGTATCATGCCCGCAAAACGGCCGTTTTGGGAGAATACGGCAGTCTGCTTCTCCCCTGTAATTATCCGTTCCGTGAAAAAATCGTCCCCCGGAATCTTTCCGTTGGAAAAATCTTTTTCCTTTCCTTTTACAAGATGCAGGACACCAAAACCACACTCGTCTGCAAGGCTCTCTGCCATATAAAGCAGTTTTCTGCGTACGTCATGCTGCAGTGCAAGTTCTGTTCCGCCGGGAACATACTTTACATGATGCTCTGTACTTTTTCCGGATTCACCCGCAGCATGAAGTTTTTCTGCCGCAATCGTTTCATACACAGATGCGATTGTAAACGGTTCAAGAAGTTCCGCTCCGGCGGCATTTTCCAGTTTAAAGCTTCCGACAGAAAGACGCCTGAGGCCGGCAAGATGCGCTGCACTACCGCAGTCTTCTCCAATATCGCGCGCAAGGCTCCTGATATAAGTCCCCTTTGATACGGTGAACTGTACGCGCACGGCCTCCACTTTTTCACCGGCAGAAAGTTTAAATTCTTCAGCTGCTGCATGAAAAACGGTAACCGGACGCGCAGGAATTTCAGCCTGTCTGCCGCTCCGCGCAATGTCGCTTGCGCGTTCTCCGTTCAGATGAAGTGCAGAAAAAAGCGGCGGCACCTGCATAATCGTCCCTGTATATTTTGCAATTGACGAAAATACGGAATCCTTATCCGGCAGAGGAGCTGTTTTCACCGTCCTGCCCGTCCATTCCAGCGTATCAGTCTCCGTCCCAAACTCAATCACTGCGTCGTACACCTTGTCAAATTCCGTTATGCGCGACGCAAGTCGTGTAAGAGGTCCGGCACAAACAACAAGCAGTCCCGATGCAAAGCTGTCAAGTGTACCGGTATGTCCGACTTTAGAAGTATTTAATGCGTGTTTTATTGTAAACAGAGAGGAAAAACTTGTCGAACCGGGCCGTTTTGCAAAAAGAACAATCCCTCCCTGTGAAATTCCGCAGGGAGGGATGCTGTTGTTATATTCTGTATCCGGCATATTATTCTGCCGTATCATCCGGCTTTTTTTCCGGTTCAGCAGACTTCTGTTCCTTTTCGAGTGCATTAAGTTTCTGCACCATCTCAAATCCTTCCTTCATGCCTGTATCGACATAAAACATAAGATGCGGAAACTGGCGTATGCTCATTTTTTTTGCAATTGCCGTCTGGATAAAGCCGGCGGCACTATTCAAACCTTCAACTCCCTTCAGCTGCTGTGCATCTGCAAGAAAGCTTGACACATACACTTTAGCATACCGGAGGTCGTGTGAAACCTCTACCCGGTTTATCGTAAGAAACGTCGAAACCCGCGGATCCTTTACTTCACCGCGGATAATCAGCTGCGAAATTTCATCCCGGAGCTGATCGTTCAGACGCGGTATACGGTATTGTCCCATTACCTGTTATCTCCTGCAGCTTTATTCAAGCTGTGTTTTCTTTTCTTTATCTGCAGCTTTTTTTGCTTTACCTGCAGCCTTTTCCGCTTCACGTTCCTGCAGTGCTTTTACAGCCTCTGCCGCTGCTTCAGCTTTTGCTTTTTCTGCAAGTTCAGCAGCCTTTTTATCGTTTTCGGCTTTTTCGTCAACAAGTTCGTCACCAAGCTTGCGGGCTACTTTCACATATTCAAAAGCCTCAAGTGTATCGCCGACCAGAATATCCTGCCAGTTTTCAAGGCCTATACCGCATTCATATCCTGTTGTAACTTCCTTCGTATCGTCTTTGAAACGTTTGAGAGAAACGACTTTTCCCGTAAACTTTACAATTCCGTCGCGGATAAGGTTGACACTGCTCGTCTTTCTGATTACGCCGTCAGTAACATAACATCCTGCAATAACACCGGATTTCGGTACTTTGAACGTATTGCGTACTTCAACCGTGCCGGTAACCTGTTCCTTTGTATCGGGAGCAAGCATGCCTTCCATAGCTGCTTCAACTTCTTCAACGGCCTTATAGATGATATTGTACTTGCGGATATCAACGCGTTCTTTGTCTGCAAGCGCTTTAGCCTTCGGTGTCGGTCTGACATTAAAGCCGATGATGATTGCATTGCTGTCAGCAGATGCAAGGACAACATCGCTTTCGTTGATTGCGCCAGCCGAAGAATGGATAACCACAAGCCGTATGTCTTTCGTGGAAAGTTTCTCAAGCGCAGTTTTCAACGCCTCTGCAGAACCCTGCAAATCTGCTTTGATAATGACCTTGAACTCTTTCACGTTGTTTGCATCAATTGTCTGATACAGGTTTTCGAGCGTTACTTTCTTGACGGCCTTTGCATCCTCGAACCGCTTCAGTTCCTGACGTTTTGCAGAAACTTCGCGCGCATCTCTTTCATTTTCAGTTACCTGGAACGGATCACCGGCATTCGGCATTTCTTCCATACCGAGTACTTCCACCGGCGTAGAAGGAGTTGCCTCCTGAATACGCTGTCCGAGATCATTAAACAAAGCGCGGACACGTCCGGAATAAATGCCGGCAACAAACGGATCACCCTGGTGAATCGTTCCGCGCTGTATAAGGACAGACGAAACAATACCGCGTCCCTGGTCAACGCGCGATTCAAGAATTTTTCCTTCCGCACGGCAGTCATAGTCTGCTTTCAGCTCGAGCATTTCGGACTGAAGCAGTATCGCATCCAGCAGATCATCTATGCCGATTCCCTTTAGTGCGCTTATATTCACGTACTGTGTATCGCCGCCCCAGTCTTCCGGCGCAAGTCCCTGTTCTGAAAGCTGCGTACGGACAAGATCAGGATTTGCATCAGGTTTATCAATCTTATTAACCGCTACAATAATCGGAACTTTCGCGTCTTTTGCATGATGTAATGCCTCAAGTGTCTGCGGCATAACGCCGTCGTCTGCAGCAACAACAAGTACAACTATATCCGTTACCTGTGCGCCGCGGGCGCGCATCATGGTAAATGCTTCATGACCCGGGGTATCAAGGAACGTAATCTTTCCTTTCGGAGTTGAGACTGAATATGCGCCGATATGCTGGGTAATACCGCCGAACTCGCCTTCCACGACGTGTGTCTTGCGGATTGCATCGAGAGTCTTTGTCTTACCGTGATCGACATGTCCCATCACCGTAACAATCGGCGGACGTGAACGTACTGTCGCATCGTTGTCTTTGTCGCTTTCTATGACAGTTTCGTCATACAGGCTCACGAGATGTACTTCACAGCCGTATTCGGATGCCAGCAGAGTCGCCGTATCCGCGTCGACAGACTGGTTAATCGTAACCATCATGCCCATAGACATAAGCTTCTGTATGATATCAGACGCCTTAAGATTCATTTTCTTTGCAAGGTCAGAGACGGAAATTGATTCCATTATATCGATTGACTTAGGAACGACATTTGCCGGTGTCTCAATCTTTTTCCGCTGTTCAAAGAACTTATCCTCATTAAAGCGGTCTTCTTTTCGTGTATATATCTGCTTTTTTCCCTTAAAGGATTTCTTAGCAGGAGTCTTTCCCTGTTCCGGAACAGGAGCTGCTGTGGGACTGCGGAAACCGCCTGTGCGCGGACCGCCCTGGAATCCCGGCCTGCCGCCCTGATATCCGCCGGGTCTGGTATTGTTGCCGCCCTGATATCCCGGCCTGCCGCCCTGGTATCCGCCGGGCCTGGTATTGTTGCCGCCCTGATATCCCGGCCTGCCGCCCTGGTATCCGCCGGGCCTGGTATTGTTGCCCTGATATCCCGGTCTGCTGCCCTGATATCCGCCGCCCTGGCCCTGATATCCGTTATTCTGTCCCTGATACCCGCCGCCCTGGCCCTGGTATCCGTTATTCTGTCCCTGATACCCGCCGCCCTGGCCCTGGTATCCGCTATTCTGTCCCTGATATCCGCCGCCCTGACCCTGATTTCCGCGTTCACGGTTCTGATATCCTGCCCGCGCCTGAGCACCGGTAAAACCGGTACTGTCGCGGTATGGTCTGTTCTGGTTATAACCGCCGGGACTGCGCTGTCCCTGGCCTTGATTTTGTCCCTGGCCCTGCCCCTGATTTTGTCCTGAGTAGCCGTTCCTGTATCCGCCGCTTCTGCCGTGATCGGAAAGATTTCCCGCTTTGACGTTAGGACGGGTCGAATTGAAATCAAACGACTTTCTGTGAGTATCAGCCGGCCGCACCGCAGATGACGGAGCCGCAGGTGTATCCTGTTTTACCGCAGAGTCGGACGGAACTTTGTTCTGTACAGGTTTTACGGGTTCCGCTGCTGCAGGTTCCGTTTTTTTGCTTTCCACTACTGCTTCAACCTTCTTTTCGACTGCAGGAACAGTTGTTTCATTCTTTTTCTGTACACCAGCGGATGAATCTTCGGCGTGAGCAACAACATGCACTGATTCGTGCTTTGCACTTTCAGGAGCAGGTCTCGGAGTGCGTTTTACAATAATAACACGCTTCTTTTCCGGTGATGCAGCGGTATTTCCATTTTCAGGAGCTGACTGCTTCTTGTGATGAACTACAAATTCGGGCTTTTTCACTGATTCATCCGCCATATACTATTTTATTCCTCGTCCTCTTTAAATTCAAACTCGACACCACACTTCGGACAATGTGTCATATCAAGTGTAATTACTGCTCCGCATTCGGGACAGTGATATACTTCCTCTCCATTCTGTTCAACAGGCTGTACTGACTCTTCATGAGTGTCAGTATCTGCAGCCGGAGCAGAAGCACTGTCTTCGTCTTCCACAAATTCAACATTTTCCCGAATGATTTTATTAACAAAATCGATTTCTTCTTTGTTCAATCCGTCAATATTCTGCAGGGTACCTTTTTCATACGCCTCAATAAACTGTTCAATATCGTCTATGCCGGCAGTTTTCAGTATTTCAGCAACACGGGAATCGACTCCCGGAAGTTCGGCAACTGTTTTAATTTCATTGTACTCAGAATCCTCCTGAGTCTCATCGCTGAACAAACTCTGGGCAGTCTGCATCGTAACGCTTTCAGACAAATCCATTTCGGCAGCCTGTTCTTCCGTTTTAACATCGATGCTCCAGTCGCACAGTTTGTTGGCAAGCCGGACATTCTGCCCCTGTTTACCGATTGCAAGCGAGAACTGGCTTTCCTCAACAACTGCAAGAGCCTGCCGTTTCGACTGGTCAAGGATGACTACACGCAGTACCTGGGCCGGAGAAAGCGCATTCTTGATGAACACGGACGGATCGGGGTCATACTTGAGTATATCAATTTTCTCGCCGAGCAGTTCGCGGATAACGTTCTGTATACGGACACCTTTGAGGCCGACGCATGCTCCCACAGGATCAACATCCTCGCGGTTTGAAGAAACTGCTATTTTTGTGCGGTGGCCGGCATCACGCACGATTTTATTAATTTCAATTGTTCCGTCGGCAATTTCCGGAACTTCCATTTCTATAATTGAACGGACAAGCTCCTGATCGCTGCGGGAAAGAATAACCTGAAGTCCGGTTGAAGTGCGTTTCAGACCGACAATAAGAGCTTTAATGCGGTCATCCTTTTCATATTTCTCGCGAGGCGACTGATACTTTACCGGCAGAAGGCCTTCAAGCTTTCCTGCATTTCCGAGATCTACATAGATATCACCGTTGCGTTCATACTGACAGTAACAGACGACCATTTCGCCTATTTTATTCTTATATTCATTGTACAGCGTATCTTTATAACTTTCGTTTAATTCCTGATGTGCTGTCTGTTTTCCTGTCGTAACTGCAGTGCGGTCAAACGTTTTCGGATCTTCCAGAATGTCGATTTCATCTCCAATTTCGCATTCGCTGCTGAGCTTCGTTGCATCATCAAGCTCTATTTCCGTAACAGGGTCATACACCCCGTCAACAACAGTTTTACGTGAATAAATAGAAACATCCGACATGTCTTCGTTAAATTTAACAATTGCATTGTCTGCAGTACCGTATGTCCGTTTATACGCAGCCCTCAGTGCGTTCTCAATTATCGTCCTTACTGAATCCTCAGAATACCCTTTTTCCTGTATTAACTGGCGGATTGCTTCTGCCATTTCTGACATAGAAAACCTCCCTATATTTGTACAAACTTAGCTTTCGCTACATCTGCATAGTTCACGGTTTGTTCGCCGTTCTCCGTTTCCATTCTTAACGACACTTTGTCTGTACTGATAATTTTTCCGCAGATCCAGTCGTTGACAGTTCTGCTCCATACCCGCACCATACGGCCGATAAAAAACGCGAATTCTGCCGCATTCTTTATATTGCGGTCTATACCCGGCGATGTAAGTTCCATAGCAGTATCTTCTGTTTTTAACAACGCTTCAAGACGAGGCTGCAGCGCATGATGAACTTTTGCGCAGTCCTCAACACCTATATTTTTTTCCGGATTTTTTGCTGTAATGACTGCTGAAATTTTTGTCACGGTTTTTGCCGGAATAATTTTCAACTCAACCAGATAAAATCCAAGACCTTCAACGAGAGGGGCGCATTCAGAATAATGCGGAATACTGTCAAACGAAATATAATCCACTTGCCACCTGTTATAAAAAAAAAGACCCGTTTGTCACGAGTCCATTCTAAAGCATAATTAAAATGTACAAACTCATCATACAGGAATCATCTATAAATGTCAACAGTGGTAAAGTTTTTTTAATCAGCTTGTGTTATTCTATAAGGTGTTATATACTACATGCACAATTTAATAACAACAACCATATGTTATAGTAATAACAAATTATGATATAAAAAATTAACTTATATATCATTATCAAAGGACTTAAAAATGAACAGAAAAAAGAATCTTGTGTCCATCCTGACAGTTTTAATGCTTACCATCTTTACGTCATGCAGCAAAAAAGAAATGAAACAAAGGGATAATCTGTCGCATCATGTCATTATTACATACATGACGACAGGAAACAAACCGACGAACAGCGCAACGGAGGAAATGCTTCAGAAGCTGAATGCAATACTGACAAAAAAAGTAAATGCTGAACTCGAAATTTATTACATTCCCTGGAACGACTATCTTACTAATTACGATTTAAAACTTGCAGAAATGGACGGCTCTGTCGATTTAATCGGAACAGCCTCCGACTGGCTTGATGCATGGACCAATGTGAAGCTCGGAACTTTCATGCCCCTTTCTCCCGACATGATAGAAAAGTATGCCCCTCAAACATGGAAAACAGTTTCAAAAGAACACTGGAATATGTGCAGTATGAACGGGATGGTATATCTCATTCCTGAAGACAATTACGCGCAGTGGATAAACCACGGTTTTATGTATCGGGGAGACTGGGCAAAAGAAGCGGGCCTGAACGGCGTTCACAGCTGGGAAGACCTGACAAAATATTTTTCCTATATTCGTTCGGAAAAACCGGGCATCATTCCTTGGGACAGTAATGCATCCGAAAGTACTTATCAGGGAAGCGGGTATATCGAGTCTAAAAGCGATTATATTGTTCTTGACGGAATTTCGTCATTCAGCATGTTCGGCGTGCACAGAAATAATTTAACAAAACTGTATTCTCCATTCTACGAGGGCAGCGAGCTTGTAAATTATGCGAAGCTTATGAAGCAATGGGATAAGATGGGTGTCTGGCCTAAAAACGTCCTGCAGAGCACTGCGGGAAACAACGACAACCGCACGGAATTTTACGAAGGGAAAACGGCAGTCGAGCAGCACCACACTCAGACATGGTATACACAGGTACGGCCAGAGATGGAAGAACGTCACCCCGGTTCCGACTGCGAATTTTTCTGGTTCGGAGAAGAATCGGGTAATATAACGACAATGACAATTACGCACGGAGCGATGGCGGTTTCAGCTGCTTCAAAATATCCTGAACGCGCACTCATGGTTTATGATCTCCTCCGCAACGACAAAGAATGCTACGATCTTTTCAACTACGGTATTGAAGGCAGGCAGTATGTCATTACGCAGAACGGCTACCGCAGTAAGCCGGCAGGTTTCAATTCCCAGAAAGACACGATTATCACAAACTACTGGTGGGGACGCAACGATGCGCTGGAAATCCGCGACTCGCATACAGCATGGGACAAGTTCGATGAACTTTCAAAAATATACAACGAGAAAAAAATCGATTATCCGTACAGTCAGATTGTCTGGAATGTCAGCGGCATCAGCAGGGAACTTGCAAATATTGCAGATGTCTGGGCACTGTATATGCCGCATATATGTTACGGCAAAATGGACGATCCGGAATCATATGTTGCAGACTTCAGGGCTGCTTTAAAAAAGGCCGGAGTCGAAACGGTCATTGCAGATCTCCAGAAGCAGATCGACGATTTTAATGCTCAGCAAAATAAATAGAAAACAGGAACAGGCTGGACTTGTTCTTTTACAGGGAGTTACCATGAAAAATACTATCGAAAATCAAAATACATATACACAGAAAAAAAAGCTTATAAATATTATTATATCAACGATTGTACTGCTGTTTGTCCTGCTCGACGGAATTCAGATATTTGTCTCTTCCCGTATGTCGAAATCATCGACAGGAAAAAGTTACGGCATGAACTGCGAACAGATTACGCAGTCGTATTCACTTATGCTTACAAACAGAATCAACATGTACCTCCGGGAAGTCCGGGTATACATTGAATCTGATGTAGTCCAGACACAGAACGTCGACGAAATTATTTCGTGGATGTGCAGAAGGGTTGACAGAAAAAGTCCGAATATGGATGCCGTACTCTTCTGTACGCCCGACGGCACAGGATACCGTGACGACGGCACAAAGACTGACGTGCGCTCAGAATCGTTCTTTCAGGCAATCATGAAAGACGGCAAATATGAATACGTGGATAACCCGGAAACAGACCCCGTCACAGGCAAAGCTATTATTCATGTTGCACAGATTGTCATTGTAAGGGGAAAGAAGCTCGGCATATTTGCAGGTGTCTACCCGTTCAGCGCAATTCAGAAAATCGTCGGGAACATACAGCTCGGTGAAACGGGAAACGCGTGGCTTCTTGCAGGTACGGGTCTTGCCGTATCCTATCCCGTAAACGGTTTTTCGATGCAGAAAAATTTTCTTACAGACCTTGATGAGGAACACAAGGAGCTGGCTGCTGTTGCAGAGAAAATGTGCAGGGGCGAAACGGGAAGCAGCTGGGTGTATAACTTTTCAGGCGGAAAAGATTTCGTTACATACACTCCCGTCGAAAACACGCCATGGAGTCTGGGATTCAATATCGGTGAAAGCCAGATATACAAAACAGGAAACGACCTTGCCATAATGATGATAATTGCGGCAGTTATCATTGCAGCCATTCTCGTCATCTCAAGCGGCATACTCATCTATCATCTGCTTCACCCGCTGCAGATTGTAGAAAAGACAATAAACGGCATAGCGTCGGGAAATGCGGACCTCACAAAACGGATCACCGTAACGGTAAATAACGAAATCGGTTCCATCGTAACGGGTTTTAATAATTTCACGGAAAAACTTCAGACGATCGTGTCGGAACTTAAAAAATCAAAGCTTGTTCTTGAGAAGACAGGACAGAACCTCCATGCAAGCACAGCCGATTCTTCATCCGCCATTGCTGATATAAAAAACAGCATAACAGAAACGAACAGCCGCATCACGGAACAGTCGTCGGGTGTGCAGACAACATCGGGGGCGGTAAACGAAATCGCATCGAATATTTCGTCCCTTGAACGCATGATAGAGACACAGGCTGCAAGCGTTACGCAGGCTTCCGCATCAGTTGAAGAGATGATCGGCAATATTGAAGCTGTCAATTCGTCTGTCGAAAAAATGGCAGCGTCGTTTGCAGCTCTTGAAGAACGCGCACTTGACGGGCTGAATAAACAGGAAAACGTCCACGAACGCATCCAGCAGATAGAAAGCGAATCCGATATGCTTCAGGAAGCGAATCAGGCAATTGCGAGCATCGCGGGACAGACAAACCTGCTCGCCATGAATGCAGCTATTGAAGCCGCGCACGCCGGTGAAGCAGGAAAGGGATTCAGCGTCGTTGCCGACGAAATACGCAAACTATCGGAAACGTCGACAGTTCAGTCAAAGACAATCGGCAACCAGCTTAAGCGCATCAGAGAGTCGATTACAAGTGTCGTGGCAGCATCGAAAGAGTCCGAAGCGGCATTCAGCACCGTATCCGCAGGCATTAAAAGCACGGACGAAATAGTCCGCCAGATAAAGAATGCAATGGATGAACAGAGAGAAGGTTCAAAACAGATCACTGCCGCGCTGCACGATATGAACGACAGTACGGCCGAAGTTCATACAGCATCATCCGAAATGTCGATCGGAAACAGGCAGATTCTGGACGAAGTAAAAAAACTGCAGGACAGCACGATGGGCATAAAATCGTGTATGGACGAAATGCTTTCCAGTGCCCGGAAAATCGACGAAACGGGACAGACGCTTGCAGACATTTCCGCAAATGTCGAGCAGACTATCGGGCTCATCGGTACTCAGATAGATCAGTTTAAAGTCTGATATTTGCACTGACGAACGACAGCATATGTTCGGGCATCGGTACGGTAAATACTTCATGCCCTGCTGCATCCGCCGTATCCCGGCCGGCGGCAGGGATACTCAGAGATACTGATGCAAGCATAAGGCGTTTTACTCCTGCCGCTTTTCTGAGCAGCTTGTTCTGCCTGAAATTGCCGTGCTGGTCGTCACCCGCTATAGGACAACCGAGCTTTGCAAGATGTATGCGTATCTGGTGCATGCGCCCCGTTTCAAGCGTAAGATGAACAAGCGACACGGGGAGCACAGTACCGTCGCTGCACGGTACACTCCCCTCTCCTGTTACCATATAGTGCGTCACTGCTTTTTTTTCATCTTTATGCTGCACGATTTCTTCCGCAATAATCCCGCTTTTTTTTGCAGGCTTCCCAATGCACACGGCATCGTATTCTTTGCGGACTTCATGTCCTGCGATGAGTTTTGTCCATTTTGCAGCGGCAGCGGGAGATTTTGCCACAACCATAAGTCCCGCCGTGTCCTGATCGAGTCTGTGTACCAGGTATACTTTGTATCCGGTCTGTTCTGAAAAAACTTTATCGAGCGGATTGGAAATACCTTCGCCTCCCTGGACTGCAATACCTGCCGGTTTATTCACTATAAGAATTTCATTATTTTCATATATAACTGGAATGCTTTTCATCCGAAATACTATAAACGAGGTACTTTAAAATGGCAATAACCGGAAAACGCATTCTTATAATCGCAGCCGCAGCCCTGTCGCTTTTTTTATTCCCTGCTGTTGCGGAGCGGGTCACCGACGACACATACGGATGGAGTCTTGATTTACCCGAAGGATTCAAAATTGCAGACCATACAGACGACGGAATGTCGTACCTTTTCTCACATGATAAAACACATGTCTTTCTTGCAGTAAAGCTGTATGAAAAAGGAACGTATGATTCGGCAGCCCATGCGGTTGACGGTGCGATTGGAAAACTTCCGTCGGGAACGTGCGAAAAATCGCTTTTTACCTGGCGCCGCACAGACTGTGCGCTCGGTACATTCTCGATGCATCCCGGTACCACACAGTACAGCGGCTGGGCAGCAGGAGTCACACTGCCTGAAAAAGGGGCGCAGCTTGTACTCCTTTGCTATGCCGACAGTACGATAGAAAAGGATAACGAAAGGTTTATCATGTCGACCCTTAATTCGCTCGCTGTCGACCGCGGCAGCCTCTTTGAACCGGGTATTATCGCGGCGTTCGCCTATCCTCCGGCAGGAAAAAAAGACATAACGCTTTCGATCAACGGCCGTACCATACAGACACAAATTGACGGCGACGACATTGCAGCTGCAGACTTTGTCGTAAGCTGCGAATATGCGGTTCTTTCACTGTATGCAGGCAGCGACAAATGGCAGAGCGCATGGCAGCGTTATTACCGTGCGCTTTTCCGCGACAGCTTCGGGCGGTTGAAAAAAGCGTCGTTCGATATAAACAGCGCTCTGCTCCCCGATGCAAAGAAGCTCAATCCTCTGCATTCTGACGAAGGAATGGCTCAGATTCTGCTTACCTGGACGCAGGAATTCACCTATGCCCGTGAAAAAAACAGCGCAGATTTTACATCCCTGCCGGCGGCTCTCACCGGTTCGGGCTGTGACTGCGACAGCAGGAGCCTGCTTCTGTGCGTGCTGCTTGAAAACATGGATACAAAGACAGCGCTATTTGTCTCAAAGGAATACAGCCACGCCGTATTCGGAGCGGACGTCAAAGAGGTATCACAGAAGGAAAATGCACGGATGAATGCAGGAGACACATCGTTCCTGCTCGGCGAAACGACTGCCCATGTGAACATGGGACTTATAGCGCAGGATATGGGAGACACATCCAAGTGGATTCCGGTACAGATGCCCTGATACGCAGAGCAGCTGTATATGGCAGGGTTATGCCTGAAGAAGGAGGTTGTACGCATCCAGCTTTGTACTTGCTGCTGCAAGGCTGTCGCGGAGTTCCTTTTTCTTGAGTTTTGCACTGAAATATGAAAGCGTCTTGAGATAATATGAATGCTGGTTGTATGCCGCTGCAATCATGAACAGCAGATTCACCGGAACATCGTCTATAGTCTGGAAATCGGCAATAGGCGTGCGGCATATGCCGACAGCCATGACAAGGTCGGTCACCGACGAAAGGCGCACATGCGGAATCGCAATACCGCGGCCGATTGCCGTGGACATAAGTTCCTCGCGCTTGAGTATTTCCGCAATAAGTTCGTCTGCATGTTTTACCTGCGGAGCTGTCGAAAGAGTATCAGCAAGTTCGACAAGTGCGTCATGCTTTGACGACTGGCTTACGAAAATAACGCGGTCAGGTGAAAGAATATTCTTTACCTGCACGGGAGTAACATCTGTTTGATTTTGTGATCCGGAAGAAAGCCTTTCATTAACCCATTTTTCTACTTCCGATTTTTTAAATCTCCAGACTGTTCCTATCTTTCCGGCTGGGATTTCGCCTTTTTGAGCCCAGTCATACACAGTGCGGTCTGATACACGCAGATAATTTGCCACTTCCTCAATAGTGAGAATATTGTCTTCCATAACCAAGTGAACTCCCGTTTTCAATATGCAAGTATTACGTCATTCTGCATCGTTTGCGATATTTTGTCAATATTTACAGTATTTTCGATTATATGACATCATTTTTCATTATCTGTCGCAAGCTCATGAAGACTGTCATACGGGTACAGTTCACCAAGCGTTGTCCTGACTGTATTTTCCCATTTCGGCCCGAACACGACAGGCACGTCTGCCGGAGCAAATTCGGTAAGGACCTGACGGCATGCTCCGCACGGTCCTACAGGATAATCGGACTTCGGTGTTGCAATTGCAAGTGCACAGAACGATCTCCAGCCTGCAGCGGCTGCGGTAAACACCGCAGTGCGTTCTGCACAGTTTGTAAGACCGTACGAACGGTTTTCTATATTTGCTCCGGTAATGACTGTGCCGTCCGACATAAGAAGCGCGGCTCCGACCGGAAAATGGGAATACGGTGAATACGATTTATCTGACGCATTGAACGCCGAATCATACAAGTCTTTCATCTGTTCTTCTGATATATTCAAATTTTTTTACTCCTTAGATTTTTATTCCTTGACAGTCTCAAGTCATTATTATAGCATACTTTTCAATATGAAGACAAAAAAAAACATTGCTTTCTATGTATTTCTGAGCATTCTGTTCTGCATTATATATGTCACATTTGCAGTACGCCCGCTTAATACTGAATATCAGTTTGTTCCTGCATGGAAAATTGATACAAGTACACAGGCTGTTTCCACTCCGTCTCCCGGTGAAGACGTGCTCAGTTTTCACCTCGGACAGACAATAGGATATTTTACAAAAGACGGACAACTTACATCGGTAACAACATTTCCCTTCAAGGCCTCAATTTCCAACTTTTATTTTACTTCATATACAGCGGACAATTCCTCTGTCAAATTTTATACACCTGAAGGTTCAACCGCGGGAACAATTACGGAAAGCGGCTTTCCCTTCTTCGTTGAAGACCGTATCTACGTATTTCTTCCCGGCGGATCTTCATTCGTCAGATGCAATCCTGACGGTTCTAAAAGGTGGCAGTACGGCGGAACTGTCCCCATTACGGCGTTCGACTCTTCTAAGGCGGGCTGCGTTGCAGGTTTTGCAGACGGTACTGTCAAAGAACTTTCACCAGACGGAAAAGTCGTACAGGACTTCGCACCGGGCGGGAGCGATTACCCTGTCATTCTCGGCGCCGCTCTCTCTTCCGACGGCCGTTCAGTTGCAACAATATCAGGGCAGGACCGGCAGAGATTCGTACTTGCAAAAAGGGACGGGCCTCAGACAAAAATACTATTCCATGAATTCGTCGGCGGGAACGATCCGCACCAGCGGCTTGTACAGTTCAGCAGAGACGACAAAACAATCTGGTACAATTTCAAAGACGGCCTCGGAGTCGTAGACGCAGCCGGAAAAAAACATGCACACATTGCAATAAAGGGACAGGCTCTCTCTCTGCAGGAAGCGGGCAATCTTGTATTCCTCCTTACAAAGGACGGCGCGGCATACACCGTATATGCAATCGAAAAATTCGATACTCTCTGCGGTTCGTTCTCTTTCAATGCCCGTGCAGCATTCATCCGTACAGACGGAGATAATCTGTTCGTAGGGCGTGATACGACAATATCCCGCATTACGCTTGAAAAAAAATAATTATGAGGCATACAATGAAAAAATATCTGATTCCGCTGCTGCTGCTTGTATCCGTTCCGCTCGCGGCTTTCAACTGGCCGCAGGATGAAATCATGTCCGATTCGTTCTACTCCTATTTCGGACAGCTCCGGGGAGGGACAATCAGTACGTCTCTTATTTTTGCCAACACGTCCGATGTACGGGCGGCAGACAGCGGCAAAGTCATCGCGGTCATCAACGAATATGATGATGATTCCAGTTTCTTCCCTTCGGCGCTCGGAAATGCCGTCATACTTGCACACAGCAGCGGCAATCTGCTCACCGTATACGGCAACATCGACGGTGAAATGCTCTCGAACACAGTATACACAGCTGATACGATTAAGGCAGGCACAGTGCTTGGTTCCAGCGGAAACTCAGGATGGCAGCAGGGGCGAAGCAGCCTTGAATTTCAGGTCATTGATACAAAAAACAACACGGCTGTCAATCCCCGCGTCCTTATGCCGCGGATTGGAGAGGAACTTCCGCTTACACTTTCAGGCATTACGCTCGTAAGCAAAACAGGCACACGCAGTGATCTGCTTATCCAGCGTACGCTTCCGTCAGGGCTCTACCGCGTCTACAGGCAGAGACAGGCTGTTGCCATCCCCTACAGGACACGCATAACGATAAACGGTGTCATTATAGACGATATAACATACGATCAGCTTATTCAGGATGGAATGACAGTCTGCGCAGCAGGCCGGAAAAATTATCCCAGGGAAGTACTCTATCCCGATGAACGGCTGCAGCTGTTAGGTGAAGTGACGCTCACTCCCGGGAAAAATACGCTCGGTATGACACTTACCGATATTCTCGGAAAGGAAACGACATCTGCATATTCTCTCACGATTTATTAATATATGGTTCGTTTTCAAAAGTCAGACGCGTTTTGGAAACGGCGGCTCTCATCGTACCCATAAAAAAACTCCGGTGTGAAAACCGGAGTTTTTTTATTTTATAAAAGGAAGATCAGAACGCTGCTACGACTTCGCCGTTCGGATACTTCTTCTGGATGTAATCCTTCACTTTCTGGCTTGTAAGCGCTTTTGCAAGAGCCTGAATGCGGGGATCATTCTGCATACCGTCTTTTACGGTAAGAATGTTCACATACGGGGAATCCTTACCCTCTACGACAAGTCCGTCTTTTGAAGCAGTAAGTCCTGCCGGAAGCGCATAGTTGCCGTTGATAACGGCTGCATCAACATCGTCAAGGACACGCGGCAGTGAAGCAGCTTCTATTTCTTTGAATTTCCAGTTCTTTTTATTTTCCGTTATATCGGACGGAACGGCAGTAAGCCCTGCTTTCGGATCGACCTTTATGAAACCTGCAGATTGAAGCAGCAGAAGTGCACGGCCTTCGTTTGTCGGATCGTTCGGAACGGCAATCGTCGCTCCGTCGGCAATATCACCGGCCTTTTTTACTTTATGCGAATAAAGGGCGAGCGGCTCGACGTGCACACCTGCTACACTCACAAGATGGTATCCCTTTTCTTTATTGAAAGAATCCATGTACGGTTTGTGCTGAAAATAATTTGCATCAATTTCACCTGATTCAACGGCTTCGTTCGGCGTTACATAATCAGTAAACTCGACGACTTTGAGCGTAATTCCCTGCTTTGCAAGATCGTCTGCAATCAGATTGAGAATTTCCGCATGCGGTTCCGGTGTCGCACCGACAGTAAGCACATTTTTTTTCGCTTTCGACGATTTCGCAAAAGCTCCGCCGGAGACGACAACTGCAATGAGCGCTGCTCCTGCAATCTTTTTTAATACCTGTTTCATTTTCTCCTCCTACTAAAATTCAGGCGGAGTCTGTCCGCCTCAATATCGATATGAGCGTATCGTATCGCTTCATTACCTACTATGTCAATAGGTTTTTAGAAAATACACACTGCTGTACAAGCCAGTTTCTATGCAGACACGCTGCTTATTATGCCGCCTCCTGCAATCACCCCATCCCTGTACAACACTGCAGACTGTCCCGGAGCGACAGCACGCTGGCTTTCTTCAAATGTTATTTTATACGGCTGCCCGTTGAAGCTTTCATTCTCTCCCGGAACATATGGTTCCACCCTTGCTTTTACAGGGCGGGAAGCAAGGCGGATTTTTACCAGGGCGTCAAACGGTTCATCAGGTACGATATTTCCCGGCCATACAAAATCGTCTGCAATAAGAGAGGGAGAATTAAGTTCGTCGTTATCTGAAAGAACGACGAGATTATTCTGCGCATCAATTGAATGTACGTACAGCGGGCGGTTTGCGGCAACTCCAAGCCCCCTCCGCTGCCCTACGGTATAATGTTCAATACCGCGGTGCCTCCCGAGTACGTGCCCGTCCAAGTCTATAATATCGCCGGGAACTGATTCTTTGTCTGAAAAAAGCGCATCAAAATATTCGGGGGGGATGAAATCCTGGCTTTCCGGCCGTTCAGCGGCTTTTAAGCGTGCCTCGTGAGCCATACGGAATACATCCTTCTTTTCAATGCCGGCAAGCGGAAACCTGACTTTTTCAAGCGTCCCGGACGGAATTCGGTACAGAAAATATGTCTGGTCTTTTGAACGGTCCAGTGCACCGGCAATCATTGCAGGACGGGCGGCTGTATGCCACAATCCTTCGGCGGGACGTACAATTTTTGCATAGTGGCCGGTACAGAAATAGTCATAGGCAATCCCCTGTTTCAGGACGCCTTCCAGAAGTGCGCCGAATTTAACAAAGCTGTTGCATCGTATGCATGGATTCGGCGTACGGCCCGCACGGTATTCCGACTTAAAATAGTCGAGCACCTGTTTCTGATACTGATCTTTTACGTCGATGACGTGATATTCAATATCCTGAGCGCTGCAGAATGACTGGCATTCGGCAATATCTTCTGTTTCGTCAGGACCGTAACAGGACGAGTGCAGCTTCTGTCCGTCCGGCAGATCAGGTAAATCACCTTTCCACAGCGACATCGTAACGCCGATGACACGGCATCCTTTTTCCTTCAGAAGCAGAGCTGTAAGCGTTGAATCCACGCCTCCGGACATTCCGACTATAACGGTATCGCCTGCTCCCGGCATTTTTTCTTCAGTAAAATTCACAGTTGTACTATACTGAAAAATACCCTTCATGGGAATATCACTACTTGCGCCGTACGTCCGCACGGATAAATCAGCTTCTTTATATTTACCGGAATCCGTGATATAGTGAATTGTATGGAACACAACATGATTTTATCTGCGTCGGGCTGGCGCAGGATATTCGCAGAATCCGGTGACGGGCAGGACAGCACACCGGAAATCGGGCCGGAAAATACGGTACTGGCGGTTATTGCAGCAGAAGTGTTTGCCGGTTACGTACGCGAAACGACAAAGCAGGATTCACCGGTCATTGCATGCGGCATGGATGCACGTCCTACCGGTCCTGCCGTTTCATCAGCCGTTGTACGCACGCTGCTTGCGGAAAAAGCAATTGTACGCTACACAGGTATTACCGCCGCACCGGAAATCATGGCATACGCCAGAAAACTGGACGGATTTATGTATATTTCTGCAAGCCACAATCCTGTCGGGCATAACGGAATCAAGTTCGGCTTACATGACGGCGGTGTTCTCAACGCTGCGGAAAATGCAAAGCTCGTCAAACTGTTTACGGAAAAAGTGTCCGATCCGGAGGCCGTACAAAAAGCATATGAACTGCTCGATTCATGCAGTTCGTCCGACATCAACTGGATTTACGCAGAATCGCCGGGCTGCAAAAAAGATGCGGTTCTTTCATATAAAACGTTCATCCGCGAAGTAATCACGTCATTTCCCGATGCGGAAAAGCAGGACGATGTCTTTGTACAAATACGCAGGGCATCCGAAAAAAATCACACAGGCGTTGTGTGCGATATGAACGGTTCGGCAAGAACAGTTTCAATTGATAAAGAATTTTTCAGGGAAACGGGCATCTCCTTTTATGCCATAAACGACAAAGCTGGCAGCATTGTGCACGAAATCATACCTGAAGCGGAAAACCTTGTATGGTGTGCAAAAGAAATGGAGCGGCTCCAGGCGGAAGGTCACACGGACGCCGTGCTCGGGTACATGCCCGACTGCGACGGAGACCGCGGCAACATTGTCTACTGGAACGAAAAAAAGCAGAAAGCGGAAATTCTCAAAGCACAGGAAGTATTTTCCCTTGCGGTACTCGCAGAACTTTCATATGCAGACATGCTCTACGGCAGCAAAAAAGAGTACAAACCTGCCGTCGCCGTGAACGGCCCGACTTCCATGCGCATCGATGAAATTGCAGCCGCGTTCAACGCGAAAGTATTCCGCGCGGAAGTGGGAGAAGCGAACGTTGTAAACACAGCAGAAGAGGCACGGAAAAACGGCTATACGGTACGCATCTGCGGCGAAGGAAGCAACGGCGGAAATATTACAAGCCCCTCTGCGGTACGGGATCCGCTGAGTACGGTATTCGCAATCATCAAGCTTATGAGCATCGACGGTCTGTACAGGAACTGGTGCACAAAAGCGGGCTGCGGATATAAAGAAAACTTTACGCTCAGCGACATAATCGGCACTCTGCCCGTATACACGACGACAGGTGTCTCCGAACCGCGCGCCGTACTCCACATTGCAGAACCTGATCATGCTGCGCTCAAGGGCAGATTCCAGAAACTGTTCGAGAATGAATGGAAATCAAAACAAGAGACACTTTCTGAAAAATATGGTATAGTTTCTTACGAAGCAGTCCTCACGAACGGGACAAAAGAGACTCGCAGCGCTGACGATTATTCAAAAAGCGGCAGCGGCGGACTTAAAATTCTGTTTTCCGGTAATGACAAAAAGCCGTGCGCGTTCATCTGGATGAGAGGATCGGGAACAGAACCCGTCTTCCGCATCATGTGTGACGTGAAGGGAAATAATCCCGGAGAAGAAAGCGAACTGCTCAAATGGGAAACAGAATTATTGGCAGAAGCTGATAAATAATATATTTAAAGTAGCAGGAGTATACGCATGGATAAAGAAGAAATTCTGAAGCGCGCAAAAGCGTATGTTGCAGAAGAAAAAGATGAACGCTTCCGCAAAGAAGTTGAAGAACTTATCGAAAAAGATGACATGAAGGAACTGGAAGACAGGTTTTATCAGACGCTTGAGTTCGGCACAGGCGGCCTGCGCGGTGTTATGGGCGGCGGTACGAACCGCATGAATACACTCGAAATCAACAGGGCGACGCAGGGACTTGCAAATTACGTCATCAAGGCCTTTCCCGGCAAGGCAAAAGCCGGCACGCTCAGCGCAGTCATCGCGTACGACAGCCGCAAAAATTCGGACGTATTTGCGGAAGCGACAGCATGCATTCTTGCTGCAAACGGTATAAAAGCATATCTGTTCACCGGTGTACGGCCGACGCCGGAACTTTCATTCGCAATCCGCAGCCTTCACGCTGAAACAGGTGTTGTCGTCACAGCTTCGCACAATCCGCGTATGTACAACGGATACAAAGCATACTGGGACGACGGCGCACAGGTTATAGAACCCCACGACGCCGGAATCATAAATGAAGTAAACGCCGTAACAACAATTAAAGAACAATCAAAGGATGCCGCCATAAAGGCCGGAAAACTTGTCCTTATAGACAAGGAAATGGATGAACCGTTCTGGGACATGTGCAAAAGACAGCTTTTCCGCCCGGCACTTATACGGGACCATGCAAAAGACGTGAAAATAGTGTACACCCCCCTTCACGGAACAGGTGCCATGCACGTCGAAAAAGTTCTCGGCGACCTCGGGCTTAAAGTCATCACCGTTCCCGAACAGCGTATCCCGGACGGTGCATTCCCCACAGTCGAAAAGCCGAATCCGGAAGAAGCTCCAGCCCTTAAAATGGCGGTGGAACTGGGCGAAAAGGAAAAAGCCGACTGCGTTATGGCAACCGATCCCGACGCAGACAGATTCGGTACCGCATTCCCCGATGAAAACGGTAAGTTCGTCCTCCTGAGCGGCAACCAGATGGGTGCCCTCCTCATGGAATACATCCTCCTCTCCCGCACGGAACTCGGCACAATGCCCGTAAATCCGGCTGTCGTACGCTCAATTGTAACGTCTCCGTTCGGAGATGTAATCTGCAGTAAGTACGGCGTAAAAATCGTTGAATGCCTTACAGGATTTAAATGGATTGCCGCAGCTGAAGCAAAAATGGAAGCAGACCATTCAGGCAGCTATGTATTCGGGCTTGAAGAGAGTTACGGTTACAAAGTGGAAAAAGAAGTATTCGATAAGGACGGTGTCTCAGCTGCAGCGATGTGTGCGGAAATGACACTCTACTGGAGAAGCAAAGGAAGAAGTCTGCTTGAACACCTTGACGATATGTATAAAGAATACGGTTATTTTGAAGACCGCTCAATATCACAGTATTTCCCCGGACCGACAGGCGGTACGACAATGGCAGGAATCATGACAAAACTCCGCAGCGAAGGGCTGAAGACTCTCGGCGGTAAACGCGTCACGACAATCCGCGACGTCGAGCGCAGCGTTACATTCGATCCCGCAGATCCGAAATCAGTACAGCCGTACGACATGCCGAAGAGCAATGTACTCCAGTTCTTCCTTGAAGGCGGAACTATCGTTAGTGCCAGGCCGTCGGGAACAGAACCGAAAATCAAGTTCTACATAAACAGCTCAGTTCCGGTAAGCGGACACAGCGATGCAGGTCTCTCTGAAGCAAGAAAGGAAGCGGCCGCCCTCTGCGATGCCATCTCTTCCGAGATAAAAGCAACTCTCGATGCAGCTTCCAAATAAGCTGCTGCACGATTACAGGAGACTGCTCCGTCTTATTAACAGCGGAGCAGTCTTTACTGCAGTCGATACTGAGACAACAGGACTTTCTCCCGAAACCGGCCGCATTATAGAAATAGGGGCTGTAAAATTCGACAGCTCCGGCGTTCTTGACGTGTTCGACACGCTCATCAATCCAGAATGCCCGATTCCGGCAAGTTCCTCAAATATCAATCATATAACAGATGAAATGGTAGCGTCTTCCCCCGTCATAAAATCAGTCTTTCCCGATTTTATGACTTTCATAGGTTCGTCCATTCTCGTCGCGCACAACGCCCCGTTCGACCTGCTGTTTATCAATAAAGAGCTTGAACGGTGCCGCCTGCCGCCGATGGCAAACAAAGCGATAGACACACTGAACCTGAGCCGCTGGGCATATCCGTCAGCCGCTCACCACAGCCTGCAGTATCTTGCGCATGCAATGAACATAGAAGTAAAAGACGCCCACCGTGCATGCGATGACGCCCGCGTATGCAGCGAAATCTTTCTTCGCTGCATCAGGGACACCGATTCCGTTCAGAAAAAATAAACCGCATATTATTAAAGTAAAAAGCGTAAATACATCACTCACGCACCGCGCAAGGATGCGCGGCCCAGCGTTGCAGGAACTCCGGCGAGCCTCTTGCGAACCGGATCAGTTCCTGCCTCGTCTAAAAAGTACATGGATGTACTTTTTAGACGCCTATCCCCTGGGAGCTTTTACGGGATCCATCGGCATTCCGTTCTGAAACACCATGAACGTAAGACGGGGCCTGCCGGTATCAGGATCTTTTCCGGCCGTACCGACTGTATCGCCGCATACGACATAATCACCCCTTTTTACGCTTACGGAACCGAGCCATGAATATGCATAAATAAGACCTGTTTTTGATTCTACAAACACAACGTTTCCGTATCCGCGGTACATACCTGTATACATAACAGTACCCGACCTGATTGATTTTACCGCTTCGTTCTTTTTTGCAGAAAGTTCAACGCCGGAAACTTTTCCTTTCACGTATACGACTTCAGGACTATCAACCGGCCATAAAAGCTGAGAGTCTCCCGCAGTTACGGGGACACTTGCCGATCCCGTATCTGAATCAGCAGGTACCTGCGGTGCCGCTCCCTGCTGGTTTCCGCCGACTATAAGTTTCTGTCCTGTCTTTATGACAACATCAGTTCCCATGTTATTCAGAGAAAGAAGTTCCGGAAGTTTCATACCGAATTTTCGTGCAATACCGTATAGCGTATCGCCTTTCTGTACTGTATAAGATTTAGTCGAACCGGCAGCGGCCGCCGCGGTACTGGAATTCGTGTCGGGAGTCGCGGAAAGGGCGGCTGCATTTGAAATATCGGCTGACGGGATAACAAGTTTCTGACCGGTTTTCAGGATATCATTTTCTGACAAATTGTTTGCGGTCCGCAGTTCACCTACCGTCAGCTGATACCTGCGGCTTATTGAATACAGCGTGTCGCCCTTCTTTACAATATACGAACTGTCCGCAACGGCAGGCAGACAGAAAAAGGAGGCAAGAACAACTGCTACAAAAAATTTTATTACTTTATATGTTTTTTTTCCGGTTCTTTTCATACTTTTAAATTATCGGCAGAAATACACTTTTTAGACAGCCTTAACTCACTATTTCCCTGAATAACGAAGCCGCATCTATCCCGTTTATCATCTCTCCCCGTTTGTAATGATGGAGCATGCTTTCCCGTCCGCGCACAAGATGTTCCGACGTTATGCCGTGTTTAATGGAACTGTCTGCTTCAAGAAGTGCAGCGAGATGATCGGAAAGGCGTACAAGTTTTCCGTCTACCGGCTCGTACACGTTTTCGTTATATTCTGTATTAAGCTCCGACCACGAAATCTCCTGTATCTTTCCGTCTTTTCCCCTGATACGGTCCTCAAATTCGTTGTTCGTGTAATACATAAGCTCTTCCGTAAAGGAAGGCTCCATAAGCGGCACAAGTTCGCGGCCGACAATTTCATCTTCAATACGCTTCACTATATTGGGAAGTTCGTCCGTCGCCTGCTTTACAGGAGAAATGATGTCGCGCGTTACCGATTCCGGCAGATCATGAAAGAGACCGCTGAAAAAGTTATTTATAGAACGCCGGCTGCAGAAAGCCACTCCCGTCTCCCGTCCCAAAAGGAGCGTCATTACGGCGACAAAATAACTGTGTCCGAGAACGCTTGTCCTGGGCACTCGGGGAGTCTGATTCCACCGCGTCTGAAACCGCAGCTGCTCTATCTTAAGCAGAAACTCAAATGTGCGCTGGCGGGTAATCATCATCTGAAGTCCTTCCAGATCAAGATACGGCTGAATCTGCGCCTGCAGCTCTGTTTCGATTTTAACAAGCCGCTCACGTTCATTGACGACCGAAAGCATCTGCAGTTCGCGCATCGTAGAATATTTATGGGCAGCAGAAAGGATTCTTGCGGCTGCCTGAGATTTTTCGGGAATGGGTATAGTACCGGCCTTCTGTCCTATATAAATAGTAAACCGCGCAAACAAATCATCATCTGCAATAAGCGGACGATACTGATTAAGCACCCATTCATCGAGACGAAGATATTCCTGCGTATATTCTTTTTTCAGGAGCTGCTGGACAGGAGCCTTGATGTCGCATAATGCAATCTTTTTGAGAAGATCGAACAATGACGCATACGACATCCATTCCCAGTCTACAGACGCACCCTTATTTTCTTCGAATTTCCCGATAAGATATGCGATGACCATCTTTTCGCCGGCTTTATCCATTTCTACAAGTTCAAACGGACGAATCAGATCGTTCCACCGCTGTATTGAAAACCCCTCAAAAATACGAAGTACAAATTTTTTATTTATCATATCACGTGCTGGAACCCGACTTCTGATCGGCATCCATTTTCTCCTTCCAGACGACAGCTTTTTTCTTTATTTCCTCAGCGTTCGTCTTATCGCCGATTGCAAGGCAGAGTTTATGGCGCGCAAGCAGGAATTTTATGCCGTTGCGCATATCGTCTATGCGTCGCGTCGAAAGCTCATATCTATCCCGGTAACCGTTTGCAGACTGTTCCAGCAGTTTCTGCAGCATCCGGACATACAGCACGGTAACTTCATAATCAAGCGAACGGGGATCAAAATAATCCTTTGCCCCCTTCCTCATGTCGATAAAATTCTTCGCAACAGTGGCAAAACGTCCTTCAAGTTCCACAAACGACCATTTCCATTTACTGTTTTCACCGAAAGCATCTTTAAGGAGCCGGATGGAAAGGCCTAACTTCCGTACAAGCTGATACCGCTTTGATACAGGGATATTTGCAATCGTTTCCCATTTGTCGGAAAGATCCGCATACGACACATCTATAAAATTGGTAACTACTTCTTCCAGATAGATAATAGACTTGTAAAGAGTCTTTCTCGATTCGTTCAGTGCGTCATTGTTTTTCACTTCAAGAATTTTAAGCGAGAGACTGTTTTCCGCCATATACAGCGAGGAAATAAAAATCATGTCTTCTGCAAGCTGCAGTTTTTTATACGCCTGTCCGGAATTATCTCCCTGCATTAACGTAAGCATCGTTTTTTCTTTTGCAAGAAGTCCGTCTATCTGTTTATGATACGGGACTACCGCCAGTCCGAGCTGTTCCCGTGTTTCTTCCGAAATTTTTGCCATCAGATACCTCCGCTGAATTTCTGCAGCATAGAACGGGCATGTTCCAGTGATTCTTCAGATTCTTCCCCGGAAAGCATACGGGATATTTCACGGACACGTTCTTCACCTTTTACAGGATGACAATTTGAAGAAGTCTTCCCGTCGGATACACCCTTCTCTATCTTTATCTGATTATCGGCATAAACTGCTATACTTGCCAGATGTGTAATGCATAATATTTGTTTATCAGCTGCAAGGTTCTTCATATGACTGCCGACCGCAACAGCCACCTCACCGCCGATTCCCGTATCGATTTCATCGAACACGAGCGTCTGCACCGGATCGGTTCCCGCAAAAATAGTCTTTAATGCAAGCATGACGCGGGAAAGTTCACCGCCGGACGCAATCTGTGCAAGCGGAAGCTGCGGAGAACCGGGGTTTGCGGATATAAGGAATTCAACGTTGTCCATACCGTACGGTCCGCACTTCTGTTCAACTTTTGAGCCCGGCTTGTCAGCAACACTCACCGAAAATTTTGTCCCGGGCATGCCGAGTTTTGAAAGGACGGCTTCCACTTCTTCCGACATTCTGCTGCCGGCTGCCCTGCGTTTTTCCGACAGACTTTTTGCGGCGGTATAAACCTGTTTTTCAAGTTCTGCAACCTTTTTCTCGAGCCCGGCTTTATCAGTATCGCCCGCACCGAGCCGGTCAAGGTTTTCTTTCGCCTCTTCCGCATACCGGAATACTTCCGCAAGCGGCGCATTCGGCGACGATGCATATTTCTTTTTGAGATTGTAGATGAGCGAAAGGCGGTCCTGAACCTGAACCAGGCGTTCAGGATCAAAGACCAGCTTATTTTTATATGCAGAAAATTCTTCTGCAATATCGGACAATTCGTAAAATGAAGAATCAACGCGCGACTCAAGCGGTGCCAAAGCCTTGTCCATTTCAGATGCATGCGCGCAGTCCCGCCGGAGCTGCTTAAGCTGCGCTACGATTGAACCTTCGTTATCAGAAAGGATGCCGGTAATAGACTCAATGTCGGCATACAGCTTTTCATATGATGACAGCCTGCCTTCCTCGTCTTCCAGCTGTACATCTTCGTCGCTTTTCAGCTTGGCGTCTTCTATTTCCTTGACAGCAAATGAATACATCTCAATACGGCGCGCCCTGTCCTCGTTCGACGAATTCATCTGGTCAAGCAGCCTGCGCTTTTCTACAAGCATCGCATAAAGCGCCGTAAACTGATTCACTTCGTCAGTAATGCCCGCCCGTGCATCGAGAAACTTGCGGTGTTCGGGCACTCTCATAAGCGACTGATGTTCGTGCTGCCCGTGAATATCGACAAGAAAAGCAGAAAATGACGCAAGATCCGCGCGCGTCACAGGCGTGCCGCCTATCCATGCTGCCGATTTGCCGCTGTCGCGCAGCGTACGGCGGAGGAGCACCCTGCCGTTCTCCGGCTCTATTCCGTGGAGCTCAAGCCATTCCTGTGCAGACTGAGCCTCTTCATCAGTGTCATCGCCGGAAGGGACAGCCCTGCTCCGGGCAGGCGGAACACGCTGTCCAAGCAGAAAAGTACCGGCCACAGACGCCTCATGTGCACCCGTGCGTATCATCTGGGCTTCAGCTTTGCCTCCGAGCAGAAAAGACAATGCGCCTATAAGGATTGATTTTCCGGCACCTGTTTCGCCGGAAAGGACCGTAAATCCGTTCGAGAATTCTATAGATGCTGCATCAATAAGTGCAAAATCCTTAATTGTCAGGTCTTCCAGCATGAGGGCCTCCCGACCAGTTGAGCTTTGAACGGAGTGCGTCATAAAATTTTTCAGTCGTGCATCCGACAAGCTTCACTTTATCCGCTGTTTTTCTAATTTTAATACAATCGCCTATCTGCAGATTTACAGACTCCTGGCCGTCAACAGTAATAATCACATCCTGTACCCGTGACGGCAGTACTGTAATCCCTATTTCGCCATTCGGGCTGAGCACGAGCGGCCTGCTCGAAAGTGAAAACGCATTAATGGGGGTGAGCACAAGCGCGTCAAGTTCGGGATCAATTATGGGGCCTCCGGCAGATGCCGAATATGCAGTAGAACCCGTTGCAGTACTGATAATAATACCGTCAGCCTTGAAAATTCCGAGCGGGGCACAGTTATATGAAATATCGAGTGAAATAGTCCGTGCTGCAGTCTTTGCACTGATTACTATATCGTTTAATGCGACTGCAGAAAACTCACTTGACTTCCCGCGCACAAGAGCCGCCTGAACCATATTGCGCTTGTCAATATAAGCTTTTCCTGCCAGAAACTGAGCAAGATTCGCTTCCCATTCTGACTTCTGGATGCTCGCTATAAAACCGAATTCTCCCAGATTTACAGGAAAAACAGGAATGCCGAGGGAAGCACAGCCGCGTGCCGCAAAAAGCACGGTCCCGTCACCGCCCAGTGTTACGGCAAAGTCACAGCCGGTAAAAGGATTTTCAGTGCTGAATCCGTCGAAACGATAAAAAGAGGATTCAATGCCCCTCTCTCCGAGATAGTTCGAAATTTCATTTCCAAGAGTTTTCGATTCCTGTTTATGTGTATTGATGACGATCAGACATTTTTTCATCAGCACCTCTCGTCATGGCAGTGTTCCAAGAACTTTTATAATTTTAGCAGTCTCTGAATGTGTAAGACGCGGATACAGCGGAAAAAGTACGCATCTGAGGCTCAGCGATTTTGCATGTATACATGAAGAGGAAAGCTGTTCGTCGCGGAGCGTTATGACAGAATTTCCATAGGCAGGACAAATCTCTATGTCTTTGCGGTCCGTATACTGTTTTACGTCCTTGTATGAACTTGTAAGCACAAGAGGAAATGTGCTCATTGTCGACGAACCGTCCGTATCACGGATAAACAGTTTGTGCCGGCCGGACATACAGGCGCGCTGGAACAGTGCAAACAGCTCCCTGCGCACAGCTTCGTTTTTCGGAAATTCACGCAGCTCAACCCATGCAAGCGCGCTGTTCAGATCAGGAAGTAAATCGGTAAGAGGAGCTGCATCGGTAAACTTTTTCAGAGGGATCCATTCCCTCCTGCCGGGGGCAATAAGAACTGCGCCGCCGCCTGCTGTAACCGCATCATGTTCTTCAAGCCCCAGTATTGCAAACACCCCGAAGGAGCCTGCCTGCTTTCCTGCAGCCGGATTGCCGTTTTCATCGACAGAAGGAATAATTGCTCCCACACTCTGTGAAATATCTTCAATAACAGGAATTCCAAGAGATACGATTGCATTCATATCGGGAAGTATTCCCTGCGTTTCGTGAAGAAGCAGTATACGCCCGCCGTTTTTTATTCCTTCGGACACTATATCCGGAGACACGACACCGGTTGCCTCATCCACATCAAGGACGAGTGCCGTATAACCTGAATCTTCCAGTGCAAGAATCTGCCAGGCAGGAGCAAGTGCCGAAATCATAACGGAACACCCCGCTTCTGCATCAAGCGCCTTTAATGCGTATTTTAACGCGATGGCCGGGCTTCTGAGTGCCACCGCTCCATCGCATTTTAAGAATTCCTTTGCTGTCTGAATAAGACGCGTATTAAGATCACCCGGTCCGATTTTTTCATCAACCATGCAGGTCAGCACGGCATCCATTTCACGGCGTCTGATTGTTGTACTGTAAGTGCGGATCATTGCTGCCTATTGAATATCGATAATTTTTTGAAGCTCTTTTGGATTAAACAATTTCCGTATATTGAGCATGATAAGATATCCGCTCTCCGAACGGATAACACCCTGTATATACTCAGTTCCGATGCCGCTCAGCATCTGAGGCGGCTCTTTTACTTCGCTCAGTTTTACAGGAACGACACGGGCTACGCGGTCAATAATAATTCCGATCTTATTACTCTCGATATTAAGGATAATAAAACCGCCTTCAAAATCGTCAATGTCGCTTGATTTTTCAAGAATCTTCAATCTAAACCGCTTATGCAGATCGATAATGGGAACTATTTCTCCCCGGAGATTTATAATTCCTTCGACATAATATGGTGCATTGGGAATAGGCCGTACATCCTGTATTTTGACGATTTCTTTCACATCCATGATGTCGACGCCGTATAACTCATCGCCGAGCTGAAATGTGACAAGTTGAAACTGTGAATCTTCTGAAGCCATATATTGTATCCTCTACAAAACTATTCTATTATTATAGTATAACCCTAATATCACAAGAATACACCTTATTCAAACGTTTTGCAAGGATAAGAAACCCTGCCGTTCCCTAATCGACTGTAAATAAAGTTACCACATATACTTTTTTTACTCCTGCAGATTTAAGCACCGCAGCACAGCTTTCAATAGTCGCACCGGTAGTCATCACATCGTCGATAAGGCAGACATTTTCAGGCATACTACCGTTTGTCACTCTCAGTGCCCTTTTAAGGTATTTCCCTTCTTTAAGCGTGTAAGCTTTTCCTATAGTTGCAAGCCGTTCTTTCCTGTCAAGTGTTTTCTGTTCCTTTTTCGTACCGCGTTCCAGCAGGAAACAAACCTGATATCCGTAGCGGTATTTAAGGAATATACACAGTTCGTCAATCTGATCCCATCCGTTTGTACGTATCTTACCGGGACGGGGCGGAACGGGTACTACAGTAAAAGGATGAGGCAGAACGGCAAGAGCTGACGCGATTCCGGCGGCAAAAAAGGGAGACAACGTACGTTCACCCTCTATCTTCCAGCGAAAAAGCAGCACACTGTTCCACATCCTGTATGAATAAAGAGGAAGAACGATATCCGTATGCTTCAAAAGTTTGTCCGCACGGCACTGCATACACATGCCGTGCCCGGAAACGAGCACTTTACCGCATACAGCGCACCGTTCTTCCCCTATGAGAGATGGTGCAAAATATGATTGTCCGCATGCCCTGCATACGGGAACGGCTCCGCATCCGGCTCCGCAGACAACACATTCGCTGCCCCCGGCCAGAAAGACAAGTATCCCGCGTGCAAACTGAAGAATTTTCTGTCCGCATGCGAATAAAAAATATTTCACACACTCTATATCGCCCGTACATAATCTTTTCCCGCACATTCATCCCAAAAAAGGCCGTTTATTATTTCATATCATTTGTAAAAAGAAATATTCTGCCTATCGTGTGTAAAAAAAATGCGGAGCAGAAAACAAGCCCGCGTGCGACCCTGAGCGGAGCGAAGTTGGAGCTTAAGCGGATTGTTTTCTGCGGGAGCATTTTTTTTACAAATGCAAAGCAATGTTTTATTTCTTTTCAGAAATCAGGAGCGCCCTGACAGAGCCTTTTTCCAGCGGGAAATGGACTGAAGGGCGGAAAGAGGCGTCATATTGTCGGGATCGGATGACAGAATTTCGTCGAGCACTATTTCTTCGTCGCTGAACAATCCGGGCATGCGCGGTTCATTCAGGGGCTGCGGTGCGGGGACAGGCTCAAGTACGGGCCTGTCCCCGGCTACCGACTGAATATGCGAAAGAATGACGTTTGCGCGGTCTATTACCTGCTGCGGAATGCCTGCAAGCCGGGCCACGTGAATGCCGTACGAATTTTCCGACGCGCCTTCTTTTACTTTGCGCAGGAATACGACAGTGCCATTCTCATCGGACACGTCCATACACAGCATTTTGAGCGATTTATGCTCCATACGGGTAAGCTCGTGGTAATGCGTCGCAAAGAGCGTCTTGCATTTTACTGCATCAAGCAGATATTCGGATACGGCCCACGCAATTGCAAGACCGTCTTCCGTCGAGGTTCCGCGGCCTACTTCATCCATTATGACAAGTGATTTTTCGGTTGCCGAACGGAGGATGTTCGCCGTTTCCATCATTTCAACAAGGAATGTCGACTCTCCGCGGGCAAGATTGTCGCTCGCGCCGACCCGGCAGAATATCCTGTCGACGACACCGAGTTTTGCAGAAGATGCAGGAACGAAGGAACCTGTCTGTGCAAGCAGCGCGATGAGCGCGTTCTGTCTGAGAAAAGTAGATTTACCTGCCATATTGGGGCCTGTAATGAGGGCGAACGAATTTTTATCTCCGCCCCCGCTTATATTGAGGTCGTTCGGAACGAATTCACCTGTGGGCATATGAAGTTCTACGACAGGATGACGCCCCCCCTTCACTTCAAACTCAGTTCCATCGTCAATTGCAGGCCGCACCCAGTTGTGCATAACTGCAGCTTCCGCAAGGGATGCAGATGAATCGGTATACGCAAGTTCACCGGCAGCCTGCATAAGATAAGGCACATATCCGTGCATCTGGCTGCGGATTTCCACATACAAGTCCCGCTCAAGTTCAAGAATTTTCGTACCGGCTTCATTCAGTTCGTGTTCCAGTTCCTGTAGCCTTTCCGTTGTATACCTGTCGCCGTTTACGAGTGCACGCCTCATAATAAAATGAGACGGAACAGAGGAAAGCTTGCCCTTGCTTATCTCGATAAAATATCCTGATGCATTCGTATACTTTATTTTAAGCGTACTGATGCCGGTCTTCTCTTTTTCTTCGGTCTCATAGTCGGTAAGAATTTTTCCGAAATTGTTGTGTATTTCACGCCAGTGATCAAGTTCTTTAGACCAGCCTTCTTTTATGATTCTGCCTTCGGTGATATTGGTGGACGGATCGTCAAGAATAGCGTTCTTTATGATGCCGATTATTTTTTCCGCAGGTTCCGGTGAAATTGCCGAAAAATCATACTGCTCAAGACTTCTGCGCACTTCAAGATAGCTTTCAAGACTTGCCCGGAGCGCCTGCATGTCTTTCGGATGAGCCCTGTCCATTGCAATACGGCCTGCAAGCCGTTCTATATCGAGCACGGGTTCGAGCTGGCTGCGGATACTGTCAAGCAGCTTTCTGTTTTCCACAAACAGGGCTATATGATCCTGCCGTGCCTGGATTTTTTTACTGTCCGTCAGCGGATATAACAGCCATGAGCGGATCATGCGGTTTCCCATGGCAGTCTTTGTATAATTCACGCACTCAAACAGACTGTACTGAGAGCTGCCGTCGCGCAGGTTCGCCACGACTTCAAGATTGCGCCGGGATGAATCATCTATGATGAGAAACTGACTGTCCCGGTATATTTTTATACCGCTTACATGAGGGACTTCCGTATTTGTCGTTTTTTCGAGATAGTCGAGCAGAAAACCGGCTGGTACTACTTCGGGAGATTCTTCCGTAAGTCCGAACGGCTGAAGGTTTGCTGTCTTAAACTGCGTGGTCAGCCTTTTGTATGAAACTCCGGCAGAAAAATCCCAGTCAGGATAATACGAAACTGATAAATCCGGCACGGCAGAAAGAGACTGCTGGACAATATCGTTTGATTTCAGAGACTGGGGAAGAAGCATTTCCCGTGGCGAACAGCGCCCGAGTTCTTTCGGAAAATTTTCGGCCATTGAGGATGCAGGCCACGAAGTTGCGCTGAACGAGGACGTCGTTACGTCTATAAATGCAAATGCAGCCTTACCGTGCACGACGGAAAGGGCCGCCAGATAATTGTTTATGCTTCCCTCAAGATATTCCGATTCGACTGCCGTTCCCGGAGTGATAATCTCGACGACTTTCCGTTCTGTAAGTCCCTTTCCGTGAGCAATTTCACCAACCTGCTCGCAGATGACCACTTTTTTACCAAGCCGGAGAAGGCGCGCAATATAGATTTTTGAAGCATGATACGGAATACCGCACATTGGATTATCGGCGCGGTGTGTAAGCGTTAAATTAAGAAGACGCGATACTTCTACCGCATCTTCATTGAACATTTCATAAAAATCCCCCACACGGAAAAAGAGTACTTCGCTCCGGTATTTTGCTTTTACCGATTCGTACTGTGCCATGAGGGGAGTAATTTCGCTTTCTTTCTCCATAGTAACTAATTGTTTCCAAGTTCCGATATCACCTGATCGGTAATATCGACAGAACTGCTGTACCAGAGAATCGCATTATCCTGCTGAAGGCTCAAAATCATGCTGTAACCGCCCGACTCAGCTATTTTTGCAAGCACATTGTACAGCTTTTTATAAAAAGAATCCGAATTCTGCAGAGACTTCTGCATAGTTGCAAGTTCCACGTTTTTGGCGTTCGTATACTCATTCAGATATTCTGTCTTCTTTGTGATATCGCCTTCTACACGGAGCGCATTCGCATCATCGCCGGCTGACTGATAGTTGAGCTTCTTCTGCTGCAGGTCGCGCAGCTCCTGCGTCCTGCTGTTGATTTCATCCTGGTATTCCGCCTTCTTTTTTTCATAATTCCGGACTGCAGATGAATCGCGGAAATACGCATTATACACTTTTGCAGTATCAACAACTCCGAATTTCGTTATCTGCTGTGCAGAAATTCCTGCACATGCCAGAAATGCAATGGAAAACGCAATGACAAGTAATTTTATTGTTCTTTTCATTTTCTAAACCTTCTATAAAAAAATCATTTATTCGTAATATTAAACGAAAGTACGAACTGCCAGGTATCGACCCAGTAAAAGCCTTTTGCATCACTGTAACGGAATGTATTGGCAAAAAGCAGATGTAGCGGGAACTGCGGCAGGAGGAACCTGATGCCGGGACCGACGCTGTAATAGAAATCGGACAGGGACAAATCCGTGAACATTGAAGAAACATCGTCCTTTACTGCTGCTGCATCAAAAAATCCGTCGATACCAACGACATTCGGCACCAGAGGGATACGGAGTTCAAGCCTGTTGCTCAGCATAGCCTTTCCGCGTGTCGAATTATAAATATCAGTCCAGCCGCGCGCATTAAACATACCGTCTATATAAACTTTGTTTGAATCTCCCAACAGAGAACCCGGAACAGGGAATATTGCGGTAAAACCGGTATATGCGGCAAGCACTCCCTTGAGCGACCATTTATCTCCGAACGGAATATTGAACAACGTCAGGTAGCCTTCAAGTTTTGTATCAGTCCTAAAGAAAAATTCCTTTTCCAATCCCGGAATAAGTCCGTACCACGCAATGCGCTCGCTTGTAAACCAGCCCTTTGACGGATCGTAGTTGATATCACGATTATCCAGAGAGAAACTTGACCAGATTGAATTGTTTAATCCGAATCTGTTCGCAGACTGATTAATTGTCGAATCCACAGGAGTATACACAGATTCATCGTATATGTTGTTGCTCAGCGTTGTCGACAACCCTCCGCTCAATGTCAGAATGGCAAAGTCCGGAGTCCACCGTCTTCCGACAGACGAACTGAGCGTCACGGAATAATCTTCGTACTGCATATAATACGAATCATCATCAAGCGTACCGTCAGGGAGCCATGCATTACGCAATGCAGATTCAAGAGAGTGCGAAACAGAAAGCGATTCGCTTACGTTTACAGGCAGCCCGAACAGCCAGTTCTGTCCGTAGGAAGCACTCAAAGACTGATCTGAGTTTGAAATGGTCGTACTTGTAGAAACAGTCTTTCCCTCTCCCCACAAATTCGAATTCTGCCATTTTGCAAACAATGACACGGGAAATTCATCGGGATCCGAAACGCCGGAGAAAGTCATACCGAATTCAAGAGAAGTTGTGGACTGTTCTTCAACCGTAAATACAAGATCAACAAGATCGGACTCTGATCCTGCGACAGGTTCAGGAACGATGCTTGAGAAATACTGAAGGTTGTACAAATTACGCAGGCCTGACATAACCTTGTCGCGCGAAAACACATCTCCTGATTCAAGAGGAATTTCACGGCGGATAACGTAATCCTTCGTTTTCGTATTTCCTTTAATAATAATATTTTCAATATGACTGCGGGACTGCTCAACAATCGTAAGTTCAAACGAAATCGTACGGCGCTCCGCATCTTTTTTTACGGCAGGCATATACTGATTCGTCATATAACCGTTTTCGGCATACAGGCTTGTGATGCCCTGAAGTCCTTCCTGATATTTTGTCTGATTGTAAACTGCTCCGTCCTTAAGTTTTATATATGAAAGCAGTTTATCCGTTTTAAATATTTTATTTCCCTTTATTGTAGTTCCATTGTACGTATATTGGGGGCCTTCCTGAATAATGAACGTAATCGTAAGTTCATTACGTCCCTTTTCCTTATTAAGTTTCGTTTCCTGGAGCACATCCGCTATCTTCGCATCCGCATATCCGCGGTCCTGATAGTATGTTGTAATCGTCTGTTTGTCCGCTTCCAGAGACGATTTCTGAAACGCACCGTCCTTCATAAAGCCGACTTCCTTCAGCGAAATTTTACTCTTCAATGTACGTTCCGAAACAACTGTGTTTCCGCTGAACCGTATCGCCGTAATAACGGTATTTGCACCCTCATCTATTATGAACGTGAGTTTTATTCCCTGCGGCGTCTCTTCTGTCTTATGAGACACTTTTGCATCCGTATATCCTTTTTTCAAATACACATCACGAAGCGCACGTTCATCAAGGAGGACTTTGCTTTCCAGATAAATATCATCAGTCTTTACCGTAACAGCGTCCCGAAGTTCACCGTTCCTTATTTTCTTATTTCCTTCAAAATCTATGGACTTAATGACAGGCCGCTCTTTTACCTGAAACACCAGCAGAATCTTGTCGGCGGTCTTCGGATCGTGCTTTGCATAAGGAGTTATATCGTCAAACATGTCGAGCGCATAAAGACGGTCAACAAGATCGTTATATACATCTTCTGTAAAGTCTTTCCCGATGAAATTGCTCGTAATACCGCTCAGCTCAGACTTTTTAACATTCTTCAGCCCTTCAAAGGTTATTTCTGAAATCGCCTTTCCCCAAAACCAGTCCGAGTCTCCTCCTTCTTTATTCTGGGCAGCAAGCGGCAGGCATAACGAGAACAAAGCCAGTGCAAGAATCAGAAGTCGGGAAGAAACATGGTTAAATGAATGCATACATACTCCTATACTTATATTAAAATGAGAATTTCCATGAAAGTGTCAAAGATGTTGAAGAAATAATCATATTATTCAACATTGCATCTATATTTGGAGCCATATTCCATCTTATATTTGCAAACGGGGATTCAAGTTCCAGTCCGAATTCCGGCTGTAGCAAAAGTCCTTGTGCTGTCGTTTTATCGTCAACCCTTGTTTTGTCGTATGACAGATGTATAAGCGCATCAGCATACACTGCACTTCCGAAGTATTTCCCCATATAAACAGTTGAATTATCAAGAAAGTTACCGACAGTCATTTGAGACGGCGTAAGTGTTCCGGCAAATCCCATTTTCAGCGTGTTCTGCAAAAACATTGTACGCACTGAAAATATATCAAAATTCATCAAATCGCGCAACTTGTTCTCCAGGGCACGCCCGACGGTAGACTGAACCGCATAATCGCTAGCGGCAAACAACAGGCCGCTTACGTTAGTAGAATCTCCGACAGCAATCTGCCCGAGCAGATCCCTGATTTCCTTTTCTGATTTTGCAGGTATTGATGTAACCAGCGGATTAAAATCGGAAAGATACTGATTATCCGCAGTCAAAACGATGCGGATTTCATTACCATCTTCGTCGCGTTCCCTTGTTTCTGCACGGACAGTGATACGCGGATTAATCCGGCCGTCCATATCGTTGAATTTTATGGTTCCCTGCTTAATATAGAAATTTCTGTTCAAATAAGCAATGTCGCCTGACTTCAGGTTTACGTCGCCCTTTAACGAATAAGTGTTCTCCGACTGATCCATTTTAAAATTGGCAGCAGTATCCGGCACCAGTACACACCGGAGAAGAGGTTCAAAGAAGAAATTAACGTGAGGCCCTATAACAATATCAAGATCGGCCCGTGTAAAGAACCCGCCGTCTTCTGCTTTTTCATTCATGGCTGATGCAATTTCTGCTGCCCTGACCTGGGCCTTTACATCCTCAACGTATATCCTTCCCGATACATCAAGGATACTGTTCTGAAAAGTTATTCCGAGATCAATTGAAGTAAGCCCTTTGAAGTCTGCAACGCCTATATCGAGGTCGGCAGGAGCCACATGTCCGGGTTCTGTTTTTACCGATGATTCTATTCTGTCAAAAGACCACCGGTCGAAGAATATGCTTGCTTTTGCAAACACACTTTCATTATGTTCTTTAAATTCGACCTGCGGTACCGAAATTTCATTGTGCAGCAGCGTGACAATAATTTTGTCAGTCGTAATATGAGACGGAACTATCTTAGGCAGACTAAAATCGGGCTTTGTTATAAGCAGCGACCCCGTAAATTCGGGATCCGACTGAAGGCCGCTTATTTGCACATCACCACTCAAAATGCCGCTGTACATCTGAAATTCGCTGGCCGGCAGATAGGATAAAATCTCCGCCATATCGGCATATATCCCGGATATCGCGATATCAAGATTTTTCCCCCTGGTGTTTCCGGTAATACTGCAGTGGAACGGTTTATCTTCCGCAATCGAAATATGTATCTGCCCGTTGTCGCTCACCTGGCCGGAAATGCCGAGATTTTCGGATGAGAAAATAGAAGTATTTTCACCGCTGTGCAGCAGTGTCAGAGAGAACGGAAATGATTTTTTGAGCAGCGTGCCACCGAAGCCTGCAGAGGAAAGTGTGGCAACAAAGGAATCAGGGAGGAAACTGTTCTGTTTCACCATTGTATCTGAAACAGCCAGATTCAAAGGCAGCGAGACAAAGCTTTCCCCCGAACCGGCTTCCAGTTCAGCCGATGCCGTTCCCTCGTATGTTTCAAGGGATATATCCGCTTTTACATTATTAATCCTGGTTGTACCGTATTTGACATACATTGAATCGACTACAAGTTTTTTCTCTACGATGGATGCATTCCCTCCTGCCAGACACTGCGAGCCGCCGATCATCATACTTGCCGAATCAATATTTAATGCAATATATGGATTATTTATTGTGCCCGTCGCAGTCACCGACGCGGTAAGGGCGTTGTTGTCACTCTGTTCCGAAACAAACCTGTTCAAACCGAAATCCGTACATGCAATCTGTGCGTTGAAATAAAGATTATTCCTTATTGTATCTCCGTTGAGAACAGTATCGTCAGGATTCGTTATATCTGCAGTTATTGCTATTTTTTCACTTGCAAGTGGATTTTTGAGCGAAAAATCAAGATGCGCGGAATCGAACAGATTCTTGTTCATATTCAAAAGAAGCTGCGCGTTTCCGTTAAGAGTGGAATATATATCCGAATATGAAACTGAATCGAAAAACGCTCCATATTTTGTTATTTTTCCCGACAGCAGCAGTTTCGGAGCAAAATTGAATTTCGCTCCGGCATTTTCGGCCTCAAACCGTGAAATATTTACAGCAAGACCGTCGCCTGCGGTATAGGCAAATCCGGTCTCCGTTGAAAGTGTAAAAATCGAATCTGCAAAGTTTACCGGAAAATTGTCCATTATCAGGGAACCTTCAAATCCTCCTCCTGATGACCGCTGAACCTGAAGGGACGTTCCGTAATCGCCTGCAACCGTAATGAAATTCTCCATCACGTTTCCCGTAAAATGATACGGAATACTTCCTGCCGTCATGTCGAGCGAAAAAAAAGCACCCTGAGAGTCCGGAGATTTATCAACTTCTGCAGACGCATGTATTGTGTTTTTTCCGTAAATCACATCAAACTTGGTCACCTGCAGAGACGTTCCGTTTCCGTCAAGGGACATAAGCAGAAACTGATTGTCTTTTTTCGTATTGGCAACAAGCGCGTACGGTATGTTGTAAGAGACAGATTTCATATCAGATGACAGATAAAATTCACCGGTAAACATGTACGGTTCAAGCGACTGCGAAAACGCCGTCAGAGAATTTGCGGTATTTTCCGGCATAAAAAAGGCGGCAGCCTGCGCTACACTGTCAAGATATAGATCCGAAACAGCCACACCGGCCTGTACATAGTGTGTTTTTGTCAGATAACTGCCGTCTATCTGTATTTTCCCGGGATTATCGGCATCGGTATGGGCATAATCGGAAACTTCAAAACTATAATCAACAGATTCCTTGTGAGGGATGACGGTAAGCTGAAGTGCTGTCAGCGCCTTGTCGTTAAGAAAGACCTGCGGCGAAAAACAGAGAAAACCGCGTTTCTGCGGATCAAAAAAGAGTTCTGCAGATATGACGCCGCCGTTCGGGAGGACGATGCGCCGTATATCCGCAGTACCCGACAAACTGAGGCCGTCAAATATGCACGAGACAGCTATCCCTGCATCGTAATTCTGTCCCGACAGGACGAGATTCGGAATATGTATGTCTTTTTCATTTCCTGAAAGTTTATACGAAACATTCACGGCGCCGGGAACAAGCGTGCCGGGCAGATATACGTGTCCGTCGGACGTATATTCCAGTTTCTTCGTATGTGTATTGTACAATGCATGCGCATTTACAGAAGCGGACACGGAAGCAATTTTCTGCATAAGGCTCTTGTGCTGCCCGCGGGACGACACAAAAGAGGATATCGACAAACCGTCGGTATGAACCGTGAGATTTGCATCTCCTGAATCAATGCCGTAGGAACATAAAAGGAGTAACGGATACGAATTCTGAATTGTCCTGGCAGTAACGGTACGGTTATCGTACGAAAACAGAAAATTCTGCTTTCCGAAAGAAAAATCACCGGCGTTGAAATTAGAAAAACGGGCCAGAAGGGAACTGCCGTCAAAACCTGCCCGTATGCCTCCGGAGACAGAAAATTTCCCCGAAAAATCATACCCGGGGAACTGCTTCAGAGCACATTTTGCGCTGCCCGCTGCAGACACTACAAGCGTGTCATTCATGCTGTTGTATCCGGCAGAAATTTTCTTAAATCCGGCGGAAACGTCGGCGCCGTTCCCCTTGTATCTGATGGAAACGTTTTTTACCGTCACGGCGACGGGAAGTTTCACCGATATATCTTCAAGATTGATTGACGGGCCCTGCGAATACTGCCGGACAATTGCTATAAGCTTATCCGCAACTTTTCTGTCGGAGGAATCATCATAATCCACGTCGATTCCGTCAATTGTCAGATATTTAAAAGCATGCTCCACATCTTTTCTGAGCAAATGCGGAAGGCTGTATCTGAGCACAATTTTCCGTATTCTGACAATTTCAGTACCATCGGAAGAAGAGGAAAGGACTATACCTTTTATGTTGAAAACTGTTAAAATAGACGGCGACATAGACGAATATGAAAATGTCAGCCCGGTTCTGTTTTCAAGTTCCGTGCGGAATGCATTTACCCTGTCGGTAATTGTCTCCGTAAGAAGCTTGTATGCAGGACGTACACACAGCAGAAACGTAAAAAAAAGCATGAGAAAAATCACGATGTATATGCTGCTTATGGCTGACCTTCTGCTCATATTCGTAGAGTCTATCTTATCAGATAATCGGCAGAATTACAGGTATATTCTATGATATTGCAAAATTTTATTGTGTTCGAAGGCATTGATGGTGCCGGCACCTCCACTCAGTTAAAAAAGCTCACCGAAAAAATCAGGAATGACAAACTGTTCATCACGGCAGAACCGACGAATCTTCCCACCGGTGTTTTCCTTCGCCGCATGCTCAAAGGCGAATTCTCTGTCGACGAAAAGACTGCTGCTTACCTGTTTGCTTCAGACAGATGCGAACACGTGTTCGGCAGGGACGGAATCATTGAACATATTCACGCGGAAAAGATTGTCGTCAGCGACAGATACCTGTTTTCGACACTTGCTTATCAGTCAGTCTCGTGCGGAGAAGACCTGCCGCAGCTTTTAAACAGTATATTTCCGCTGCCGCAGATTCTTTTTTATTTCCGGATCAACCCCGAAATCTCATTCAAAAGGGTGCTTGCCCGCGGAGAAAAACCGGAAATATACGAAAATACCGGTTTTCTGCAGAAAACGGCCGCACTGTATGATAAAATCATGAAAAAATACGACGGAACAGCTCTTGCAGAATCGATGCAGCTTGTCACGATTGATGCGTCAAAACCTATAGAAGAAACAGCTGAAATTATCTGGAGTTACCTCAAAAAGCTGCCGATATTGGGAATGTGAAGAAATCTTTACCGCATATCATATATATCCTGATTCTCTCACTGCTGCTTTCGTCCATTCCTGCAGCCCGTGCAAACGCATACATGGTAAAATACAAGGAAGACTTCTACAGGCTGTATCACGTACATTATCAGCAGTACCCCGACGACTGTATTGAAAATATCTACTGGCTGGAAAAGGCTGTCCAGGCCGATTTCTGCAATCCGCTCTATGCCGACGCTAAAATTGATTCCGAAAAACAGTGGGAAAAATACCGTGACCTTTTCCAGATGCACCTGAACCTGAAACTCATCGAGCAGCATCTGAGACTCGGTCGTACGTACGACAAACAGGTTGCGCACTTTTACGATGCCCCATGGAAAGACGAATATATAAACGATTTGAACAAGACGCTTTCGTGTTATGAGGCAGGCCTTTACTACTGGCAGGAAGCACAGCTTTGGGCAGAAAAAGCGAATGCGGCATCATTTGACTTTATTTTCATCACCGACCAGCAGTTCTGGGAGGATGAGCGGGAACGCATAAAAAGCGGCAGCCTGGACTATGGAAAAATGCTCAACCGCGAAATTGTACGCGTTACAAAAGTCAGAAATGATTTTCTTGCAATGAATACGAAAAACTACTAAAATATCCATAATATGAAAAATGAGTTACACATAAAATACCCGCCGGTTCATCCCGGGACAGAACTGACAAGTATTTTATTCAAGTCAGGAGTACCTGACCTTGTTTCAACGTTACATCCTGGAGAGAAACAGGAAAACAGCGAGCGCCGCTTTTTCGTAACAGATGCTACAGTCGCAACGCTTCCTCCTGTCCTTCCGTTTGTAAAGATGTTTGATGACGGAAAATGCGGTGAAGATTATCTGCTTATTCTCGGTTCTGGAGAACCATACAAGACAATCGACAGCGTACTTTCAATTATAAAGACAGCGCTCGAAGCGGGCTTTACACGGAAAGATATTTTCGTAGGCATAGGCGGCGGCGTTATCTGTGATATTACAGGATTTGCAGCCTCGCTGTTCAAACGTGGTGCTCCTGTGGAATTCGTGCCGACAACGCTGCTTGCAATGGTTGATGCAGCCGTCGGAGGAAAAACGGGCTGTGATTTTGATAATTACAAAAATATGATAGGTACGTTCTATCCGGCAAAAAAGCTGTACGTATTCCCGGAATTCGTACAGTCGCTTTCCGGAGAGCAGTATCGTTCAGGTCTGGCGGAAGCGCTTAAGACAGCCCTTCTCTTCGATAAAGATTTGTACGGAATGTTCAAAAATTCTTCTGAAAAAATAAAATCACGCGACAGCAGCAGCATTGACACCATTATCCAGCGCTGCATGCAGGCAAAGGCAAATGTTGTAGAGCAGGATTTTATGGAAAAAAATATCCGCATGTACCTCAACTTCGGCCACACGTTCGGACACGCGCTTGAATCGCTTGTCGGCCTGGGAAATATCATGCACGGCGACGCCGTCGCATGGGGAATGGGCCGGGCTGTTGTGCTGAGCAACCATCTTGAACTGTGCAGTGCAGGTTATAAAGACGAAGTTCTTTCCATCCTTAACGAGTACGGATGGGAAACTGTTGCAATACCAAAAATCGTAAAGGGAGGCGGTTTCGGCGACAGGCTTATCACAAATATGCATAAAGACAAAAAGAATTCCGGCGAAGCAATTAAACTCATACTGCAGAAAGAACTGAACGAAACGGTAATTCAGGAGATTCCCGACGACAAAATACATGTCGTACTGAAATAATTATGAACCAGAAAAATATTGAGCATTATTTTGACTGGGCCGCAACAAGCCCTGCCGATGAAGACATACTCCGTTCGGCGCTCGAGGAAACGCTCACAGTGTGGGGAAATCCTTCTAGCATTCATACTGTCGGAAAGGAAGCTCGCACACTGCTTGAGGAAGCCCGTTCAAAATGTGCCGGTGTACTTTCCGTTTCTCCGGACAAACTGTTTTTCACATCAGGAGGAACGGAGAGCGATCACATCATGATTCTCTCCGTACTCAACAGGCCGCAGAAAGGGACGGTGCTCATAAGTTCTCTTGAACATCCTGCAGTAAAGAACGAAGCGGAAGAGCTTAAAAGATGCGGATGGAACGTCTCTGTCATCCCATCCTCGCCTTCCGGGATGATTACACCGGAAGCCGTACTTTCAAAACTCACAGACGATACGGTACTCGTCTGCGTCATGGCCGTAAACAATGAAACAGGTGCGGTTCAACCTGTGTACGACATTGCGGACGCGCTTGCAAAGGTGGCTGCAGGAAAACGAAGGCCTAAACTGCACGTGGACGGCGTACAGGCGGCAGGCAAAATACCGTTTGATATAGCACACAGGGGAATCGACAGCGCCGCTTTCAGTGCACACAAAATCTGCGGGCCGCGCGGCGCGGGCATCCTCTACCTTGCGGATATGATTGAACCGTTCCTCCGCGGCGGCGGACAGGAAAAAAATATGCGGAGCGGAACGGAGAACGTGTTCGGTGCAGTTGCTTTTGCAAAATGCCTGGAGCGGTACTACATAACTGACAAAAACGGACAGGCAATGGACAGGTTTGCGGCTCAGCAGCGTTATACCCGCAGATTCCTTGAAAAGCTTGCAGCTGTAAAGGGATGCTCCATTATACCTGAGGAAAGACTGGAACGCGCACATGAAAACGACTACTCCCCGTGGGTAGTACAAGCTGCGTTTAACAATATCCCCGGCCAGGTAATGCTCAGAGCACTTAACGCAGAAGGCTTCTTCATTTCTACAGGAAGCGCATGCTCCTCGCGTAAAAATGAACGACCGGTTCTTGAAGCAATGAACGTAAATGCCTCTCTCAGGGAAACCGCAGTCAGGTTCAGTTTCGGTCCCCACACGACAGAAAAAGCGATGGACGAACTTGCCGCCAGGACAGAGGAGATTGCAAAGCGATTTAATTGACGCTTACTTGTAAAAGAAATGCTTTTATGGTATTTTTTTACAGTATATTTATTAAGGAAGGATTATTATGAGTGCACGCGGTGAACTTTTTACGACCCAGATTAGTCTCGATAATCGGTCGTATTTTTTCAACGTCAAGGAAAACCGGACGGGAGATGTATTTCTCCAAATCGTAGAAAGTAAAAGCCGCGACGGAGAGGATTTCGACCGTCACCAGATTGCGATTTTCGCAGACGACTTGCAGAAATTTCTGCAGGGAATGGATAAGACTCTTTCATTTGTTGAAAAAGAACGTAAAGCACGTGCAAAGGCTGTAAGGGAAAAGAAAGCCGCAAAGGATGCAAAGTACGGTAGAGGCGATGCAAAGAAAGTCTATTACGTAAAAGACGGTACCAGGACGGAAGAAAAACGCGACGACGGAATAAAGCGCACCGGGCGCGTTATTCATATTGTTTCAAAACGAACTGATAACGGAAAAACGGAATCTACAGCCGTTATTGAAAAAAAAGAAAGTATCGGAACAGAAAAAAAATCAGACACAGAAAAATTCTAATACTTGAATGAAAACCGCTGAATGGGCGAAGGCCCTATTTCGCGGCAGATTTTAACATGAGCCGCAGTCGGATATCCTTTATGCCTTGCATATCCGTACTGCGGATATTTTTTGTCCATTTCAATCATAATCGCATCCCTGCATGTTTTTGCAATAATACTTGCGGCCATAACCGGCCTGTACGTTCCGTCAGCTTTAGGTTCGCATCTGCATGTACACGGAATGTCAGGCCGGAAAGTACCGTCGGCCATAGCTTCAATGCAGTCATATGAAATTCCACAGGAGTCCGCCCAGCCGGGCAGTTTCAGCAGCATCATTTCGTATGCAAGTTTCATTGCGTACAAACTTGCCTGCAATATATTTATTCTGTCGATTATTACCTGATCGACTATGCCAACACCCCAGCACGCCTGCTCTTTTATTATCTTTTCCGCATAGGTGCGTTTTTTTTCAGAAAGTTTTTTAGAATCATTGAGGATTTCAACAGGAAAATCAGGAGGAAGGATGACGGCTCCTGCTGTTACAGGTCCCGCAAGCGGTCCCCTTCCCGCTTCATCAAGTCCGCACGAGAGTATTGTCATATGTTAGAATCCGTTCAGTATATTGCCGCTGTATTCAACAGAGATATTTTTTGCGTCGGTATATACTGCATTGCCGACTTTGCGTCCCGCTCCGAGTTCCGCGCTGAATGTATTGCGGGTAATGCGGCTGTGTGTTCCGAATAATTCCGCTGCACGTCCGTACGTTCCCACTATTTTGCATGTCGATGAACGAAGCTCAAACTCTCCGTCCTGCAAAGAAAAATTAACAGCCGTCGCGGCCACCGTCGAAATGCGGGCATTAATAATTTTCACTTTAGTTCCCACTGAAGAAATGCACGACGAATACACGGCGGCTTTCGTTGTAATTCCGGAACCTGTTATGGTGATAACCGATGTATCAGCCGTAATGGCCGTACCGTTTTTATCAAACGAAACGGTTGTTTCGCAGCCGTCCATAGAGAGTACGGAATGTTCCAGCTTTATGAGAGGTGTATTGATGTCACCGTTCCTCGTACTGTCGGAACGTTCCAGAACGCAGTTCGAAATTGTCAGACTTGCGCTCCTTACTACAAAGGAACTGTTCTGACCGAACACAAGCCGTGCATCGTTTCTGCCTTCAAGGACACAGTTGGAACTCAGCACGCTTTCGCCTGCCGGCATTTTAACTGTTCCGCTGACAGTGATATGGGCATACCTTGTATATTTTAATGCATCAACACACTGATCAAACGATGTAAAGGGATGCATATAACTTCCATCTGCCATACTGCTGTCCGCAGACGCATCAAGATAATAATTATACTGATCGATTACGGCACCGTATGAAGATGTCGTCCCCTTATTTCCCTTAGCGTCAATCGAGTAGGCACATACTTTGTAATAGACCGCGCTTTCAAGGTCAGGTTCAAGCGATACACGGCCCGACGGAGAAAAGACAAAATTATCGGCAGCAGCAGAATCGAATGCAGAGCCTGAATTGCTGCGGAGCATGTCTTCCGTTACGGGAAGGGGTTTGCTTACTGCAACATACAATTCCGCACCGGGTTCCCCGTCAATCTGCAGTTTTACGGCTTTCCGTGAATACAATGAAGATGCCGAAGACGTGATAACAGGCGCCGGTGGAGCACGTCTGTCGATGTCGTACTGGATGGGGAGTGTCCCCTGATACACTGAATCATAGTAAACGCCGGCTGCAAGCGTGCCCTTCGTTTCGTCACCGGAAAACGTATCTATGCCGGCCACTTCATAAAGAACGGTAGTATCGTCGTTTTTTATACCGATCCGGTAATCTGCATCGCCTCTCAGGACTGCTGTAACGGCGCCTGTTTTCGACTCGGAGCAGAATAACTCCGGTTCGGGAGGCAGTTCAAAATATTCAATAGGATTTCCCGCCTGCACTGCAACGCTCTGCCAGAAAACTGTATGTTTTACGGATCTGTCAAGCTTTACAGGGTCTTTCATCGGAGACCATAACGAATCGTCTATTTTATAAATAAGCTTATTGTTTGTAAACGTAATCGTGGACCAGTCATCTATTTTAAACGGAACAGTTCTCTGGGTGTACGTTCCGTTTTTCGACGGAAATGTCCGTATGATAAAGCGCCACTTTGCGCTGCCGTCGGTTACCGTGCACGGAATACAGCGGGATAGTATGCAGTTTGCAGCATAGGAAACAGGCGCTCCCTGTAAATAAGATTCAGGCTGCTGCCCCATACTGTATTCCATCGACGACGGAATGGAAAACGACGCACCCGCAGTATAATCGACAATCCCCTGCGCTGTCACGGAATTCACAAATGAGGCGTCATCGCTGTTTCCGGGCGATGAAACTGCAACAGTGTAGACGACTGTCGTATCGGTCTTCACGTCGTTTCCGTCCATAGATATGACGCGGAGTTCTACCGGCCCCGTTACGTCAAGCAGCACGGGACCGTCGTATGCAAAACCGGTAGACAGCGGATCGGAACCGTTCAACGAATAAAACGCTTCTTCGCCATCAGGAACATCAAGGACAAGAACCTGCTTATTCGCCCACGTTCCCGGTTCAGGATTAATAATCTTTACATCAGCGTATAATGCGATGACTGCAGAGAAAAACAAACTGATAAAACAGAGTTTCCGTTTGCTCATTTATTCCCCAGAAGAGGCTCCAGAATCGGGCGCAGTTCAGGATCGTCCTTGAAGTAATGTTCCTCAAGTTCCTGTTTTGAGAGCCCCACAAGCTCATGGCTCATATAATGAATCCAGCGGTCCTCTTCCGGCTTTGTAATGTCGAAACGGCGGCACCAGTAATCAGGCTGAATCGGCTGCTGTTCTTTATGATAGCTGAAATATTTATAATCGTGTACAACGACTTTGATATTACTGCGGGGTACACCACGCTCAAGAAAAATCTCGACAAGAGAATTGATTGTACGTCCGGAATCGAATATGTCGTCAACGAGCATAATTTTGTCGCCGGGACGCAGATATTCCGGTGCATACGACCAGCCGTCAACATACACTTTTTCGTGCTGCTGGATGTCTGAATACGAACGCGCGACAACTGCCGCGTACAACACAGGATGAAAATCCTTCCTCACGAGTTTGTAGTATTCGCTTATAACGTTTGCCATATAAGCGCCGCCGCGGAGTGAACAGTAGATAACGTCAGGTATAAAACCGTCGCTGTACATCTTGTAGGCAATTTTAAGTGCGTCGTTACGGACTACATCATAGGGGAGAAAATCCTTTATCATCGTCATAACCTCTTATGCTGAAACAAATAATAAATATATTCAATTATAATGCTTAATTCACGGATGCACAACAAGTGATGTAATATGTTTCTCAAGCGCCGTGTCGCTTTTTGTCACATGCTTTTCGTCAAGCACGACATGCAGAGGCGTTCCGTCCATTACTATAATCCTGTCGGAAAGAAGTACTGCCTCCTTTACGTCGTGCGTCACAAAAAGAACGGTACGTCTTTCCGTATCGAGCAGCTGCTGCAGGGTGTCCATAAGATGAAGTTTTATGCGCAGATCCTGAGACTGAAACGGCTCGTCCATGAGAAGAAGCTTTGAGGGAAAGGCAAAACTCCGGGCCATGGAGACACGCTGTTTTTCGCCGCCGCTGAGTTCATCGGGATATGATGCGGCTTCTGCAGAAAGCTGGACGCGGTCAATAAAAAGCCGTGCACGGGCTTCCGCCGCGTTTTTGTCCATGACATTAACAAGGGGAAGAACGACATTCTGCATGACTGTTGCCGAAGGAATAAGACGGGGTTCCTGAAATAAAAAGGAAACGGCAGGCCTGTCTGTCTTTCCTGCAAACAGAATTTCACCGCACGCAGTTACATTTTCCGTATAAAGCGTCCCTGCAATAAAATCAAGGAGCGTCGTTTTGCCGCTTCCTGATGGTGCAATCATACACGTTACCTTGTTTTCCTCTGCCTCAAGGGAAAAACCGCGATACAACTCCCTTGCACCGCTGACAATGGAAAGGCCGTGAATCGAAAGAGCCGATATACTCATACGCCTGCACCTGCCGTATATGATGTCTTTTTTGTTACAAAGGCCGATAATAACTTTTCAAGCGCAAAACTCAGTGCGACAAGGACAAGCGTAATTGCGGCGACATCCGCAGTTTCAAGATGAACCTGAGCCGTCTGCATCAGTGTGCCTGCACCTTTCTGCGGCAGGCTCAGAACTTCGCCGGCTGCCACAACTTTCCACGTAAGTCCGAACGTCGAGACCATGCCGGACAGAAAAAACGGTTCAACAGCAGGAACTGTAATCCAGCGGAACGTCTGTTTCCCCGTAAAGCCGTAAATACGGGCCATAACTTCAAGTTTTTTATCTTTCTTTACAAATCCGCCTGCGACGGACGATACCATAACGGGAAGGGTCATCAGGACCGAAACGAAAACAGGTACCTGGGTCGACGTAAACCAGAACAGTGCTATCAGTATGAAAGAAACGACAGGCGTTGCACGGATTATTTCAATCGGAAATGCGAAAAAATTCTTAAAAAACGCAGACAGCCCGCAGATGACGCCTATGACAGTCCCGAGCACGACAGAAAGAGCGAATGAAATGATACAGCGCAGAAAAGTAGCGCTCACGTTCTGCCAGAATGATGCAGTCCTGCACAAACCGGCGAGGGAACGGAATACTTCTCCGGGAAACGGCACAATAAGCGGCGAATGCACAGCATATGCAGCCCCTTCCCATATTCCGAACAGGCATACGGCAGAAAGGCTGTACGCCGCCGCCTTACTTGAAGTAAAAGCCTTCATCCGGTAGTTTTCCGCCTGCTGAATCGGGAGCGAACTGCAGAAAGATAGAAAGCAGACGCTCAATGTCCGCTCGTGAGTCATCAGCATTTTTCCATACAAAGCTGCTGTACGGAATGGCATTCGCTACGACAGGGGCCATGAGTCCGAGCGTATATTTCTGCACAAGCACACCAGCCTTCTGAGGATGCTCTATTGTCCATGAAACGGAATTACCGAAAGCGCCCATAAAAGCACGGACTGTATCGGGATTTGATTCTGCATATGATTTGCTTACGACCATGACCGTCAGAGGATACGTTGCTTTCTGCCCTTCAATTGCCCCGAATTCATACTGCAGATCAAGGGCGCGCACCACGTCTTTTGATTTTATAAGCGCGACTGTCGCAAAAGGTTCCGGAACGACAGCATATTTTATTTTATCGGAAAGAAGCTCCGCAGCGATATCGGGCGTGGGAATCGTATAATCAAGCTTTATGCCGCCCTCACTGTTTACCGGTATTTTGTTCTGTGCGAGAAGCCAGCGGAACAAATATTCGGGAGTTGCCCCCTGCCCTGCGACAAATACTGTTTTACCTGCCAGATCTGCAAGGTTCTTTATGTTTACGTCTTTTGTAATAAGATAGAGATTGCCGTTTCCTGAAATACCGGCGCACAAAACAGCACCGGAAGCACTGTTGTATACTTTAGCAGCAATATTTGCCGGCATAAAACCTATATCGGCTTCACCCTTGAGCATTTTGGGAAGAAGCGCCTGCGGTGTGGCATACCTGTCAAACACAACGTCTTTCCCTTCAACGGTAAGCCCCGAATCCACCATATATGCCACAGGAATGCTTGTCGGCCCGTTGAGGATCCCGACATGCACGCTTTCCCCTGAAGTCTTTTTTACAGAAGAAGATTCAGCGGGCTGCGCAGCCCCCGAATCATTTTTTCCCTCTGCAACGCTATCTTTCTTTCCGCCTGCAGAGACAGGCAGCAACAGAAAAGCCGCAAAAACGGCGGCAGTAACAATCTTAACGATATGTGTATTTTTCATGACACTTTCATTGTACTATGAAAAATGCTTATGTGCAATTGAGGCGGTACAACCCGGCAATGATGCGGATTGCACGGCTTATTTCCGCGTCGGGACGCGCATAATTCAGGCGCAGGCATTTTGCAAAATGGGGATGCGTTTCCACAGGAGGAAGAGATGCATCAGAGGGACTTCCGAAAAAGAAATATTCTCCGGGCATGACGAATACGCCCTGTTTTTTTAACAGCCCGTACAACTCTTTCGTCGATATGGAAAGGTCATGCAGCAGCAGCCACAGGAAAATGGAGCCTTCGCTTTTATGTATTGAATAATTCGTTCCCGCAAAATCCCTGTGGATGCAGTCCTGCATGAACCTGGATTTTTTCTCATAAAAAGGACGCACGCAGTTCTTCGCCGTTTCCACAAGTACACCGCTTCCGATAAGTTCACCGGCAAGCGCCTGCCCCATGCTTCCGGAAGCGAGAGCCGCAACAGCGTTCATTTTGGAAATGGAATCTATAATCTCTTTCTGCGCAATAATAATTCCCGTTCTCAGCGCAGGAAGTCCGATCTTTGACAGGCTCATCGATAAAACTACGTTTTCATCCCAGTACGGCTCTGCGTCGCTGAATATGATGTCCGGCCACGGAAGCCCGTATGCGTTGTCTATAAACAGAGGAATGTCGTACTGCACGGACAGCCGCGAAAGATGATGCACTTCGTCATCAGTGAGCACGTTGCCGGTCGGATTTGTCGGACGGGTAACGCAGAGTGCGCCGACATTGTCGTTATCCTCAAGGTACCGTTCAAGTTTTTCAAAATCTATGTAGTACTTGAACGTATGATCAGGGTACAGCGAAAAACCGGCAGGAATGCCGATAAATGCGCCGGGTTCGATGCTCTGATCCGCATAGCCGACATATTCGGGAACGAGCGGAAAAACGATAGTCTTCTTTAATTTTTTTCCGTTTTCCGTATACGTTCCGCTGAACATGTTAAAAAGATAAAAAAAAGCCGACTGGCTTCCGTTTGTAACGGCAATGTTCTCCGCCCCGATTTTCCATCCGTATGTCCGGGAAAGATAGTCCGCTGCATATTCGATGAACGCAGTTTTTCCCTGCGGTGCATCATAACGGCCTATAAGATTTTCAAAGTCATCGTTATGGTTGAGAATTTTCTGCATCTGGGCGCGGTACATCGCCTCTACTGCCGGAATGCGCGCCGGATTTCCGCCGCCCATCTGACAGACGGGAATATTCACGGGGAGCGGCTTCCCTATATCGTCCATCAGCTGATTAATACCTGACGGACCGCACAGTTTTTCGCCGAAATCTGAAAAGTGTATGTTCTTCATTATCTTGTTGTTTCTCTTGATGCTTCAATTAACGGTTTTTCTACAGGTGGTGCAAGTTCCGGTTTCTTCGGTTTTACAAAGTGAACGCGAAGTTTGTCGTTTGTGCAGTCTACAGAAACTGTATCGCAGCCATCTCCCTCTCCTGCAAGAATATCCATAGAAAGAGGGTCTTCAATCTCGCGCTGTATAAGGCGGCGCAGCGGACGCGCGCCCATCTCGGGATCGTAGCCGTGATTAATAAGATACTCGCGGGCCTTAGGTTTTACGGCGACAGCATAATTCCTTTCCTTCAGCCTGTCCGACAGTTCCTTTATCTGGATGTCGAGTATCTGCCCTACCTGCTCTTTTGTAAGCGCGCTGAACACGACGACATCGTCTATGCGGTTCAGCAGTTCGGGACTCAGCAGTTTTTTCAGCTCAGAAAGCGCACTTGAACGTATTTCGCTGTATGAAAGGACTCCTGCACCAGCAGTCGAAAATCCGACACGGCCTTCGCTCGTAATCTGGCGTGCACCAGCGTTGCTCGTCATGATAATGACTGTGTTCCGGAAATTCACCGTATGACCGAGATTGTCGCTGAGCTCTCCTTCTTCAAGAAGCTGGAGCAGCAGATTGAACACGTCGGGATGGGCTTTTTCGATTTCATCAAGCAGGACGACCGAGTACGGATGATGGCGCACAGCTTCCGTAAGCACGCCGCCCTCTTCATAGCCGACATATCCGGGAGGCGCACCGACAAGACGGCTCGCGTTGTGTTTTTCCATATAATCGGACATGTCGATTCTCACGAGCATATCCTCGCTGCCGAACAGAAATTTCGCAAGAGCCTTTGCAAGCTGCGTCTTTCCCACTCCCGTCGGGCCCAGAAAGATAAAAGAGCCGAGCGGATGATCGGGAGATGAAATGCCCGCCCTGCTTCTGCGCACCGCGCCTGCAATAAGGTGTACGGCTTCATCCTGCCCGATGACGCTCTTGTGCATCTCGTCTTCCATACGCACAAGACGCTTCGTTTCCGATGTGTCAAGCTGTTCGACGGGGATGCCTGTCATGGCGCCAATGATACGGCAGATATCCTGCTCGCTTACGTGCTTTTTTACACCGCTGCTGCTGTTTTTCCAGTATTCGCTGTAAACCTCAAGTTTCCGTTTGAGTTCAAGCACTTTATCGCGGATAAGTGCCGCCCGTTCATAATCCTGATCTGCGACAAGCTTTCTTTTTTCTTCTGCAAGTTCTTCAATACTCTGTTCGAGTTCCGCAAGTTCGGCAGGTTTTGCCTCTTCCTGGATTTTTTTTGCAGCGCCAGCTTCATCAAGTATATCGATTGCTTTGTCGGGCAGAGAACGTTCGGGTATATACCTGCGTGAAAATTTCACTATAGAAGGTACGACATCGTCGTCATATACGACTCCGTGAAAGTCTTCGTACTTCTTTTTGATTCCCTCAAGGATCAGCACAGTCTCTTCGTCCGTCGGCTCCTCGACTTTTACCATCTGGAACCGGCGTTCAAGCGCGGAATCCTTCTCTATATATTTACTGTATTCCTTCGTCGTAGTCGCACCGATTATCTGAATCTCGCCGCGGCTCAGCGCAGGTTTGAGCATATTCGATGCATCCATCGTCCCTTCCGGGCCGCCGGCGCCGATAATCGTATGCAGCTCGTCTATAAACAGAATGATGTTCCTGTCGTCGCTGACTTCCTTCATCATCTTCTTCATGCGGTCTTCAAACTCGCCGCGGTATTTAGTTCCCGCGATAAGCGCCGCAAGATCAAGCGACAGAATCCGTTTTTTAAGCAGATTGCGCGGCACATCGCCTTTTGCAATACGCTGTGCAAGACCTTCAACAATTGCAGTCTTTCCGACACCCGGTTCGCCGATGAGCACGGGATTGTTTTTGGTACGGCGTGAAAGGACCTGTACAATCCGCTGGATTTCCCTGTCGCGTCCGACAACAGGATCGCTGCCGCCTTCCCGCGCGATTTTCGTAATGTCCCTGCTGAATTCGGAGAGGAACGACTGATTGTTCTGCGATGAACGTGACCTTGACGGAGGCATCTGTGATGCATCGGCTCCTGCTACAGGCAGAATATCGTCGGGATTATTTCCCGTTCCCAACAGATTCTGGAATACGGATTTTGCAATGGAGCGCGCAGTCTGCTCTCCTGCGGAAGAAGGATTATGCGACTGGATGTCGGGTACAAGCTTCCGCGCATCCTCAATTGTGATTTCAGCTTTTTCAAAATAACGCGCAGTTATGCTGCCTTCCTCCCGGATTGCAGCAAGCACGAGGTGTTCCGTCCCTATATAATCGCTGCGGAGCGCACGGGACTCCATGCCTGCAAGGTCAAGCATTGTCCTGATGCGGCGTCCCGCGGGAAGGTCGCTGAGAGAAGTTACCGGTGCATGTGCGGCAAGCCCCTGTTCAAGGGCAAGCTGGAACGTGAGCACATTTATATGAAGCGCCTGAAGCAGCGCATAGCCGAGACCGTCTGCACTTTTCAAAAGCGCAAGTATGACATGTTCGGGCAGAAGCTGATCGCTTCCGCTTTTCCGTCCTTCATCCTGCGCGAGGGCGGCAATAAGACGCTGAGCACGCGGTGATAAACCTTTCATGTATATCCCCCAAATTTAAGAAACAAAATTTATTTTTTCAAACGACTCCTGCAGAATGAGCGCACGGAGACGCTCCGTCTTCTGCTGGAGATTATCTTTTATATCATTTTCAAATGCAAAATTTCCGTTCTTGAGCAGAAACTCCAGGTGACCGCTCTGTACACGATACAGGAGTCCGCACAGCGTGCTGTCGTCAATTCCCCTGATGATGCCCATATCAAGTCCCCATTTTACAGCGGAAATAATACCGATTGATTCGCGCAGCGGCATAAGCACACTGAATTTTGCACTGGCGAACGCACGCAGAATGATGTTGTGCACTGCCGTCGGTTTATTTTCGGTGCATTTTGACCTGAACTTTCGCTCCGTTTCAACAACATACCTGCCTGCACTTTCAAGGGAAGCTATCTGGTCTATTTCGCTTCCGGTAAACGACGAAATCGTTGCAATCTGATAGTACGAACCAAGAGACATGCCGTAATCATCACCCGCACCGTAAACGGACGTCACGGACAATCCCTTTTCGCGCAGCCCGCGCAGGATGTTCTCTACTTCTCCTGAAAAGGAAACAGACGGCAGATGCACGCGGAGCGACAATTTCATGCCGCTTCCTGCATCATGTATGGAAGCCGTCAGATAACCGAAGTCAAAGGATGCTGCAAACTGAAGCGTTTTCTGCAGGTTTCCGTCTATAGTACGGCAGTCCTCAAATACAGACTCGCAGCTCAGCCCCGGTGCGAACGATGCAATGCGCACGTGATCCACGCTGTTCACCAGGCAGGAAAGGCGCCCGTCGGAACGCATGACAATCCCCGAAACAGCGGATTCGTCAATAACGCCGCGTTCCTCAAGGATTTTTACCCCCAGGCTGTCAAGCGCTTCGGAATTTACGAGATGAAAGTTATCGGCATTTTCAAGATGCGAAAAAGAGTCGAATACAAGTGTCCGCACCCTGTCGTAATCACCTTTGCGCAGAGATGTCTGCGGCAGATTCTTCGTCGTGCCGGGAAACTGAAAATTTGCAAGGTTCCGCGCAAAACGCACCCGTGTAGAGACAACAACATCGTTATCAGTACCGCAGCACGTATACCACGGTTCACCGCTTAAAAGTGTCGGTTCAGTCATTCTCCGCCGTCCCTTTTTCCGGTACATCGCCGGCTGACACAGAACGTTTTTCGAGCGCCCGCAGGTAATCCCGGTAAACAGCGGCTTTCTCGTAGTCTTCGTTTTTGATGGATTCTTCCAGCTTCGTCTCTATATCTACACGGTCTGTCAGCGATGAGCGGAACGTTGCTATGCGGTGCGGCATTGATCCTGTATAAGGCCCTTTTATTCCCCGTTCTTCCATTATGGAAACAAGTTCCGTTTTAAAAATTTCCCAGCATTCGGGACAGCCTGCTTTTCCCGTCCTGCGGATTGAAGCAAGGCTTGTTCCGCATACCGGGCACAGCCTGCTTTCTTCAGGATTCGCTGCACTTTCGGCTTTTGAAATTTCTTCAAACAGCGAACCGATTGAACGCTGTATATTTTGAGGATCGGGGGAAAGTCCGTGCTGTACGGCACATTCCATGCAGATATTTATCTTTTTATGGGAATTTCTGCTTGTCTGTTCAATAAAAAAAACAGCTTCCCTTTTATGACAGAAATCACACAGCATATGCACTCCAGTATATCATACTTTGCGCAACGTTTCGAGCGGTTTCTCTCTGCCTGCCTTATATGCCGGGATAACAGATACGGCGAGCGACAAAAGAATGGTCGAAACCACGATAACTGCAATATCCGTAAATGGAATCGTAACCGGTATTTCCGTAAGGTAATATGCCGGATCCATAAGATTTATATGCGAAAATTCCATTACATTGTGTCCGCTTAAAAGATACACAAATTCCGCTGCAGTGTTTACCATTTTTTCAAGAAAATGCACAAGTTTATTCACATTCACTGCGCACAGCAGTCCGAGCGGCAGACCGATAAATACGCCGCCGCATCCTGCCGCCATGCCGGTAAGGAGGAACGAAAGCATAATACCATGCGGCGAAGCACCGAGACTTTTCATAATGGCGATTTCCCGCCGCCGCTCCATGACAAGCATGACAAGCGAGGACGAGATATTCACGGAAGCGACGAGTACAATCAGCAGCATAATAAATATGAGCATGACCTTTGTAGACGAAAAATTTTCATATTCAGACTGGTTAAGTTCGTCCCATCGATATACGTTCGCAATTCGGCCGGCTGCATTTTCACATATTTTCTGAATGCGGACAAGATCAGGCGAAAACGCATCGGCTGTATCCATAAGTATGCAGTACTGGCCCGCACCCGGTTTTATAACGGCGTACGAAACGTCAAGAGGAATGAACACCCACATTGAATCAAGTTCCTGATACCCTGACGATACGACTGCAGCTACTTTAAAAACAGCCGTTTTCGGGAGTACGCTTCCGTTATTTCCGACTGCGGCAGTAATGAGACGGAACGAACTGCCCTTTTTCAGTTTAAGCAGTTCCGCCGTTTTCTGCCCTACAACAGCAGTTTTTGTGCCTGCTTTAAAATCATCATACTGTCCGTCCGTAACTTTAAAAAGCGTACGGAATGAATTATTGCGCATAAATATATCGGGCTGTACTGCCCTCACCTGCACACCCGTTCTGTAATTACTGCCTGCTGCAAGAGCCGCAGCATCCACTTCCGGATACGCAGCCGTTACGCCTTCCGTTCCTGCCATATAATCGGCAAATTCCTGCATACTCTCTGCAGATGACGCTGTTTCGGAGTCTTTCATGATGAATGCTTCAAGATGAGACGACGAAAGACCTATAATCCTCTCTGTCATTCCCTGAATCATTCCGTTCGAGACTGTAAGGACGACTATGAGCGGAACAAGACTGATTCCGATGCAGATAAGCGCACCGGACAGGCTTTTCCTTGCCGTCGAGTTTTTACCTGTCTTGGGGAAGATGAGGCGGAAAGCAAAAAGGAGGGAAGCTTTTACTGTCATGATTTCATTCCGGAAGGATCTGCCTGTACAAGGTGTCCGTCTTGTATCGTATAACACACGGAACCTCTTGCGGCAAGATGTCTGTCGTGCGTAACAAGTATGAGCGTTTTGTTGTATTTTTCAGCCATGGAAAAAAGCATCTCGCCTATAGTCTGTGCGTTGGAAGGATCAAGATTGCCGGTCGGCTCATCGGCAAGAATAAGCGACGGATTGTTAATCAATGCACGAGCAACTGCGGTACGCTGGCGTTCGCCGCCCGAAAGTTCGGACGGCAGATGATCCGCGCGTGCAGTCAGATCGACATCTGCAAGAAGTTTCCGGGCGCGTTCCACTGCCTCCTTTTTCGGCACCCCGGCCATATATGCCGGAAGATAGACGTTTTCAAGAGCCGTAAAGTCTTTTAAAAGGTAATGAAACTGAAACACGAGCCCCAGAAAATGCGCACGGTATTCTGCCTGAGAATCTTCATCAAGCGACGTCACGTCCCACTTTCCGCACAGTACGTTTCCGGCCGTGGCAGTATCGATTCCGCCTATGATATTGAGCAGCGTACTTTTCCCGCTGCCGCTTTCTCCTATTATGACGGCCTTGCTTCCTTCCTCTACGGAAAGGTTCAGGCTTTTCAGTATAGTAAGCTTTTCGCTCGACGACACATACGTCTTTTCAAGGTTTTCTATATGGACAATTTCATTCGTCATGGAGCACCTCCGCAACAGTCATTTTAAGCACATTTCTACTTGCAGCAAACGACGCTGTAAGCGGTGCCAGTATTCCGAACAGGGCAATAACAAATACTTCTCCGGGAATAATACGTGCAGGTATTGATGCATACAACAGATACATCGGATTTTCCTGTACGTAAAGGGCATTTCCGGGATTAAAAACAAGAACTGCAAAATACTGTACGTAATACATCGCATCAGCTGCAAAACGGAATATGGTCCCGATGTTTACACTTAAAAGCAGTCCCAGAACAACGCCAGCCGCGGCGCCGGTAACACCGGTGAGAAAGCCCTTCATAATAAAGATAAGCTTTATTTCGCTGCTCTTTCCCCCGACTGCGGATAAAATTGAAATTTCGCTGCTTCGTTCAAACACGAGCCGTCTCATGCCGTTATAAATATTGACGCCGACGACAATAAAAATAAGAAACACAAGCATCATAAGCATATTCTTTTCCACGCGGAGAACGCCGAAGAACGAACGGTTATAGACCCTCCACGATTCAGCTTTGAGTGACGGAAATTTTTTTGTAATTGCGTTTATGGTAAGACCGTCGCCAGACACCCGGCTGAGTTTTAAACCGTATGTCTTTTGAGCATCGGCTCCGAAATATTTTTCCCCGGATTCAATGCTCACGAACGCATACGAAGAGTTTATATCGGCATAGCCGGAATGGAAAATCCCCGTCACGAGAAACGTTCTGTTGCGCGACAGCAGTTCCACGTCGCTTCCGCCGCTCAGCGCAAGCAGTGTTACCGTATCTCCACGCCGTACACCAAGCGTATATGCAAGTCCCGAGCCAAGAACGATTGTGTTTTCTTCCGCTATGTCAAATTTCCCCGTCAGCATGTTGAGTTCACGGGCAAACCCCTTGTCGGTATTCAGCACATCGGGCGGAACTGCGCGTATTAATGCGGCTGATTGTTTTCCCCGGGCACTGACCATAAAACTTTCTGCCTCGTAAAACGGTGTTGTGGAAACAATGTTTTTTTCTGTTTTACACCACCGGACAAACTGCTGTTCAAGGCCGACGTTGTCCGCGCCGGTAACGCGTACATGATATGAGGATAATTCCATAATGGCATCTTTAAATCCCAGCTGGAATCCGTTCATGACGCTCATGACAACAATAAGCGTCATGACGCCGAAACATATACCCAAAAAAGCAAGTGCGGACGTAACAGCAGAACGTCCCGTCCGGTCGACACGGGAAAATCTGTTTGAAACAGTCAGTATCCAGCCTGTACCGTGAAGCAGACGTTTTCTACTTTTCATAGTTCCTGCTCCTTTCTATTTTATTTCCCTTCATAAAAGTCTCTTTTGCCCGCCGTCCATGGTTATATACAGTCGTAACTGTAAAGTTTTCGTCGAAGTACAGTGTGGTTGTATATTCGTCGTTGTCCGTATATACAGTCTGCATGCGAAGCTGATTATCTTCGTAATAATAATAATCAGGCTGACAGTCCGGAATCTTGTAATCGTACAATTCCTTCCTGACACTCTTCCCTGTCTGCCTGCTGCCGTCGTATTCGAACCTTGTAAACTCTTCTTCTGCTATTTTATTATTTCCGTTATATTTCCATAACGTACGCGTTTCCAGTCTTCTGCTTTTATCGTCGCCTATGCTGTATTCTGTCCGCGAATATATAAAACCCTTTTCATTATACAAATATTCCGTACGGGAGTCTTTCGTTTCCGTAACTGCCGAAAACGGCTTCATATCTGCGTCATTATAGTAGAAAAAATCCGTCCGGTTCTTTACCGCATCGGCGGATGTTTGTCCGACAGTCCACGATTCTTTCTTTACAAGGCGCATCATATCATCGAAAGCTTTTCGTGTCATCTTTGTGCCCTGAGAACTGACAAGCACCCGGTTTTCACTGCTGCCGGAAACTGAAAAGAATTCCGTCCCGTACGAAAACAGCCGGAGCCTGCCTTCCGCATCGCGGTACCGTCGTTCTGAAGGAGACTCATTCTGAGGGAGATTATCAGCCGAGGAATCTTCCCCGGCTGCCGATTCTTCTGCAGCCTGCGACAATTCCTCCGGAGGCTGCATTTCAAGCTCCTCGATTTTTTCGCCGGCCTTTTCCTCCGCGGAATCTTCTATTGCCGCATTAATCCATGCATAGTCTGTCACGGTTGAAAAACTTTCTTTACTGAAAGTCGAATCTATTTTTCCGGTACAGGACGGAACCGCATTTTCTATAAAATAAACACGATTATCATACTTTTTCCATAATATATGCAGAAGGATTTGAGCAGGATACCGGCTTACCCCGCTGTAGTTTTCAATACCCTCATAATTTGAAATTCCCGTCACATCGTACCGCAGTACTTCAAACAGAAAATCGCTGAGTTTTGTCGGTTCACCCGTGAAGAGCTCATCCTTATCTTTTGTTCCCAGCGCAGCCGCAGGCACCATTATTACAAGGAGAAAAAATACTATTAACAGCAGCGTAATTCTGTTTTTCACAGATTACATTCCCAAAAATCCGCGTATATACTCATCGGAATGAAACAACGAAATATCGCCGTATTTTTCGCCGTTGCAGACAAAAGCTGTCGGCAGATTCAGTTCCTTTCCTATTGAAATTGCAATACCACCCTTTGCAGTGGAATCGTATTTTGTCAGGATAAGGGCGTCGACACCGACAGCCTCGTTAAATACTTCCGCCTGACGCAGCGCATTCTGGCCCGTAGTCGCGTCTATGACGAGCAGCCTTTTGTAGCATCCTTCATCAGCTTTCTGTCTGCATATGCGGTCTATTTTTTCAAGTTCATGCACAAGATTTTCCTTGTTGTGCAGGCGGCCTGCCGTATCGGCTATAACAAGGCCGCTGCCTTTAGAACGCACAGCTTCAGCCGCATCATAAATGACTGCAGCCGGATCTGCTCCATGCTGATGGCTTACGACGCGGATGCCGAGTTTTTCACCATGCACTGCAAGCTGTTCTATTGCAGCCGCGCGGAATGTATCCGCAGAAGCAAGCACTATGTTGCCCTCACCCTTGTTTTTGTACCAGTTTGCAATTTTTGCGGCACTTGTCGTCTTGCCCACACCGTTTACGCCGAGCACCATCCATATATTCGTCTTTCCTGCAACAGGTTCAAGGATTGTCTCACGTACGTACGAAGCAAGCAGTTTTTCAAGTTCTGCGGTTACAGCCTGTTCTCCGCTTATATGATTTTTCCTGCACTCATCCCGGAGCAGACCGGTAATTTCAACCGCCGTTTTAGCCCCGACATCGCCTTCAATTAATGCATCACATAAATCATCATAGAACTGCCCATCGTTATCTGCATGAAGCCCGAACAGGCTCCGTATTCTTTCTGCAAACGACATCTTTCCCATTATTGTACTCCATTATCAGATTTTTCTCCGCCCGCCTCTTTTTCTGCTGCGCCGCCTATTCCCCCTGAGGGGCGTTCCCCTGAAGGACTGTCGGAAGGCTCTTGAATACTTTCCTGTATTTTCGGCAGCAGTTCCGCATCGTAGTTTGAGTCATACGCCCTTGAGGGGAGCACTTTGTCTGCCGCAATAAAATAACGGATAAGTTCATAGACAAAAAAAACACCGCACCCGATTGAGATTCCTGCACATATCTGGTATGCCTTCTGCCATCCGGCAGCAGTATCGTAATCAACATATCCGTTTGTATATGCAATTGAATCGGCATAAAACGTTCCGTATGAATAAAATGTACCCATAAGCGAAATGATAAGTGCGCTGTATGAACCGTACATCCACCTGCGGCGGACGTCTATATATTTGCTTCTGTCGAACGGTTTCGCATTCACCATGAGGGTTGCATCATTCTGTATAAGATTAACAGGGACATAAAAAAATGCGGATTCGCCGTTCCCTGCTATGAACTGACCGAGAACCGGCTGGTTATTGATCTTCATTTCTACAGCAGGATATTCTTCGTCGACCGCCCCCGCTTTTGCCCCGTTTCCGTACATTGTCCCGATAAGAGGTTTTTTCAAACGGATCAGAATCTTTCCCTGATTATCCGGCTGCATTTCAACAGAAATGTTGAACTTTCTGCTGCCTCTGAATGCATACGACGTTGAAACCTGCCTGAAACCCGGGGAACTAAGCATTATGGAATGTATGCCGGATTCTACGATAAGATGATCGGGCAGCCGTTTGTATACAACGTCGTCTACCGTAAGCACAATTGCAGAGGCAGCCTGGGCAGGCTTTATGTCGAATGCAAGTTCAACCGGCATACTGTTCGTTATTTTCGGCGTAAGCTGCCGCGCAATGCTTACTGCAAGCGCCCTCATATCGGATATGTTGCTTACGTCGGTCACGGTTCCCACAATTTTTACACCGGGATATACAATAATCGAAACGGTCGCTGATATATATTCGCCGTAGATTGTAAGCCTGCCGGTAAGCAGCGCGTTTATTCCCGCAGCTATGACGGCATCTTCAAAATCTCTGCTTTCATATCCTTCCGCTGAGATATCTTTGCCGGCATCAAAAAGCTGGGTAAAATCATTTTTGTATAATTTCACCTGCCTGTTTACAGCAGCCTGACTGGTGCCCGGCACAAATTGTTTTATCATCTCTTTAAAACGCGCTGCATCGTCTTTTTCTCTGTCTGAAAGGCTGTCTTCATCAACGACTTTTCCTTCGTCTATAACTGACTCCCGTTCTTTTTCGCGTTCTATATCGCCTGCAGAATCTTTTTCTGCCTCAGCTTCTTCTGCAAGATTGTCCCGGATCTGTTTTCTTATCCCGTCTATTTTTTCATCTTCCAGCTTTATAGCAGCGTCAAGTTCCTTTTTTGAATAGTCGCCAAGCACGAGAGAATCCCTTGTCTGGACTTCTTTTGAAAGCTGCAGAAAAAGGTCAAGCCGTTTTTTCTGCATATCGTACTGCTTCTGGTCAAACTGTTCACGTGCAGAAGGAATTCTTTCCAGATTTTCGGCAAGCTGTTCAAGAATAAGTTTCGGAAGAAGTTCCGCAGCGGCTGATGTTGCGGTTGTCTCCATTCTTTTCCGGGTGAGCGTAAATTTTTCCGCTCCTATCGTCCAGTCTGTTGACGCAGGTGACGTATCCGCGCCATACAGACTGACAGAAAGAAAAGAAACGAGAATCAAAAGAAAAATGTATACAGATACATTACACTTCTTCGTCATCAGATCCGGCACTGTCCATCGGAAGCCCTTTCCACTGGGCAATAAGAAACGCGTCCATAAACTGATCTATATCGCCGTCCATAACAGCCTGAATATTACCCGATTCGCACTTTGTACGGTGATCCTTTACCATTGTATACGGTTGAAACACATATGAGCGGATCTGGTTACCCCAGGAAATATCTTTTTTCTCACCGTTATATTTTGAATTTTCCTTTTCTTTCTGCTCGTGGTAGTATTCGTATAATTTCGATTTGAGGATGCTCATGGCAGTAGCGCGGTTCATAAGCTGGCTCCGCTCGCTCTGGCAGGCGACGACAATTCCCGTTGGTATATGCGTAAACCGTACAGCAGATTCAGTTTTGTTCACATGCTGGCCGCCTTTGCCGCCTGAACGGTATGTGTCTACGCGGAGATCTTCCGGTCTGATATTTACTTCAATAGTATCGTCAAGCACAGGATATACATATACGGATGAAAAAGATGTATGCCGGCGTGCGTTTGCATCAAACGGACTTATGCGTACAAGACGGTGGATGCCGACTTCGCACTTGAGATAGCCGTATACATAGTCGCCGTCAATCTGCATGGTAATCGATTTCAATCCGCCCTCTGCCTCTTCCTGATCGACAATTTCCATTTTAAAGCCGTGACGTTCAGCCCAGCGGGAATACATACGGCTCAGCATAAACGCCCAGTCTTCCGCTTCCGTTCCGCCGGCCCCTGCATGAATGGAGAGGAAAGCGTTATTCTGATCGACTTCTCCGGAGAGCAGGTTCAGAATATTAAGTTTTTCAAATTCGTCCTTTTCGTTGTTGTACATTACACGGAGTTCCGATTCTTCGCCATTCCCGCCGCTTTCTTCTGCGAGCTCGTACATTGCTTCAAGATCATCCTGTTCCCTGAGCAGCGCACGCCAGGGTTCTACGCGGTTTTTAAGCTGTTTGATCGAATTCATCACGGCTCCGGCTTTCGCCGCATCGTTCCAGAATCCTGACGCAGTCGTAAGAGCCTCTTTTTCTGCAATTTTTTTGTCTATTGCAGCACTGTCAAAGACGCCCCCAGACATTCATAATATCCTCGCGGAGCTGAAAAATCGGCATTTTCAAATCTTCTATCATAAAATATCCTTCCATAAAATAAATATTGCAAACACTATTGCGTTAACTCTGTTTCCCTGTCGTCCGGCTTAAGAATGCACCGTCTCCATTTTTTATGATGAAGCTCCGTTATTGCAAACATTCCTTTTACAGGATACTGATACATGCGCACTGTATCATAATAATTCGTTACGCGGTCTATCTCCCTCTTGAGATGAGAAAGCTGCGTGACGCCTGTATCAACACTCTCCCAGCATGCACGCTGCACTTTTCTGAACCCGTAATGAGTGAGAACGGATGCAAGAGATTTCGCTGTATCAACCCCGCCCGGATCGAGCATGACGGACACAAACATAGTGATGTAAGCATAAAAGAAAGAAAGACTCTTGTCAAATCATGCGGCCGCATTGATTTTCCTAAAACATACAGATATTATATTTTATATGAAGACTTTTTATTTGAAAGTACTTGGTGCAATTTCTGCAGCTCTCTTTTTCGTTTCCTTTTCTGCCGCGGCAGCCGACAGGCCTATCGTTACCGATATTTCTGCGGCAGCAGGAAAAGGAAAGTTTATTACAGTTTCATGGATACTGCCGAAAACGGAAGTCACTTCGCTTCTTATATTCAGGGATACACAGCCCATCGCTTCATATTCACAACTCGCAGGGCTTACACCGGCAGCCGTCCTTGACAGCAAAAACACAGGCTGGATGGATACAGTAACTGATTATATCGATTATTATTATGCGGTTATCGCTGTTACCGGCCAAAAACGGTACGACATCATCATCCCGTCGATGAACGCGACTGTAAACGGCGCTCACCTGAAAATTTCCCCGAAAAAGGCAGCTCCCGACGTCGATGCCTCCGCCGCAGAAAGGCTGTATCCGGAAGGAAACATGCGAGAGACGCCCCTTCCTTATATTGATTTAATAGAAGGAATGTATACGACTGGTACTGACATGGGTAAGCCGGCGCGGGATCAGGCAAAACAGCTGGCAGGAAAATCCGGCGGGCAGAAAGCAGGGCCGCTTGACCCGTATATTTTTGAAGAAGATCTCATATCTCCCGACGGCGGCGATGATTATTTTTTATTTGATGTGCTCAAAACGACATTCATCCGCAAAAAATATGACGACTCAGCAGCCGCACTCGGAAAGCTGCTTGGAACGAACCGCAGCGAAGGTGTCACCCGGCGAGCAAAATTTTATCTTGGAGAATCATACTATTTCAGAGGCAGATACTCGGATGCGGTAAAAATATTCCTGTCAATTTCCGACGAGTATCCCGCCCTCACGAAAAAGTGGATAGATTCTTCTCTCGACTTCATGACGCTGTCTGCTCAGTAAATGCTTCTGATGAGCTCCACAAAGGCAGGCATCTGTCTCGCACCCAGATCTTCCGCTGTAATATTCACGGTGTTCTTGACGGAAGCTGAGGGAGCTATTGTTTTTCCGTTCTGATTAGCAGCCGGCGCGTTGTCTACAACTGCTGCAGCATTTCCTCCGCTGCTGTTTGCAGCCGCTCCCTGTGTCGCTTCCTTAGGCATGGAAAGAAGAACAACTTCATCGTCTGTATTGATCCTGTCATAAAAACTGTTTTTTTCGAGCACACCCTGCGAAACTTCTTCGCCGGTATCGGTAATAGTAAGTGTACCGAGTATGTCTGAATTGCGGTATGTCAGCCCTACTTCAGTGTCGGCAGTCCACATGCTGCCTTTGCGCACAATATTGAATACGGCGCCGTTTTTTATCATTTCGGAACGGCCTACATCTATAAGCAGATCATTGCCGCTTCTGTCGAGTATTTTTCCGCGGATGGGAAGATTTGCAAGAACCGCACTCCTGAATCTGCGCAGCACATTCGTATATCTGTTGTTCCCCGTCCCGTAAAACGACATTTCCTTCATTTTAGTTCCGGTACGGCCGGAATACATAGTACCGTTCAGCGTCAGATCGCGGCTGCCTTCATCAAGTGAAAGAATTACAAAATAGTCCTCTCCCGCAGAGTGCGCCTTCCGGTAGGCATCGCCGAAACCGGAAACGGGTGACGCCTGGGAGGAAACAGACGTAACTGCAACACCGGAAAACATATCTGCTGCTGCCTGCGCTGTAATCATTGCGTTGTCTTCGTGCACAAACTGGACGGTTCCTTCGTTATAATAAATGCCTATATTCCACCGCGTTTTGTCCAGATAAAAAGGCTGCACGCCCCATTTTTTTGCAAGCGTGTCCTGCAGGAGAGAATCGTATGCTTCAATTGTGTCAGTAAGTTTGACAGCTGCCGCATCCTGAACAGTCGTTCCTTTTGCTGCAGCCGTTCCCGCAGGGGCATCTGTCGTCGCGCCTGCGGCCTTGTCCTGCTGAAGAAATTTCAGCTGTTCAAGGTACAGTTCGTGAAGGCCGTGCATCTCGAGCATACCGGCATAGGCAAGGCGGGCTTCCCCGCTTGCAGGGTACATTTTGAGTGCACGCTGATATTCGTAACTTTCACCGGTGCTGTCGTACCGTTTTGCGTATTCTTTTGCATTTTTTATATGATATGCAGCCCACGAAACGCGACGGGAATCTTCAAGGGGCACACTCTTATTGACCTGCAGCTCAAGAGCTGCACGCATCACTTCGTCGAGCGGCTCTATGGAAAGTCCCGCGGCCCATGTCGAGACAGCCTCGGATGCTTTATTAAGCCGCTGCTGGGCAAGCCCCTTCAAATACCATGCGTTCGCTGCGTTTCTGTCGCGCCCTATGCGGAAATCGCATATGTCTATTGCGTCATCGTATTTTCCTTCAGAATAGAGAACGGATGCAAGCAGTTCATACGCACGATCATAACTGCCGTTTATTTCTACTGCCGTACGTGCCTGCCGTTCGGCCTCGGCAAGGTTGCCGTTCATTGCGGCAAGCCCCGCGCCAAGATAGTGCACTTCAGCTTCACCTGAATAAAAGCGCATCGCCTGATTCATGTAATTCTGCGCCGCGCTGTTTTTCCCAAGCTCAGCGGAAACGAATGCAAGACTCAGCAGCGCCTTTCTGTTTGCGGGATCCCGCTTAAGAGCTTCCAGAAACTGCCCTTCTGCTCCGCTTATTCTGCCGTTCATAAGTTCAAGTTCTGCAAGGCCGAAACGGGAATCGACATCGTTCGGCATCGCTTTCAGGACGGCATTGAACGTATTGCGCGCGTCGGACAACCTGCCGAGCGCGATGAAACACACACCCCTGAGATTCTGCAGGGCGGTATTGCCGCGTTCGTATCTTTCGGCGGTATCAAGATACTGGAGCGCAAGATCATACTGACCAAGCTGATACGTGCATTGTGCAAGGTGAAGCCATGCGTCACCGTAACTGGGATTCGCCTGAACGGCTTCAAGAAAGTTCTGTGAAGCGGTATACCAGTCTTCGTCGTCCTGCGCCTGAACACCTTCGTTAAACAGCTGAGACGCAGATTTTGACTGCTCCGCTGCACACAGCGCACAGACGAGAACCGATACGAATAATACAGCCACCAGCCTACTCTGTTTTTTCATCCTGTTTTTCGTCTCCACCCCGTCTGATAACTTTTATCATGTTAATCCGGTGACCTTCCATGTCCTGTACTATAAACTCGAAATCATTCCATACGGCTTTCTCGTATTTTACGGGAATTTTTCCGAACAGGTCGAACACAAATCCGCCGAGCGTATCAAATTGCTCCGTAGGGAATGAAGATAAAATTGTCTCATTAAGGTCGTCAAGGGCGACGCGCGCGTCGCAGAGCCACAGGTTGCTCCCAAGCGTAATAATATCTTCCCGTTCATTGTCGAACTCGTCCTGAATATCGCCGACGATTTCTTCAATGATGTCTTCCATTGTAACAATACCGGAAACGCCGCCGTACTCGTCTATTGCTATTGCGATGTGAAGATGACGGCGTTTAAACTCCCTGAGAAGAGAGTCGATTCTTTTTGATTCCGGAACAAAATATGCTTTTCGCAGAATTTTTTCAAGGTCAAGTGTTTCATGAGCCGCAAACAGATGAATCAAATCCTTTACATACAACACACCGACAACATTATCGATTGATTCACTGTACACAGGTATTCTTGAATGACCGCTCGTGGCAATTTTTTCCATAAGCTCATCCTGCGGTGTGTCAACCGAAACGAAATCAACGTCGATACGGGGAATCATAACTTCCTTTACCGACGTATGCGACAAATCTTCTATACCGCGTATCATGTTCTGCTTTTCTTCGTTGATAATCTGCTGCTGTTCGGGACTGACATCCTCCGATTCAGAAGCTGCGGTACTTTCTCTTTGCTTCCTGCGGCCTAAACCAAATAAACCCATATACTACCTATTCTATAATTTTTTCGCTGCTTAATTCTCTAAGCAGCTTTTCCTGCTTTACGAGCATATCGCACACAGGCTCCACACCGGGTTCAATATGCTCTTCGCCGTGATCATATCCGTTAAGATGAAGCAGTCCGTGTACCAGCAGCCGTTTAAGTTCGCCGTTCTCGTCGGTTGCAAAAGATGCAGCGTTTTTGGGCAGCGTATCAAGGCTTATTGTTATGTCGCCGGCACATTCCCATTCCGTTCCGTCGTCGTCTTCGTACGTTTCACCATTTTCAAAAGAAAGGACGTCAGTCGGACTGTCTATATTTCTATATGTGTTGTTGAGTGTTCTGATAAACGGATCATCGCAGAACAGGACGGAGACCTCTTCACCGTCGATGCCGAGTTTTGACATGACAAGCTGCAGGAAGGGTTCTATTCCGGCAATCCACGAAGGCTCTTCCATGTTTTCGATGACAGATACGAGAACCGCGTTAGCCATTGTTCTTTACCTCGTTGAGCGTCTTTTCCCCAAGTTTCACATCTTTTGCACCTTTCTGCGTACCTGCATCGGGATTTTTCTGGTTCGGATATTCAATACGGTTATGATAGTATCCGGCAAGCAGCTGCACGAACGCTTCCTTTATTTTTGACACATCGCGGAACGTCAAATCGCTGTTGTCAAGCTGCTTGTGCTCCACTTTTGCGGAAAACAGCCCCTGTATGAATTTATCAAGACGAGTGGCAGAGGGATTGTCGAGCGTACGGCATGCAGCCTCGACTGTATCCGCAAGCATGACGACGGCAGATTCCCTCGTGGAAGGCGGAATTCCGTTGTATGCGAAATCCTCCGGGTTTACGTTCGGATCTTTTTCCTTTGCTTCGTTGTAAAAATATGCAATGACGCTGTTACCGTGATGTTCCGCAATTATATCTATTATCTGCTGCGGAAGATGAAGTTGATAAGCTTTTTCTATTCCTTTTTTCACATGGCTTTTTATGACGGCAACTGAAAGAGACGGATTGATTTCATCATGCTTGTTTACGCCTGTCTGATTTTCAACGAAGTATTCGCTCTGATCCATCTTGCCGATATCGTGATAATACGCCCCGACGCGGGCCATGAGCGGATTCGCACCTATTTCACGGCACGCGCTTTCCGCAAGCTGCGCCACCATAAGAGAATGCGCATATGTACCGCTTGCCGTAAGCATCATTTTCCGCATAAGCGGATTATTAAGATCGCTCAAATCCATAAGGCGGAACACAGACGCGGTATTGAGCAGCAGTTCAAGCGGCGTAAGAAATCCGAGCGCAAGAATGCCGGAAATAAAACCGTTGAATGCAACCCCTCCGAGAATTTTCGGCATGGATGCAAACGTCTCGTTAAAAATCACCGTAAGCAGTATCATGAAAACCATATCGAGCATGGCGAGCACCATAGACGCTATAACCATGTCTATTCGTTTTTCGATTCTGCGAACAATGTTCGCCGCTGCTATGCATGAAAACAGCGTGTACAGGAAGGGGACAATTCCCCACTGAGACGCGTTAAAAACACCGAACGCCAGAAGCACGGAGAATAAAACAGCGGAAAGCTGTCCGTACAGGATTGCTTCAAGCAGAACGCATAATGCGGCGGGAATAATGACGGGAAGCGCATACGGTGAAGAGAACATCTGAGTCTTACTCCCGAACGCCGCCACTGCATACACGCAGAGGAAAAATACGACCTGCAGGACAATTTCTCGCATCTGAATCTTCCTCCCGAACGGCAGAAAGGCAAACAGCAGGAACCAGATGCATGCAAGGATAAGCAGATACAGTTCGGAATTTGAGAATGCACGGTAATCGAGATAAACGGGAGATTCCGCCATTTTCTTGAGTTTCGCATAACTTTCCGCTGTAATGGGGAAGCCTTTGCGGATTATTTTTTCACCCGCTTCAATGGAAACGGGATTGTCTTCATCGGCGGGAATCGATTTGTTTGCATAAATGGTGCGGTCCGCAATCTGGTCTATCTCAAAATCGTCGAGCGTAAAAGACGCAATCGTCTGACTTGTTGCGACATTGAAGAAATTCAGCGCAGAGACAGCTCCGAAGCCAATAATACACAGCAGAATGAGTTTATAATTTTTTTTAATGAATCCGCCCGTTCTTTTTAAAATATCTGCAATACCAGACGGATTATCGTTAATTTTGTTCCTGTTCTTCATTTTCATAAGCCTTCACTATTTTCCTGACAAGAGGATTCCGCACAACATCTTCCGCAGTCAATGTCATTTTACCGATTTCACTGACTGACTCAAGAAGCCTCAGCGCATGCACGAGCCCTGACGTAACGCGGCGCGGTAAATCTGTCTGAGTCGTATCACCTGTAATAAACACTTTTGCATTCTCTCCCATCCTGGTCAAAAACATTTTCATTTGTTCCCGCGTTGTGTTCTGTCCCTCGTCAAGGATAATGACACTGTTGCTGAGCGTCCTCCCCCTCATGTACGCAAGAGGAGCCGTCTCGATGACTCCGGATTCAATCAGTTTGCGTACGGTATCGCGCGGCAGCACGGTTTCCATTGCATCATACAATGGACGCAGATAAGGATTGATTTTCTGTTCAAGATCACCGGGAAGGTAGCCGAGACTTTCTCCTGCTTCCACAACAGGCCGGGTTACAATCAGTCTGGCCTTATCGTGGCTGAGTACAAGTCTCAAAGCTTCCGCAACCGCAAGAAAGGTTTTGCCGCTTCCTGCAGCCCCCGTACAGAGAACCATATCATACTTGCGCAGCATTTCTATATACAGCGCCTGATGTTCTGTACGCGGATAAATTCTGCGCAGACCTCCCGGCACGATAATAGAATCATGCGACATATCAGGACGGGGTTCCGTATTGAGCACTGATGCGACGATATCCTCTCCGTTGTCTGCACCGTCCTGAATCTCGTCCAGAATGCGGTCAATTATAAAACGGAATTTTTCCCGGACGGCAGGATCCTCTTCGTCGACTGAAAGTTCGTTTCCCCGGGTAAAAACAGGCACTCCCAGATGCTCTTCTATGAGTTTCAAATTGCTGTCATTTGTACCGCAGACACACGACAAAACATCAGCATCCGGTACAACTATAGTATAAGCAGATTCCACAAATCCTCTATAATATATATTTTATGAATTATATATCAGCATTATTGTTTTATGCAATGACTCCGTTACGGATTAAGTTCCCATGTACCATAGTTGTCGACAATCTTTGTCTTCATACTCTCCATCGGGTTCCAGATGATGGAAATAGTAATATACGGATTAAAATCGTAATACTTCGTGTTGTTTTCTGTTACAAGCCTGGGTTCCAGTTTATATGTTGTCTTGAAATTCCAGTCGTGAAGTTCATGTGTAAGCGTAAAATTAAGGCTCTTGAGTTTGAAACCTGACGCTTTCCGCAGTGATTCATCGTCAAAACGGAACGAATCGATCAAATCAATAAAAGGATTCTCTTCGCCCGGTATGCGGCCTTCTTCCCCGAGCGCCTTTTGAATATACCGGTACAACACGGAGTTTTTTGATGTTGATGAGAATGTAAACGTTACAAAATCACTGATTTTAAATGTAAGCGACGGGGTAAAAATAAAATAACTGTTCGTCGGACGGAGAAGGTCGGCAACGATACTTGTCGAAATTCCGGGAGCAACACTTACCCTGTTCTTCCACGTATAAAACGTCTTTGTCGTCGGGGCATATGCAATCGACATCGAATACGGCAGAAAGTTCTCATCGCTCTGTTCCACCCAGCCGCTGTTACTATCCCAGTCGTAGCCGTTCGTATAAGACATCGTATAGGCTGCCTGCAGCCCTCCCCATGTAAGCGCAAGCTTCAAAGCATCGCTGTGCTCATCTTCCAGATCATAATTATATGACTCCGTAAATTTCAGGGAACTGTTGAAGAGGGAAACGGAAAGAGCCTGCTTGAACGGCAGTTTTTCCCATGTACTGTCAGTGGAACTCTTCTGCTCAAAGCCGGAAGAAAGCGTCAGCGTCGTAAAGGGAAACGTCAACGTCAGCGTCCCGTCATATTCATCAACCTGAGGAGGAAGTGTCATAGTAAGGGTCAGCGCCTGGCCGAAAAGATTGTCGGTACCTTCTGTCGCAGCGAACGTAAAATCAAGCTCATGCGTCGTAATTGAATCTTCATCTGTCCAGTCGACGGTAAGATAATCCCATTCGGGGTTATCTGCATCGCCGATAAATTCTGTTCTGAGCATTTTTATGGTCGATTTGTATGTAAGACCGGTATTTTTAAACATATCAATATAATAAAAAGGTTTTATGCTTATTGAATTAGCATTCGTAATATCAAACTTGGTTGCCGTATAGTCCGTTTTTTTAAGCGATGCGGCAGAAGTTTCCGTATAACCGCCGTTTGTTGTATCCATTGAAATATACGGATGATCCTGAATTACAGGGTTAAAAGCGAAATTATTGTCTATGCTGAAAAAACTGCCGCCGTATGAAGCAGCGCTGTCAAAGGTGACGGGAACTTTCAGCGTATACATAGATGATTTCAATTTACTCCAGTCAAAGTCTTCCGGCTCCTCCAGGTTCGTCGAAGAATAGGCAAGCTGCGATGAAAACGACGGCTTTACGGAATACGTAAATTTGTAGTCAAGTCCGGAAATGGAATCAGCGGAAAACGACGGTTCCGAAAGGCCGGGAAGCGCATCGTCCGGCCCCTGTATCCTGCTGTCTTTATCATCTTTATTATCTTCAGCATCCTTAGTATCTTTGCTGTTTGTTTTATCATTATTATCCGGAAGAGAAAGATCGCCGGGAACAGACTGCCCGTCCTGCTGTTTTTCACCGGGTTTCTGCTCCCCTCCTGCATCGTCTTCTGCGGTTTTCAAATCATCAGGGACTACAAGGGGAGCTGCAAGAGGCGGTTCTTTTTCAGATGCAGATGAGGAAGAACCTGATGAAGAATAGCTGAAAAGCGTCCCGGACCAGGTAACAGAGGCTGTGACGGGCGTAATCTGCGACGGATAGTAAAATTTCCGTTCCGGAGAATATGTACTAAGGCTGTCCGTACTGCTGATAGAAGAATTTGTAATATCGCTGAACACGACAGTTGAAGACAGAGAAGCCGACAATGTTGAAATATACGGTTTCACGGAATCTGAAAGCGGAACAGAATAAGAACCGTCGAGTTTCCACGTGAGGGAAGAAATCTCGTCTATCGTATCATCATCGTCATCACTGGACGTAGATTCCGTAAGATAACTTATCCAGTCCATTGTTTCTGTTCTGTCGTCGATAAAATCATCCTGGAAATACGGATCGGAATACAGCGGAAGGGATAAATTCAGAGAAAAGGGTTTACTCTGCGTAAATTTCAGGTTGGCACCGTACCGGAAAGGAAGTTTAACACCCAGAAAATTTGATGAATCCTGATATTTTTTCCCGGACGGTGCATACGGAATGTATTGCCCCGTCGAAGAATCAAGAAAAACAGTATTGCTGAATCCCAGTCTGCCGGCCAGAGATATATTGGTAATATAATCATTCGGTTTAAAAGCTCCGTCAAATCCAACCATGACACCGAGATTTGAATACCAGTCGCCGAGCACTTTAAAATAATTTGTTGTACTGCCTGTATAGTCTTCATCGAGATTATGAAGAACAAGCCCTTCAAGTTTCTGTTCTTTGAGAGTTGACGGCTTCATAAAGTTGAAAAGCGCCTTGAGATTTTCCGAAGAACTGCTCTCGCTGTCATCATCATCGCTTGTCGTTGAGGTTGTAGAAGTCGTCGTAGTTGTATCAAGCGGTTTTCGTCCGTACAGATACGTCGTTGTCTGGACATAATACCCCGACCGTGACGTGTACCCGAATACCGGATGAAAAATCATTTCGTCCTTCGGATAATAGAACGCAGGGAGATAAAAGACAGGAACAACACCGACATACAGAAGTGCGTTAAAAAACGCAAATTCGCCGCCGGGAAGAAGCCATATACGGGTTGCATCAATATGCCAGTGCGGATCGGGATCGTCGCAGAACGTCAGGCGCCCGTTTTTAAATGCAATCGTATTCGACTCGCTTCTTCCGAACATGTCCGACGCAACAATAAGGGTTGAACCTGACGGCAGATTCAATGAATCTGTCTGTGTCTGAACTATCCGCCCGTCGTCGAACACGCCTTCCAGCGTTGATGTGTTGAACATAAGCGATGAAGCAGTTGCATTATCATTACCGGATTTGCTTCCGGTCTGAACCATAGACACACTGCCTTCTGCATACATCATCTGGGTAACGCGGTCGTATCGTATTTTCTGTGCAGAAATTGTCGTTTTCGTACTGCCTTTCGCCACGGAAATACTGACATTTCCTTCCAGAAAGATGGAATCGTCGCCTGTTTCCTTGTCCTTTTCATACGTAGTCGACTGTGCATTTTCTATCGTAATGACCGTTTTATTGTCTTCTGCGGGAGGCGGGGCATCTGCAGTCTTGTCAGCGGCATATACGGGTACAACCCTGAAACACAGCGCATAGCATCCTATAATGATAGAGAAAAATTGTGCAAAACTTATACTATGTACTGTTTTTTTTACCATCACTTTCCAACAGATTTGTTCCGTTCCTTCTCACGGTCAAGCATCTGTTTTACATAATATCCTGTATACGACTCTTTTACCAGTGCCACATCTTCGGGCGTGCCCTCTGCAATAACGTTTCCGCCCCTGTATCCGCCATCCGGCCCCAAATCTATGACATAATCGGCCTGGCAGATAACGTCGAGATTGTGTTCAATCATGAGCACACTGTTGCCCTGCTCTACAAGCCGCTGGATCACTTCCATAAGCATTTTGACGTCTGCAAAATGAAGTCCCGTCGTCGGCTCGTCAAGAATATACAGCGTCTTGCCGGTAGATACACGGGCCAATTCGTTAGCCAGCTTTACGCGCTGAGCTTCGCCGCCCGAAAGCGTCAGGGCTGACTGGCCGAGCTGGATATATCCCAGACCGACAGATTTGAGCGTTTCTAGTTTCCGCGCAATGTGAGGGATACCCGCAAAGAAATCGCAGGCTTCTTCAATAGTCATATTAAGCACGTCGTTGATGTTCTTCCCCTTGTATGTAACTTCAAGTGTTTCCTTATTAAACCTTTTCCCACCGCAAACGTCACACTGAATATACACATCAGGAAGAAAATTCATTTCAATGACAATAGTTCCTGCACCCTGGCAGTTTTCACAGCGGCCGCCCTTTACGTTAAAACTGAAACGTCCGGGCATATAGCCACGTGCCTTCGATTCGGGAATTGAAGCAAACAGATCGCGGATACCGTTAAAAACGCCGACATATGTCGCAGGATTGGAACGCGGTGTACGTCCGATGGGGCTCTGATCGATACTTATAACCTTGTCGATATTGCTCACGCCCGTGAGTTTTTCATACTTACCGACTTCGTATTTAGTGCGCATAAGCCTGTTGCTGAGTGCGGGATACAGCACGTCGGACATAAGCGTCGACTTTCCCGAACCGGAAACGCCCGTTATGCATGTAAACGTTCCCAGCGGGATTTTCACTGACACGTTTTTAAGATTGTGTTCCGACACGCCCGTAAGCTCAATATACTTCCCGTTTCCGGTTCTCCGCTCTCCGGGGACAGCCATACGGAGTGCGCCTGCCAGATACTGCCCCGTAACGCTCTCTTTTACCGTCGCGACCTGCGCAGGCGTCCCGGCTGCAACGACGGCACCTCCGTGCACACCCGCACCCGGCCCCAAATCCACAAGATAATCGGCCGTAAGGAGCGTCTGCTCGTCGTGTTCGACGACAATGACCGTATTGCCGGCGTCGCGCAGATACGTAAGCGTGTCTATGAGCTTCTGGTTATCCCGCTGGTGCAGGCCTATTGACGGTTCATCGAGAATGTACATGACGCCGACAAGTGCCGAACCGATTTGCGTTGCAAGCCTGATGCGCTGCGCTTCGCCGCCCGAAAGCGTTTCCGCAGCCCGCTCAAGCGTAAGATAGTCGAGCCCGACATTTTTCAGGAACCGCAGCCGTGACTTTATTTCCTTGAGAATCTGGGCGGCAATTTCACTCTGCGATTTAGTCAGTTCAAGCTTGTCGAAAAAAACGATTGAATCGAGGACTGACATTGCAGTTACTTCATAAATATTTTTACCGCCGACAGTGACTGCAAGCGCTTCCGGACGAAGCCGTTTGCCGTGGCACGTCGAACATTCGTGGTGCGACATAAACTTTTCGAGGCTTAATTTCATTGCATCGCCCCAGGCTTCCGTATACCGTCGCTTCATGTCGCCGAACAGGCCGGGCCACGGCTGATCGTACACGGAATATCCTTCACCGCTCTGTTTCTGGTATTTAAAATGAATCGGTTCATCAGAGCCGTACAGGAGCACGGTTTTCTGCTTTTTAGTAAGAGAAGAAATGGGATCGGTGAGTTTCCAGCCGTACGCATCGGCAAGCCCTTTCACGCGGCTCGTATTCCATGCAGAAGACGGATTGTACGGTTTTATTGCCCACTCGTTAAAAGATTTCGACTGATCGGGAATCATCAGGTCAAGGTCGAATTCCATCTTTTCGCCGAGACCGGTACATTCGGGACAGGCTCCGAAAGGATTGTTAAATGAAAAGAGGCGCGGCTGCAGTTCCGGAATGGAAATACCGCAGTCGGGGCACGCGTTCTTCTGTGAAAAGAACACTTCCGTTTCATCATCGCCAGACTTTTTTGTCACAGTTATAATACCGTTGGAACTCATGAGTGCCGTCTCGACAGAATCGGCAACACGCTTTCGGAGCATTGAAGAATACATGCTGTTCAGTTTGTTCTCAATGTCATCAGACATTTTCTCGTGTTCCTCGCTTTCCAGCCTGATGCGGTCGACGACTATTTCAATCGTATGCTTTTTCTGCTTGTCGAGCTTGATGCTGTCCTCAAGGTCGGTCATGACGCCGTCTATGCGGGCGCGTACGAATCCGGCCTTTTTTGCGTCGTCGATTATCTTCTGATGTTCGCCCTTTTTGCCCCTGATGACGGGAGAGAGAATCTGTATCTTCGTGTCGACAGGCCACGACATAATCGTATCTATAATCTGGTCGACTGTCTGCTCTGAAATTTCCCTGCCGCAGTTGGGACAGTGTGCCTTGCCGACGCGGGCAAACAGCAGGCGGTAGTAATCGTATATTTCCGTAATGGTGCCGACAGTTGAGCGCGGATTTTTATTGGTCGACTTCTGCTCAATCGAAATGGCAGGCGACAGGCCTTCTATCAGGTCCACGTCAGGCTTGTCCATCGTCCCGAGAAACTGGCGCGCATACGACGAAAGACTCTCCATGTAGCGGCGCTGGCCTTCGGCAAACAGCGTGTCGAACGCAAGAGAACTCTTTCCCGAACCGGAAAGCCCGGAAAGGACAACAAGTTTATTGCGCGGCAAATCGATGTCTATGTTTTTAAGATTGTGCTCGCGTGCGCCCTTAATGCTGATACGCTCCCCCTCAAAGGGAAATATGGTATTCTGTGTATTGTTCTTTTTCGATGTCATGGTACACATAAGTATAGCGGAATTGCACAGTAAACTCAATAAGAAAATTCCTCACATATAACTATTCAACCTTGCCGGCAGGACTGACAGGACGTATACTTATAGTGGACTTCAAAAAACTTCAGGTTTTTGAAGTCCACTATAGAAACAAGGCACAATCTGCCGGTGAGCATCGTTCGTACGGAGGCTGTAAATGAAAAGTTATTCAGTGGTCCTGTCAGGAGAAGCCGGACAGGGATTAAAAACGATCGAGACGCTGTTCATGAAACTGCTGCGCCAGAGCGGATATCATGCGTTCATGACGAAGGAACTGATGTCCCGGGTCCGCGGCGGCAACAACACGACGGAACTGCGTATTTCGTCAGGGCCGGTATACGCTTTTACCGACAGAATTGATCTGCTGATAGTACTCGGGAAGAAAGGCATCAGAAGACTTGAAAAACGCCTTTCTCCCGATTCTCTTGTGACAGGAGAATCAGGCCATCTGGACGATACAGGCGTGCCCTGCAGGAAGGTCCCGCTTCCGGTACAGGAGAGCCTTGCGGATTTAGGAGGTACACTGTATGCAAATACGCTCGTGAGCGGACTGCTGTGCGCGCTTTTTTCCTGCAATCCCGAAACTGCATACAGTCTTATCAGCACGCAGTTTTCAAAAAAAGGCGCAGATATAGTCAAGAACAACATCACTGCGTTCAACCGCGGCATGAAGCTTGCGAAGACACTCCCCCTTCGTGCAGTCATTGAGAAAGATACGTCAGCTGAGGCCGGTTCAAAAGCCCTGAGCGGCACGGAAGCAGTCGGAATCGGTGCGCTTGCAGGCGGGTGCAATTTTATCGCCTCGTATCCGATGTCTCCCGGCACAGGAGTGCTTGCATTCATGGCTTCCCATGCTGATAAATACGGCGTTATTGCGGAACAGGCGGAAGATGAACTTTCGGCGCTTAACATGGAACTGGGCGCATGGTATGCAGGAGCACGCGCAATGGTCACGACGTCAGGAGGTGGATTTGCACTCATGACAGAAGCACTCAGCCTTGCAGGCTGCATCGAATCCCCCGCAGTTATCCATCTGGCTCAACGCCCCGGCCCTGCAACGGGGCTGCCTACAAGGACGGAACAGGGAGACCTGAACCTGGCACTGTATGCAGGGCACGGAGACTTTCCCCGCGTTATCTACGCACCGGGCACCCTGCAGGAAGGAATTGAACTGGCCCGCAGGGCATTCGACACTGCAGACGAGTTCCAGGTACCCGTTATCCTGCTTACCGACCAGTATTTTCTGGACAGTGAAGGAATTATCCCGAAAATGGATTTTGCGCATACCAGTATCAGGCAGCATATAACGGAAACGGCGCCCGGCTACAGGAGATATGCGCTTACGCCGTCCGGCATCTCCCCCCGCGGTATTCCCGGATACGGAAAAGGGATTGTCCGGGTTGACAGCGACGAGCACACCGAAGAAGGGCTCATTACGGAAGACGCGGACGTCCGCACAGCCATGACCGATAAACGCATGAAAAAGCTTGCAGAACTGCAGGATATTGAGCCGGTATTAACAGGAAGCAGGGACTACGACACGCTCGTAGTCGGATGGGGTTCGACGTACGGTGCAGTCTGCGAAGCACTTGAGCGGCAGGGCCGGAAGGATATTGCGTTTGCGCATTTCCCTCAGGTGTATCCCCTCCCTAAGAGCACAAAGGCCATCCTTTCCCGCGCGAAACGCCGGATTCTCGTAGAAAACAACGTAACAGGCCAGTTCGGAAACCTGATAAGGCAGGAACTGCTCATGGATTTTAACGCGCGGATACTTAAATACAACGGCATGCAGTTCTCCGTAGAAGAACTGGTACAGAAAATCGGGGAGGTCGTACAATTATGACAAAAACACGTTTTGACTGTGATCCGGATACCGATATTGCGTGGTGCCCCGGCTGCGGCAACTATCCGCTGCTCGGCATCCTCAAGGAAGCGCTCGAAGAACTCGACATTGATCCGGCGCAGCTTGTTATTTGTTCAGGAATCGGGCAGGCGGCAAAAATGCCGCAGTACGTGCACAGCAATTTCTTCAACGGGCTGCACGGCAGGGCTGTTCCCGTCGCAACAGCAGTAAAAGCGGTAAATCCGTCGCTCACCGTCATCGCAGAAGGCGGTGACGGCGACATGTACGGAGAAGGCGGCAACCACTTCATCCATGTCATAAGGCGGAATCCCGACATTACGCACCTTGTCCACGACAACATGGTATACGGGCTGACGCAGGGCCAGGCCTCCCCCACAAGCCCGAGGGGCATGAAGACGCCCGTACAGACAGGTGGTGTCACAGCAGAGCCGTTCAATCCGCTTGCCGCGGCCATATCCATCGGCGCACCGTTCGTTGCGCGCGCATTCACCGGAGACGCGGAGCTGACAAAAAATATTATCAAGGAAGCTGTCAGGTATAAAGGATATGCACTCGTCGATATTCTTGACCCGTGCGTGTCGTTCAATAAGACTAACACGTTCAAATGGTATAAGGAGCATACGTACCGGCTGCCGGACTCATGGGATGCGTCAGACCGTATGAAAGCGCTTGAAAAAACATTTGAGCAGGATATGCTGCCGCTCGGCATATTCTACCGCAGAACGGACATGAAACCGGTGTTCGAAGAACAGCTGCCGGTTTATGCATCCGATACATCGCCGATGTGGACACGCTCCCGTCCGCCTGAACTGCTTGCAGAACTCATGAAATAAATAAAAACAGGACCATTCCCGCCGTTTCACGTACGGGATGGTTCTGTTTTGACACCCTGCAGGAAAACAGATATACTTACAAGCAGCCGGATAAAACCAGAATGGCTTAATCCGGTAATTTTTTAATATACACCCTGCAGGAAAAGAAACCGGATGCCTTATATTTCAATTGAATCAGGAAAACTCACAGAAGAACAGAAAAAAGACCTTATTGTAAACCTGACACAGACCGCATCAGGGATTATGCATATACCGCAGTCTTTTTTTTCCGTCACCATAAAAGAGCTTCCTGACGAAAACTTCGGCATCGGCGGCAGAAATATTGCAGAGATAAAAGCTGAATACGCCGCAGGACAAAAATAATTCCCCGGAGCGTCCATCATATGCGGAGAAATGTAATGATTCTCATTTCCATTCTTGTATGCCTTACGGTTGCCGTGCTGCTGCTCTTACCGCCCGGCGGAGGAAAAACAAAACAGTTTACCGATAAAAACGGAAACATCCTGCCCCGCAGTATATCACCATAAACGGAACGAAACTGGGGATGTTCATCTTTGCAGAAGATGAAACAAAGCCGGTCATCCTTGTCTGCGGCAGCGGCCCCGGCATTCCGGAGTATCTGCAGCAGCGCTTTCACCGTGAAAAAATATACCTGATGGGACATTCATTCGGCACGACTGTCGGTATCCTTTCAGCGTCCAGGTATCCTGAATGCTATTATGCGTACATAGCAATGTCCCAGATATGCAATCAGAGCGAATCAGAAAAGTCCGCATACAAGTTCATGAAATAACAGTACCTCGAAGCAGGAAATACAAAGATGGTAAAACGATTCGAGCCCTTTCCTGTTGAAGAATCGCAGGAAGCGTACAGGCAATATTTTAACTCACTGCTGCGCGACAACGCTATGCATCAACTCGGAGTGGGAACGACACATACTATGCATTCGGTCATTATCGTCAGCAGCAGTCCCGTCCGCCTGCATGTTACGGACTTCTATATGGATATTGTTCATGATGACGTTTTCGTGTTTTGTAAACACTGAATATGCATAATTCTTTTCAGATGCGTAAGAGGACCGGCGTTACCTGATAAAACTTTGCAGAATGCGTCCCATGCGCGTAATCCCCTCCTCTATTTTTTCTTCCGGCATATTTGAATAATTAACCCTGAACGTATTCTCATTACCGCCGTTCGGGAAAAAAGGACCGCCAGGAACAAACGCGACGTTTTCTTCCAGGCATTTTTTCAGAAGGATGCGCGCATCGATGTACGAAGGAAGCGTAACCCACGCAAACAGTCCGCCTTCGGGTTTTGTAAAGGAAACACCTTCCGGAAATTCACGCTCCATAGTCCGGAGAAGGACGTCTCTCCTTTTTTTGTATACGGAGCGTATCGTTTCAATATGTGCGTCAAGGTCGTTTGATGCAAGATATTCTGCAATCTCCATCTGTGCAAGCGTATTGCACTGTAAATCAGTCCCCTGTTTTACAAGTACAAACTTCCGTATGATGTCAGCATTTCCGGCAATCCATCCGATCCGGTATCCGGGGCATAAAATTTTAGAAAACGTTCCGGTACAGAGAATCGTACCTTCCGTATCGAATGATGCAGCAGCAGGCAGAAAGGCACCCTCAAAACGCAGTTCGCCGTAAGGGTTGTCTTCAATAACAGGAACGGCAAAGCGGGCGGAAAGCAGGGCAAGCTGCTTTCTGCGCTCAAGGCTCCATGTCCTTCCGGTCGGATTCTGAAAATCAGGTATAACATATATCAGTTTTGCATTACGGTACTTTTCCAGCAGCAACTCAAGTTTGTCGAGAACCATACCTTCATCGTCGCAGGGAACTTCCACAAAAGAGCAGCCGTATGCTTTAAACGCACTTATAGCAGCAAGATAGGTAGGGCTCTCACACAATACAACGTCGCCCTCATCAAGAAACACTTTTCCGGACAGATCAAGCGCCTGCTGGGAGCCGTGGGTAATCAGTACCGAATCTTCCTCAAAAGACGTTCCGAGCCGTTCGTTCATACGCCGTGCTATCCACCGGCGGAGCGGACTGACCCCTTCCGTAGCAGAATACTGCAGGGCCTTCCTGCCGTCGCGCTCAAGAACCCTGGAAACAGCTTCCATCATGTCACGGACAGGAAACAGTTCAGGCGCAGGCAGTCCTCCTGCAAATGAAATGACTTCAGGCCGTTCCGTAATTTTCAATATTTCCCTGATTTCAGACGCTTTTACATACGACATCCGCCTTGCAGTTTTCAATTCCATAGCTACTCCAGTTTAGTCAGTCTCAGTGCACAACTTTTACAATACTACAGTTATACAGTATTATTAAATAATATACAATACAGCAGCTCTGTGTCCGGCTGGCCCTTTTGATGACAACACAGTTTTGATGCAGTATACTGATGACAGATTAAACAGAGAGGTGTCATATGACGGAAATTGAAAAGCGCCGCAGCATAAGAAAATATCAGGACAAAAAAATAGAAGAAAAAAAAATTGCGGCATTAATCGAAAGTGCACGGCTCGCACCGTCAGGAAACAATACGCAGCCCTGGCAGTTCATTCTCATAGACGACAAGGAAGTCATCAAAGCTGTGGCAAAAGCGGCTCACAATCAGCAGTGGGTATGCACTGCACCGCTGCTCATCGCATGCGTTGCCGACATGCAGGTACGGATTCAGAACTGCGGAAACATGAACCTGCAGGAGGACACTCCCGATTTTGAACTTAAACAGATAATCCGCGACACGGCAATAGCTGCCGAACATATTGTGCTGGAAGCTGTTCACCAGGGACTGGGCACCTGCTGGGTCTGCTGGTTTACGGAAGATGAACTACGTCCCATTCTCGGCATCCCCGCGGACAAATTCCTTGTCACAATTCTTGCAGCCGGCTATCCTGCTGAAAATCCTGCACCGCGGCCCCGGAAAAAAACGGAAGAGTTGATTCACAGAAACAGGTGGTAGCGGCAACTCTCTTCATCAGAACTTCGTAACCCTGTTGCGGCCGTGATCTTTTGAACGGTACAGAGCCGAATCTGCACGGGAAAAAAGATTTTCAAACGCTCCAATAGAAGAAGCGACCGTTTTAGCCGGGGAACCGGCTGATGCCACACCTGCGCTGACTGAAACATCCAATACACACTCTGTCAGGTCAATCGGCGCAGAGGCAACTGCAGCTCTGATCCGTTCCGCAGCAGCAAGTGCATCCCCTTCACTCATACCCGGAAAGAAGACGGCAAATTCATCACCGCCGACACGGCCGAAAATATCACACGGACGGAGCACAGTGCGGCTTCTTTCACAGAGTTCTTTGATCACCTTGTCACCAGCCAGATGCCCGTAGGTGTCGTTGCATATTTTAAACTGATCGATATCGAAGAGCAGCAGGCTGCCGCTGACATCGCCGTCCTGGTCAAGAAGTCCGCTTACGATTTCAGTAAATGCCAGTTTGTTGTAAACTCCTGTAAGAGGATCGCGTTCCGCTTTTGTCATAAGCTGCTGCAGGAGATTTGTTTCTTCCGTTATGTCATGCAGAATGCCTGTGTAACCGATAACGACGTTCTTGTTTTTAAGTTCAAAACAGTGCAATTCATAATGCGCCTTTTCATCTCCGTCCGGAAACGGAAGGCTGAATGTCCACCGTTTGACGACGCAAAGGCGGTGAGTCTGTGCACCAAGTATTTCAGCCAGAGGCTGGCCGAATTCTGAAGGCCGGGCATTTTCGGAAAGCCCGAAATGGCGGCCGAGCATACGGCGGGCAGCAGGATTCATATCAACAAGCCGGCCTTCCGCAGTGCCGACCAGAATACCCTCATCTACAACATCAAACGCCAGATCACGGGCAGCAGGCGACAGCACAAGCAGACCAAAATACCTGATACCGATAAAAGCGGTAAATGCAGAAAAAACAAAACTAGTCGAATCGGGAATGCCGACAAAAGCACCGCTCCCAAGCGCATTATTAAGACAGGAAAAAATAACAGGCAGCGTAATACCGGCAGAAATAATGAGAAGCGAAAATCGCCGTGACCGCCTGCGCACAGCGGTTGCAAGGAGAATACAGACAACAACAACCATAATGGCATAGTTCAGGGAAACACATATCATACCGAATACTGTCTGTCTGACTACAAGCATGGGAAATCCCGATGAATCGGAAACGAGCGATACCGATTGGCGCATAAGATGCAGGCGGCTGTCGGAAAATATGAGAATAAGCGGCAGTGCCTGCCAACATGACAAAATACAGGCAGTCAGCCTGCATTTCTTCGCCGGCACACCGATATAAGAGAGTGCAAAAAAGAGACCGGCAACCGGCAGCCCGAACGTACCAACCTGCGTAAAGTTGCGCCACTGCACTTTTGCAGAATATGAAGACACAGACTGCTCCATAAATGATCCGAATGACCAGATAAAGGCTGTAAACACAAATATACAGAACGCAACAGCACCCGGCATCTGACGTCTGTACCAGGACAAAGCAATAATTACAGCCAGAAAAACAAGAGAAAGGATGTTCAAAAAAACAAGACTAAAATCCATTCAATTAAGAATATACCTTTTTTCCCGGCGTTAATACAGTGGTTTCAGGCTGAAGGAAGATATGCACCGCCAGAATCAGTTATCAATCAAGCACGGTTATTTCAAACACACATTTCCCGGATCCGCGCAGACACGATTCTTTCAAATCAACAGAAACACGTTTTTGAAGTATTGTCTCATACGTTTCCATCTGCCATCCCAAGGAACAATCACAATATGCTCCATCCATACCACACTGCCCTCTCATCAGCGGACAATCACACGGACGGTTCTGAGTAACGACTGTTATCGTTTTTTTATCATTTGAAAATGATATACATTCTCCGGCATGCTCATGCATGTGCCTGAAAAAGCCTTCCGGATTGTTTTTATAGAGGTCCGCCCATCCCAGCGATTTTGCACAATTTCTGCCTGCTGAAATAAAAATTTCTTTCTTTTTTTCTGTGCTCAGCAGCGGCAGGACTTGTTTAAGAAACAAAAAATACTGTGAACGCGCATGATTATAACGCCATTCCAGTTTTCCGTTCAGCTCATTCAACCGCTTATTCTCAGACTCCAGCTCTTCCTGTCGATTCATACATCCTCCTGTTTTATTTTAAAGATATTCCCTGCCTCACTTTAACAAGTCCGGGTGTTTGTCCTCAGAACCTGTACGTGCAGGAAACCGACAGCTCCTGTATTTCCCCCGCATGAAGCATATCCGGCAGCACGACAGTAACATTGACGGTAAACGGTGACAGAGGTGTGATTTCCAGATTCAGCGCAAGAAGGTGTATATATTCCTGTGCTGAAGAGCCCTGCCCCGCAAGGCTGTCCGGAGAAGTACGGGTAAAAAGATACGTTACGGACGAAGACAGTACCTGCGTAAAAGTAAAACCTCCACTTGCAAACACCTTTATATTGCCGGAAAACGGATATACAAGCGTCTCCGCCCGGAGCGACAGCGTGTGTGACTGCCCTGTGTCAGAACTTATAACCGTATACAGTTTGGAAAGTCCAAGGCTCACCTCCGTACTTTCTGCAGTCTGTTCCACAGGTGTATATTTTTTTACCGTTCCCGATGCACCGGTAAAAGACAGCCCCTCCCTGAACAGGGAGAACGACGCACATAGATTGTAGTCCGCATACAGGTTTCCGTCTGCAGCTGCATAGAACTGCTGGCCGGCAGCGGTAAAATCGGTAAGGTATCCTGCTTCAACAGTTTCAAGCTGTTCAAGCCAGGGGGTGAACATGATTCTGCCGCCTGCGCGCGGACAGGCTGTTTTTCCGGAAAGAGGCGAAGACGAATCAGTTAAGGAAGTGTATAATTCACTTTCTTCGGAAACAGCGGCGTCGGTTCCTGATTCAAGAGGCAGTACCGCAAGAGGTTCGACAACCAGCGCCCCTTCCACCAGGGGAACCGACACATTCACCATCCAGTCCGTAGAAGTCCGTAAATCGCTCAGTGAGGATTCCGAAACGCCGCTGAAAAATGCCCCGGAATTTTTGAATGATTCGGGTTCCGGGCCGAACACTATGTCGCCTGCATTAAAAACGGTACCGTATCCCCAGCTGATCGGCATTTTTCCCATGCTCAGGCGCATCCGCTGCCCCTCAAACCAGGGAAGGCGGAGTTTGAGATACGCTTTATCAAGTGACGCATGCTGCTGCTGCAGGACAGCGTCATTCCCGGAAATGTCGGTGAGCGCATAATCGGAAACAGAGCCTCCGAAATATGCGCGTACAGCATCTCCTGCGCTCACCGTCATAAGAAGCTGGACAAGCGCGTTTGAGACAAGTGTATTTTCCGGCAAACCGTACGATCCGGATTTTGAGTCGCCAAGATGCAGATACGCTGTTCCGAATGAAAACTTTCCCCCGAACGACACATCCTGCGCAGTCATAAAGAACGGCAGCAGGAAAAAAACAACAGCCGGAACAACAGCCTTTTTTACCATGTCAGGTTCTCCCGTGAAAACAGCTTGTCATCTACAGGTTTGTTTATGGCAACATTTTCAATCGTAAGAACTGTCCTGCTGTCCTTTTTAAGGAGGTCCTGCATGACCATTCTGGTTGCAACATTGAACCCGTCTATTTTCCTGATTCCGCCTGCATGGAGTTCCCGCAGCGCCCTGCCGCTCGCGCTGTACAGAATGGTTTTGAGACTTACATTCAGCTCCGTATCTATCCACATTTCCTGGCGGCGGTACGTCTCCCTGCTGTTTTTTGCAGTGAGAAGGATATGCCAGCAGGGCCGCCCGTCGACAGTCTCCGTTCCCTCAAGTGTGCCGGTATAGCGGCCGCTGATAGAATCATCTCCGGTAAGATCCTCATACGAAAAATCGCTGCCCATAAGCGAATCCCTGAGCGCACTTCCCTGCAGCCTGATGACTTCCTCTGCATCCGGATAGAACAGAAAGATTGACGCACCCTGCCGGAGGACTTTCTGCCCTTTGTCGGAGCCTTTATCTATTTCAATAAGCGTGTCGCCGTTTTTCCTGCTCCAGCTTTTAAATGAACTTTCCGTCGTACCGAGACTGCCGGTCGCCGTCATTGTGCTTTCCGAATACGCCGTATCGTAGACAGTATTGGCTTCAAGGCTGCTGATTATAGCGTCTATATCTGCTGCATACATACCTGCCGCAGTAAACAGCGAAAGTGCAATTGCAATTATCTTTTTCATCTCATACCTCCAGTAAAAACGCAGCCTGTCAGTTTTCCGTCCTGAGCGCTTCCGCAGGCTCAACTTTCATGGCCTGCCGCGCAGGTACCGTACATGCGGCGGCAGCAATACAGACACCAGTTGCAAAGACCATCACATACCGAAAGAAGGCAAGAGACGGATAAATCCATGCAGACAGATTCATTCCGCCGACTGCGCTTCCGCCCGCCGCATACATATTATATCCGTGCGTGTGCCATACCGTAATAATAGCAGCACCAGCCGCGCAGCCTGCCAGCGCGGACACACCCGCCGTCATACAGATTTCAAGCAGTATCATGCCGAAAATGCTGTATTTATCCATACCAAGCGACATGAGCGTGCCTATTTCCTTTCTGCGTTCAAGGACAGACATCATAGTCGTATTGAATATGACCGTCGAAGCAAGAAGGAAAAAGACAACCGCGATAAAGAAATAGACGGTATCAATAAGGTCGAACAGTGCATAGATTGATCCGGTTTTCTTCCACGGCAGGACTTCGAGCGGTGTGTGTGCGGAAGAATTTTTATAAAGCGACTGTATGTTCCGCACTACTCCGGCGCTTTCTGCGTCGGACATATTTTCACGGGTATACACAAAAATTTCTGATGCGTTGCCGTCCATACGAAGAAAACCGGAAAGTCCCCGCCAGTCCATAAAGCAGCGCATGGAATTAAAATCGGTATCGCCAAGATGGACGACGGCAGTAACGGTAAGAGTCGCACCGTTCGAGCCGCCTGCTGCTGTACGGGTAAAGAAGGTAAACTTGTCGCCGGCATGCAGATTAAGTGCGTCGGAAAGCGTCTGTGTTATGACTGCGGTTTTCTGCCCTTTTCCAATATCCGAACTGTTTCCTTCTATAAATGATGTACTCCGGTTGGTAAAGAGCCTCGTCCGGCCGTACGAAACGCCGGTCATGACTGCCGTCTCTATTTTATCATCCTTATATATGGAGGCGGCAGCCGTTATCCGCTGTTCTGTTCCGGTAACGCCGTCAATTTCTTCAATCTGCCGTGAGAGGCTTTCCGTCTCAGGAATAAAAAACCGGAGCGGCTGTATCCGTTCGTTTTCGGAATATTTTTCATTTCTTATGCGGATATTGCCGGTAACATCGTTTATCACATTGTTCTTCATATCCGAAACAGCTCCCTCTTCAAGGGCGAAAATAAGACAGACAACAAGTGCTACGAGCGCAATCGTACTGCCGGAAAGCAGTGTGCGCTGCCTGTTCCGAAGGAGATTCCTGAAAGCCATTGCAGGAATAATACTCACTCCTGACTGTTTTCTTTTATTTTTCATACCTGTCATATCCTCGTTTCAGCTGCGGAAAATATCGGCAATCTCTTTTTTCAAAAGACTGTGCGTCGGAATAAGCGCAGAAAGCGACGCAATAAAAAGCGCTCCCAGCGGAATGAATATGAATCCCGCTGCATGCCAGCATGAATGCATGACAAGGGAAACCCGGTACCCTATATCCATGTCGCCCATCATACCGGAAAAATCAATGCCGGTATGTACCATAAACCAGGTGACGGGAACGGAAACAAGCACACCGATAACTGACCCCAGTACACCGATAAAGAATCCTTCCGCCATAAAAAGCCGCTTTACATATCCTGACGAATACCCGAGCGCTTTTAGCATTCCTATTTCGTTTTTACGTTCAGCAATTGACATAAGGATAGTGTTCGACACGCCGACAGCCGCAATGACGAACATAAAGAATATCATCATCCCTGATACGCTTGATTTCGTTTTCTGCATGGCAAGAACATCCTCTGAAAGCTCCTGCCATGAATACACGTCAAGCCCATGAGGAGCTGAAGAGGCAAACAATGTGCGGAAACGGCTGAAACGTGCCGGCTGCTGTTCGAGCGTCCCCAGATTCATACAAAATTCGGTGACGGCACCATCAAGCTCAAGCATATCGTCGAGATACTGCAAATCCATGTACACGGCCGTCGAATTGACTACGGGATTTCCAGTCCTGACAATTCCCGTCACGGGAACATCCATTGTCTGAATGAATCCCCCCCGGCCCTTGCACTGCACGGTAATATAATCTCCGGCAGTAACACCAAGATCGTGTGCTATACCGCTTCCGAGTACGGCGCCGTCCTGACGGGGTTGTACGGTATCACCCTTTTTACTATTGAACCACATACCCGTTTCCACGCAGCGGAATGTGTCAAAAACAGTGCTGTCGCTTTCCGGTTCAATTCCGTACAGCAGGCCGGTAAGCGAGCCGGTCAGTCCGTCGCTGCCGCTGAAAATAAGTTCACAGGACGCACTGTACCGGGGCGTCCAGGCTGTTAAAGGAAACGCTGTGTTCATCCATTTTTCAAATGACTCGCGCTGTGCACGGGTAATAAGAAAATCAACAGGGTATACTTTCCGCTCTTCAAAATAGCCATCGGCATATACTTTAGCTCCCGAAGTTTCATAGTTCACCATATTTACGGAAGATTCCTGATCAAGTCCGGTAAGCATTCCGTCCACAAAAATGGAAAACAGAATACCAACCGAAATCGCAACTGCGGTAACGATTGACCGCTTCTTGTAGCGGAACATATTTTTCCATGCCATAGAAAAAATCATACGGCGGTTCCTTCGCGTTCTATCTGCCCGTCTTTAAGGAAGATAACGCGGCGGCAGTGATCCTTTACAGCCTGATCGTGGGTTGAAAACACAAACGTGGCCGAATACTTTTCATTCAGGCTCTTCATAAGGTCAAGAATCGTAAGCGATGTATGCGAATCAAGGTTTGCCGTAGGTTCGTCGGCAAGTATGACTGCCGGCTTTTTAACAAGCGCCCGTGCAATCGAGATACGCTGCTGCTGTCCGCCGGAAAGCTCACCCGGCTTCCTGTCCTGCAGTCCGTCAAGGCCGACTTCCTTCAGTATATCGTATGACATGCTCCGTATCTCTTCTTTCGTATATTTTTTAAGGAGAATAAGCGCAAGCTCCACATTCTCCCGGGCAGTAAGCACGGGGATTAAGTTATAGCTCTGAAAAATGAAACCTATTTTTTCCTGCCGGAGTATGTTCTTCTGTCTGTCATTCATGACGGAAACATCCTGCCCGTCGATAAGGATTCTGCCGGACGTAATTGAATCGAGGCAGCCCGTCAGGTTAAGCAGCGTCGTTTTTCCGGAACCGGAAGGTCCCGCCACCGCAGTAAACTCACCGTCTTCAATCCAGAGCGACACACCTTTCAGTGCATGAACGGCTGCAAGTTCATCCTTCCTGCCGTTCTTTACTTTTTTTCTGCCGCCGGAATTATCCGGAAAATACGTCTTTACGACATTTTCAATCTGTATCATCAGTTCCCCCTTGTGCAGGCGCAGTACGTACTTCCGCCTGTTTATTTTTTGACACCGGAAAGAAATGTTTCCAGAGATTCCATATATGCTATAAGCGCATCCTTTCCGGCCGGAGTTATAGACACATCTGTCCGGCTCTTATTATCTTCTATATATTTTTCTATTCTGATATACCCTGCACTTTCCAGCGTCTTAAGCTGCACCGACAAATTTCCGGACGTCATGCCGAGCTGTTCCTTTATGTCGGAAAATGTCATGACGCTTGTCCTGCCTGAAGCAAGTGCAACCATAATTTTCAGGCGCGGCGGTTCATGAATTATTTTATTCGGCTGAAAATTTTCCATATACCTTCAGAGTCCCATAAATACAGCCGAGCAGAAAAGTGATACTGCCGGTAAGCCATAAATCGTAATTTCCCTTCATAAAAATCGTCTGGACAAGCGCACACGTAAAACCGAACAGCGCCGTTATGCGGTATTCGTTCAGATACAGTGCATAACTCATCTGTATCATGTCATATGAAAAGACTACAAACGCAAGCGGCATCATATACCACCAGTTTCCGGTCCGGTACACAATAAACGCACCTGCAGCAAATACGAGGCACCGGGTAATCCAGACAGTCCGTATGAACAGCATGAATTCCGGAATTTTAAAAAGTCCGCCCGCCCCGAACGCCCCTGTTGAACTGCGGAGACCGGTGTCCAGTGCATGAAATTTCCACACCCCTCCAATCACGAAAAAGGCAATAAGAGATATGATGACCACAGGGGTAAACCACGGCGGAGACGGCTGTCCGTACCAGAAAATATTCCGGGCTATATATAAAAGGAAAAAAACCAGCGCCCCCAGAAAACAAAACCCGCAGAATGCCACAACTGCCCTGCCGTGTATGGCAGGCCGTATCAACTGCATATTACCGCGGATAGTTGCCTTCATGGATGCAATGCTTTCAAGCGCTTCTTCAATTTCATCCTTCCTGTCTGTATCTTTTTCCATACATACTCCCATAAACAAGTTTATTCTATAAACCTGTTTATATTGTGAATATACAGAGGGATGGCAGAGATGTCAATAAGAAAATGGAAAAATACATGCCTTTCCCAGAGCATATACGGTAAGACAGAATGCGGACAACACCATGTATCAGATTTTCTGCTGCAACAGCTCGGGATACGAGCCTGTTTTCCATTTCCGGATAAGAACATCACTCAGCTGCTTTCCAAGCTCTTTAAATGAAGGTGCAACCGACCTGACAGGTTCCAGCCCGGGAAGGGAAAAATATGCATCGTCTGCATCGTAAACAAGCACCATTTTCGGCTGAATCCGTTCCTGTATGCACAGCATCCCGAAAAAATAATTGGCGGAATAGTCGCTGATAAAGAATCCTGCCGTATCGGAATAATTATGAATAACCCTGATTACTTCACCGACAACGTTCATTTTTGACAGCTGTATATAGGTTACTTCCGGTTGAAATGTCCCCTGCCACGTTTTCTGTATTCCGTCACAAAAACCCCTGTACCGCCTGTTATCCTGCGGATAGTATCCCAGGACAAAATATCTGCGGCAGTTCTGCTTACAGAGGATACAGGCGGCTTCGTACGAATGTTTATAATTGTCTGTCTGGATTGCCGGCAGGACAGGCAGTGTATCAAGAATGATATCCGCAACAATGTCCTGGCCCTCTCTCAACGCATAATAAAACGGCAGTGCCGAATTTACAAACGAAAGCGTGATTATTCCGTCAGCATTTAATGAAAGCAGATATTCTCCAAAACCGAGAGAATCAGTCTCTTTAAATGTATTCATTTTAAATTCCACTGCAACATTATAGAGGCCGCAGTTCTGCTTTATCCCGTCAAGGAATGATGCGTAGAAATGATAGTCCTGTTTATATGAAAGCACGAGGATCTTTTTTCCATTCAGGTCGCTTGGAGCAGTAACCGTATTTCTTATAATGATGCCCGTACGCTGTTTTGCTGCAATAACCCCTTCAGATTCAAGCTGTGAAACAGCCTTTTGTGCAATCTGCAGGCTGACATTAAATTTATCAGCTATCTCTCTGACTTTAAGATAATGGTCATCCGTTTTATAATTTATTTCGATGTCCCTGCGTAAGGCGCGGTAGAAATTCTGATATACTAATTTTGGCATTCGCTGTACCTCCCTGTTAATATATTCTAATTACTGTTATGTTTCAACAATTTTTATCACATTTTAATTAGAATATTTTCTTTACACATGCAAAAGACATGATATACTTACGATATGAAAGCAGTTTTAAGGAGGTTGTATGAAACGTTTTCTTTCACTTATTCTTGCGTTCAGTCTTTTGTCAATGACTGTATCCGCCTGGGGCAAAAAAGGCAGTTCAAGCCGGGTAAAAAAAATAAACCTGGTATGGTATCAGTGGTTTGATGCTGAAACTCAAAAAAATGAACTGACGCCGATAATCACTGAATTTGAAAAAACTCACCCGAACGTCCACATTGAACTTGCCGCGATTTCCAGCGAGACATACTGGGACAGACTGGCTCTTGATATTGCCAGCGGCGTTGAAGGCGATATAATAACACTCGATACAGGTGCGGGGATGTACGGTTATTATTCACAGCGAGAAGGAGGAGCGTTCCTTCCTCTTGATAAGTATATCAAAGGCAAAGTACTGGAAGACGGTACCAGTCTTGAAAAAGACGTGTACCTTATTAATTCGGTAAAAATAGACGGCAGAATCGTCGGGCTGCCGTATATCATGTTCAGTGCTCCGATGACAGCGTACAGCAAGTCAAAGCTCAAGGCTGCAGGATTAACACCGGCGGACCTTTCAACATGGGATTCATATTACAATGCCGCTAAAAAACTTACGGTTG
>DCFX01000022.1:0-949 GCA_002314445.1 Treponema sp. UBA1793
ATTTCAGGAACAGCAACCGGGAAGCATTCAAAACAGTTTTCACGAAAGTACTGGTACTGGCGCAGAACACGGGAATAATAAAGAAAATCGGAACGGTAAGTATAGACGGAACAAAGATACATGCGAATGCAGGCAAACATAAAGCGGTCAGCTATAAATATGCAAAAGAAGCAATCGGAAAGACAGAAAAAGAAATAGAAGAGCTTATTGAGAAAGCGGAAACAGGTGACAATACAGAAAACGAAGTGGACATTCCTGCAGAAATGGCGTTCAGGGAAAGACGGAAGGCGGTGCTTAAGGATGCAGTGACGCAGATGGAGGAAATGTACAGGGAAGTTTATGAGCGGGAAAAGAAAGAGTATGAGGAAAAAATAAAAGAGCAGCAGGAGTATGAAAAGAAGAACGGAAAGAAGAAAAGAGGAAAAAAGTCGGAGGAACCGACCCCGGATGTCCCGGATAAAAATCAGATGAACCTTACAGACGGCGAAAGCAGGATAATGAAATACGGGAACGCAGATGAGTTTGAGCAGTGTTATAATCTGCAGGCAGTTGTAGATACGGATTCGATGGTGATAGTCGGGAAATATGCGGCACAGAATGCGAATGACAGGCAGGAAATAAAGAAAGGGTTAGAAAGTATCAGTGAAGAAGCAGCAGAGGAAGAGAAGCTGAAAGTTTGTGCGGATACCGGTTATTTTAACGGACCGCTTATTGATGAAACGGAAAAAGAGTATCCTGAAGTAAAAATCTATTGTGCCGTAAAAAGAGAAAAACACGGGAGAACACCTGAAAAACTGTTTATAAAACTGCCTGAAGAGGAACCAGAAGAAAACAGAAATGAAAGTATGACTGCACAAAAGATGCCTGCCCGGCTGAAGACTGTACCGGGACAGGAGATTTATAACAGACGAAAAATAACGGTTGAACCTGTGTTCGGTATTATAAAACG
>DCFX01000022.1:1209-98706 GCA_002314445.1 Treponema sp. UBA1793
GTGATGAAATTCCGGCAGTTTCTTACCCGCGGTCTTAAAAACATATCCAATGAATGGAATCTGGTTACACTTGCATATAATTTCAGACGGTTATTCGGGCTGAGGAACCTGAAACTGAGTGCAGCCTGAGAAATGATAAGGTAAGGCTTCCTGCATTAACAGGAGTATACTTCTTTATGGCGGAAAAACAGTAAATTTTTATCACGTAAAGCTGGTCAGACTCCTAGTATCCAAGGTAAACAAGTACTATTTAAGTCTGTAATCCGTGATATAGTTCAGTCACTACACAAAAATCCTGACGTATTTTTCGTTTTATTTGAGACGTATAAGTCGGAGGAAGAAAAAAAACTGACGTATTTTTTTTTCTATTTGAGACGTACAAAAAGGATGCCCGTCTCGGGGGCATCTTTTTTGTACTCTTATTTTCCTCCGCGGCCGCCTATATGGCTCGGGTTTGTTAGAACCGCTCTGGTTGTCTGATTTTGTGCGTTTTGTTTTTTTATGCTGGAACCGTTTCCTCCGCCCTGCTTATTTCCGGCGCCTGGAATAAAGTTTGTGTTTTTACCTTTGCCTTTACCCATTATAATCCTCCATAGCTGTTTAATAACTGTACACTTCTCTTTAAATTACGTCAATAAACATACGGGATAATTAACCGGCGGCAGTTTACTCATTTTGTTTTGTGGCACTCTGCTCCGTGGTGGTGTCTGCCGTAATTTCATTTTCCCATTTCTTTGCAGTATTTTTCCGCATTGCACTCTTTTGTTCGCGCGCAGCTTTCCGCTGTTCCCTCTCAAGTTTTTTCTGCTCGCGTGTCTTCGGCGGTTTTTGATGAATATAGGCATATTCATGCGCACCGCGAAGAGAGAAGCGTACGCCTAGTTCTACCTGATAGTTCCAGACCATATCATACGGCTGCATACTGCGATTCGAACCGAGATTTCCGTAATCAACGGAAAAAATGCCGTTATTAATAATTGTCCAGTATGTCGCGACCGGCAGTTCTATTCCGAGCATAACGGCGCCGCCCGCCTCAACGTGGTGATATTCGTCAGAAAGTTCGTAGAAAAAATGAGGACCGAAAGAAAAATTTATGAGTACATATTTCCACATATCTCCCTGGAAAAATGGTCCGGCATAGACATCGAACGCATATAGTATCGGCTGTTTAGCAGGCTGTTCCATACCGTTGAACGTATGATAGAACGGGTAATATGCTGCGACACGATATATGCTGTTAACTGGTTTCATATTACCAGTCTGCATTTCGCAGTATACTCCGGCAAGATAATTCTGCCACACAAAATTACTGCGGTTGTAATCATCCTGATAAACTATGCGCGTTACCTGTGAGAAAGCTGCACCTTCGTTAAACATAACGTACGGTTTTGCTTCTATCTCCGGAAAACCAGTCTTTGGGTTGATACCGTCTTGGTCGGATTTTTTTGTTGACTGCTCTTCCTGTACTGTACTGCCTGCAGGAGTATGAACAAGCGTCGCACTCCTGTTTGCGTTTTCTTCATCCTGAACTGCTGATATTGTATTTTCATTTTGTACAGCAGGTGCAGCATCTTTTTTGCCTTTCGCGGAAAGCGGCAGGCAGATTATGGATGTTGCAATTAATAATGCCGGTACTGATTTATTCATGATTACCTGCCTTATTTTGAAATATGATACAGTGTGAGCGACTGAATTCCGCCGGCATCATCTGTCCAGTCAAGGTACAGCATTGAGCCGCGGATATCCCATTCAGTATCTATAGAAGAACCTGTATCCTTTGAAAAAATCAACACGTTGTCAAGTACTGTCCATGTTCCGTTGTAATTTGTGGAAGTTCCCGCAGTATTGACGATTGTTGCTGTATAAGAACCGTCGCTGATGAATACAATTTTGCTGCCGCTGTTGTCAGCCCAGGTTCCGTATAAAGGAGATGGTGTGTAGCATGATGCTATGGCCAGAACGAATAGTGCTGCCCCTGCAATAAAAACCAATCTGAATTTGTTCATATGTTTCATTTTTTTCATCCTTATTTTTTATTCGTTGCCGACAGTGTAGCTGACATTGCCCGGATCAAATCCGTCCGGCGTAATAACATAATAACCGCCGTTTGCCGCGCCGCCTATAATTTTAACATTTTCATAGCCAATCGTTCCGGGATACATTCCTTTACATATGACAGTCCCGTCCATCGAGCCGCTTTGATCCATACTGGCACTTGTGTTTGTGTTTCCGTTCAGGAAGAAGTAATATCCGAGAGACGAATCGCTGTTGATATAATAATCAGCATAACCGCTGTATTGCATAATAACCCGTCCGCCTAATCCCTGTACGCTGGCATTATATGATAATGTACCGCAGATATCTCCGCTGATCGTTTCCGACCCAAGCTTTGAAGTCGTTCCGGATTTATGCATAAGCGTCAGTTTATTCTGAGATCGTTTTACCGTTTTATTGTATTCCCTCATATACAGGTCATAGGTGAGTGCACCCCAGCCGACAGCAACAGCCGAATAGTTTACACCCTGCCCGAGGCTGTTGAGCGACAGTACTTTGTAATAATAGTAAAGTCCGACCTTTACAGTGTCGTCACCTTCGTCAACGTAGAGCGTATCGGTAACGGCAGTATCGGTTATTCTTCTGAAACCTGAATCGGCTTTCGTCGAACGATACACATAGTAACCTCCGTCCGCACCTTCATCGGGAGCTGACCATGCGACTTTTACAGGATAGACGTACGATGCGTTTGCCGTAAACGTGTATGCGGTACCGTCGGAATATGTTCCGCCTGAAAATTTTCCGTGCTGCGTCGCTGTAACGTCTGCAGCTGCATAAGGGGCGGGCGCCGCTGCATCGCTGAATGAACTTTCCTTTTCTCCGTTTGCGTTTGCGTCGTTATATGTTTTTATCTTGAAAAAAGAGGCCGCATCAGTCGTCACGGAATAATATCCGTTGTTGTCTGCTGTAAGCGAAACGTCGCTGACAGTAGTCGAAAGGGAATATATTCCGCTCTGCGTACTGCATGTATATATTTCGTATGAATACACATTGTAGTCACTGCTGAGCTTTGAATCGGCAGGACATGCGGTTGAACCGAGTGCGGCAGGGAATGACAGCGTGCATCCTGAAGATGTTTTCGTTACAGAGAGTGCTGCAGGTGCGCTCAGAATATATCCTTCCGCCGGTGCTGACGATGATACTGATGAATCGGAGAAAGGCCCCTTGAGTTTTGTTTCTCCGTCTTTTATATATGCCTGCACCTGATAATAATAGTACACATCCGGTTTGAGAGACTTACTGTCCGAATACGATGTATCAGTTATATCTTCCTTGAGCAGCGTATATGAACTGTCTGCTGAACTTGTACGATAGACTGCATAGTATACAGTTCCATCTGCCGTGACGCTTCCCCAGGTTATCGATATTTTGTTCAGTGTGTCACCGCGCCCGCCGCCGTCTGTTACTTTTACGTTTTTGACCTGCGGAGGCGCGCCCGCCACAAGTGAGTATCCAAGGGCTGCAGGACTTGCGGCGGTTGTGTTTCCGTATGAATTTGCAGCATATACCGTATAATAAAATTCTGTTCCCTGATTTGCGGTATCGATCGTGTTTGTGTACCAGTTCTGATTTCCCGTTATTGAAGCAATCATATTTGAACCTGAACCGTCTGAAAATGTTGTACGGTAAATTTTATACGATGAAGCGTTGTCCGTTTTTGACCATGTCACTTTGATATACGACGATGACTCGCCAAGAGAAGCTTTTACAGTCTTTACCGGTGCGAACAGTGTCCCTGCCGTCGAGACTTTATAATCGCTTGAATCATACTTTTGTCTCGGATTCTCAGCTGAAACCCGATAGAAATACCCGTATGAATATTCACTGTCGGAATATGAAGGGGATGACAGAATTGTATCGGTATACGACGTCCCGTACACATATTTTGATACGACTTCATAATTGCTTTCGTCAGGAATCGTGAAAGAACCGTCACCGTTTGCGGCCGTAACGACTGCACGTTCAAGCCGGTATGATGTTGCGCCTGTAACGGAACTCCATGAAGCTGTTATTGTGGAAGCAGAGAGTCCGTGGGAAATGAAAATCTGGTCGGGCGGATCAAGTTTTGAGATAGTATCCTTCTCTCCAACAAGTGTTCCGATCGATGAAGAATTTCCGTCTGCATTCATGGCAACTTTACCCTGAAAGAACTGGTAGCATGACGTACATACGAGCAGAATGCAGAAAAGTGCAGCCCAGACAGAAAGTATGGAACATACCGATCGGAATTTTAATTTATTTGTGCGCATCATTTTGTGCGGACCTCCCACCAGATTTTGTTGCAGCTTGGATATGAAGTGTTGTATCCGTCTCCTGACGATAATTCCTGTCCAAGACAGAAGGGGAACCACTTTTCAAAGGCAGTCTGATTTGAAGCTGCTGTATATGTATTGTCATAGGATGTATTGTACGATGAGTCTGGCAGGTCTGTTATGACGAACTTGTCAGAATCTGAGATATTACCAGTCTTGTGTGTGTACTGCAGGCAGAGATTGTATGCTGTCGATGTTTTATCCTGGCCCGCATACAGATAAACAGTTCCCGTATATGACGGCAGTTTTGTCTGATGATTGACAGTAATAGTTCCCCAATCCCATTCGTAAATTTTATTGCTGTTTGCACAGCCTTTATCTGACTGTGATGCAGAAAGATAGAATTCACTTGGAAGAGTGGAAGTTGATCCCGGAATTTTTTTGAAAATATGATAATACGGTGAAGTAATTGTATATCGGTAGTAATAATAAGCTGGAATACCCCAGTTATACGTATAAGCTGTTGAAAAACTTCCGGAACTTCCGGAAAGAGAACCTTCGCTGCCACCTATTTGGTGTACTGAGTCTGCAAGAATAAGCGTGACGCATCTTACGAACTCGTCGTCGCTTATCTTACGGTACGTGTAGACGCTGTCGTCGTCCCCCAGTTCTGCTGTTACACCGCCGCTGTCGCGCGTTGCCTCAAGTTTGTAGTAGTGTTTGTAATCGCGCTGTACTTTGAGCAGTCCGTCGTGTACGCCTGTCGTCGCTTCAGACGATGTGCCCCCTGATCTTTTCAACCGTATTGCGTTTTCTGTAATTTTTTCACCCGTTGCAGTTTCGGAACCGGTTGAAAGCAGTGGTGCAACAGTAAGACTCAGATTATTGCTTCCTTTTTTAATTGAAACATCATACCATTCTTTATAATCGGGAAGCGTTGTAATAGTTCCATCGGCCGCTATAGATGCAATCGGCCACCAGTCGCCTGAGCAGTTCAGATTTTTGCTGTAGATAGTATATTTTTCCGGCCCCCGTTTCCGCTCTGCTGTATCGTACAATGTCCATGAAACCGTTTCACCCCATGTTTCACTTGTTGATGTAGGCTTAACCGCAGCAAAGTAGGGCAGTGTAAATTCGTATCCTTTGTTTTCCTGCTCTCCGTTACTGTCTGTCTTTGATGCGAGATCATCTGTATATGACGTGACGAACGTTCCGTTGTTGTTGTAGCTTACGGCATATTCGTATGCCTTGCACACATCAGATGAAAGACTGTAAGTGCAGGATGTGTCTCCTGCACCTGCGGATGCAAGCGATGTCCAGCTGCCGTCTGAACCCGCTTCCCTGTAATAGATGTACGGGATTTTATTATTTGCAACGGCTCCGCACGGTGCATTCCATGTAATCGTTATGGATGAAGCGGATGCCGCCTTGCCGGCTGTAATATTCTGTCCGTAACCTGATGTCGAACCGCGGGCTGTAACGGCCGGCAGATTTGAGTATGCAACCTGGAAATCATCCGTGTCAGATGCATCGTCAGAGGTAAGTACCGGTAAGATAGTGTAATCGAATGGGACGCCCCATGAAATCATCGACTGCGACTTTTGATATCCGGCAGTTGAATCAGTAACTGATTTTTGATTATCTGTAAGTATGTACGTGCTGCCGGAAATTATAACTGCCGGTCCGGAAACTGGTGAGCTGTTGTATGTTATAGTACCGTCGTCTGCTACGTAAAATATATCTTTCTTTTGCGCCGTTTCGCTGCCGCCTGAAGGAACGTTGTAACGGACGCGCTGTACTGTGTAACCTGCGGCTCCGGCAATTTTATTCCATGTAACGGTGATATGCGACGCTGCTGCACTTTGCGTTGCCGTTATACCTGTTGCAGCAGGTCCCATTGTGCGGACTGTTGCTGTACCGCTCGTGGAGTCAGGAACGGCTGCTGCACCTACGGCTGTTAAAGTAAGCATACAGTCTTTTCCCGACAGTACTGCGTCATTATAACCTGCCGGATCACTCATCTTAAGGGTGATTATCCCTTCGCTTTCTGAGACACCTGCCGTTGCACTGAGGTCTGAGGCGTTGATTGTGATTTTGTTACCGACAGAAGTCCCGTTTCTTGCCAATGAGACTATATACGATGCAGCCTGTTGAACTTCGGGCCAGCTTACGGTAATGGAATCATATGCAAGTCTGTCCGTTTCAAAAGTGACAGTTGGTGTACCGAGCGTTTCCACCGTAAGTGCTTTTGACGGGAATGTTGCGGAACCTGCGGCTGCATACAACAGGTAGATATATTTTACACCGCTCGTAATACCGTCAGAATCGGTATATTCTACTGTCTTTCCTGTTTCTGTACCGGATGTATCTACAGAAATTATCTTTGAGTCAGTTTTATCTCCATTTGAATCGACTGTGTACCGGTTAAGAGTATACGTGTACCCGTTTTCTTTTTTCCAGCTGAGTATGCATTTATTTGAACAGCCGCCTGCTGCTGCAAACGACGACAAATCCGGCTGTGTGATACTGTCGGTTAATAAAATTACGTCCGATGCAGTTACACTGTCGTATGCATTCCCTGCCGCTGTTTTTAAATCATCCTGAGTTGCTGTTCCCGATGTATCGGTTCCGACGACATAGAGCGCATACGAATAATAACCTGAATCATCCGGCAGTTCGTATGAAAGCGTTGCTGCATTGACGGCGCTGATTGAATCATACAGCATATAGCTGTCCGCTGTTGCAGTTGCATCAACAGTGTCGGCTTTTGAAATTTTTACAATGAATTTATAATTGCTTTCCGTTCCGAACGATTCCCATGATGCAGTAAAACCGAGAGATGCAGAAATATACTTTGCCGGATTGGCTGCGTCATCCGGTACAGAGGTACAATTGCGTACAGCCAGCGCAGGTGCTGCCATCGCCCAGCCGCTTACCGTACCTACCGAGAAGTCAGAAGTGATGACGCGTGAAACAGTATCTGCATACGACTGGATTTTATAGTCATATTTTGTGCCGCGTTTTATATCGATAGAACCTGTGCCCGCACTGTTAGTCCACGTGACTGTTGAACCTGCTGTATATGAATCGTAATCGCCGGGAGCTGTAGTAGTTCCATTGAAATACAGGTGATCCACAATTGCATCGCCCCAGCCAGCCGGTGTTTCACCGTCAGCAGCAGCAGGCCGTCTGTAGATTTTGAAGTAGAGCGGATACTGACTGTATGTGCCGCTTGAAATAAGGACAAATACTTTTTCAGGAAGCGTGAATGAAAGCGTAATACCCGTTTTATCTGTTCCCTGTGAAGCAATGAGTTCTGTCGGTGCGTCAGGCCGGAGTCTTCTGGCGGTTTCCGCATTAACAGCATCGCTCTTTTCCATGTTGTTTTCAGCCGTAGAAAGGTATGCGGTAACAGTATACAGATATGTTTTATTCGGCGTGAGATCCGAAAATGTATACGCCGTTTCAGAAATGTCAGTTCCCTTAACCGTGGCCGCTGCAATTGCCTTGCCTGATGAGTCCGTGCATGTAATTGTGTAGCAAACCGATGAAAGATATGTCGATGCGTTGGCGTTTTCCATATACCAGTATACTGTTACAGACGTGTCCTCCGAACCCGAAGTTCCGGTAATATCGCTGATTATCGGCTGTGCAAGCGTGCTTCCAAGTACAGTACTGCTTACATCTGATTCTGTCCCCGCATAATCAACGGCAGTCACTTTAAAATACTTCGAAGTTCCCGCAGTGAGGCCGTCGTATGTATATGAAGCCGATGTTGATTCTGCAACCTGTGTAAAATTATTAAATGGTGTAGCTGCCGAATAGATATAATACCTTACAGCTTTGTTTACTTCAGACCATGTCAGTTTGATGCAGCGCTTTTCTCCCTGCGTAGCAGTAAGTTCTTCAGGAGCGGTAAGTTTTGTTGAAGCAGAACCTGATATTGCCCCGTCAAGAGCCTCAATAACAGGGGATGGAACAATTTCAGACGAACACGATACAAACCCAGTGATTAGCACTACTGTCGCAAGTACCGCCGCCGGATTCAAAATGAAGTTTAACCGTTTCATAAAAATGCAGAGCCTTCCTTTGTTTATTTTCAATATTATATGTATTTGACAAATAAACTTCAAGAAAAGTTTAACATATTAAACGGATAACGGTTATTGATTATCTGAATGATTGAGAAAAAACACGATAGACTATTTTTCTCTCCATAATTTGATTTTCATGGCAATAAGATTTGTTAATATATCGCCGGCTTTTTCGAGCCCCATAGTTTTAAGCGTTGTCTGCATTTCTGACCAGCCTTTATCGAACTCTTCGGGAGATCCAAGAATGAGCTGGGTCAGAGTCGTTTTTACGTATTCGTCAGCTGTTGCTGTTTTTTCATTTATATCTGCAGGAAGCGTATACTGCCAGATTTGACCGTATTTAGAAATTCCAAGTTCTTCAGCTGCGGGAAACAAGTCCGTCCACATGTCCGCACCATAAGCGGCAAGCGTTTCCTTTTCGACGGGAAGGTAATTATGCTTAATAATATCGGTTGATATGACATTGATGTTGTCTCCGTTTGAATCCACTGCTGCATTTCCCATTTCCGGAAACGGATATTTCCATCGGCCGACACCTGTTTTTTTTGCATAATCTGGATCCGTTTGAGATATCTTTATTTCCTGCGGAGTGCGTGTACGTTTCCCGTCTGCGCCGATATAATAATTAACATCTTTAATACCCCAGTTTACAAGAATCTGAGCTTCTTCGGAACACATCCAGTCAAGGAATCTGAATGCACGTACAGGATCCTTACAGGATGTAGAGATTGCAATACCCCATCCGCCCGAATATCCGTAGTTCCTGAGCGACTGGTCTTTGAACTGCTTTCCCGCCGTGACAGGAAGATACGCGTATGTTCGCTGCGGCATATTGTTCCTGATAAGAGAGAGGCGTTCATCTTCATAACCCCACACCGGATACGAAATGCCAAGCACCCGTCCCGCCGCAATTTTTGATTTCCAGACGTCTTCCTTCTGTGTGAACGATTCCGGATCAAGAATGCCTTCTGCATTTATTTTGTTAAGCCATTTGTAATAACGGTACATTTCCGGATTCAGAAATTTGTATTGCGCTTTCAATGTTTTCTGGTCGACTATCCATTCGCCGTCATCGGGGCAGCCTGTTACATAATTTCCCGTATTCGAGAGATCTATGTACCACTGCCACGTATCAATAAGCAGTGAAAAACCGATAGTTTTCCGACCGTTTATTTCCGGGTACTTATGCATATATGTACGGATTGCGTTTTCATAATCATCAAGTGTTTCTATTCTCGGATAACCGAGTTCCTTCAATACTGCATGCTGAATCTGCATCGTACCGCTTGTTTCAAAAACTTTTTCATTCACTCCGTATGTACCGGCTGAATAAATATTGGGGTCATCGAGCGAATTCCGGAGTTTAACAATCTGAGATCCGTAGAGATTTTTCATATTCGACCCGTATTTTTCAATGTATTCATCGAGCGGAATGACCGCACCAGCATCGATGAGATTTGCAAGTTCTCCTTTTGCATAGATCAGATCGGGATATGCGCCACCTGCAATCATAAGTGGAATTGACTGCGTATCTCCTGCGACAGGATGTTCAATCTGCAGCGTTACACCGGTTCGTTTCTGGATTTCGAGTGCCACAGGATCTGTGAATGGCATGTCTTCGTTTGAATCAGCTGTAAAAAATGTAAACGTTATTGGATTACCGGATGCTTTTATGTCCCTTTGTTTTGAACATCCGCTGGCAAGAACAGATATGCCAAGTAACGCAGTGGTTGTTTTTATAAGTAGTTTCATGTTGAGGCTCCCATTTTGCTGCTGTTATTAATGGCGCAAAATGAAATTCAGCTTACAAAATATTATGCACCACTTATTATAATATCACAGTACAGATACAAAAAACCGGAATTATTCCGGTTTTTCCCTGTAAAAATTAAACATTATTATTCTCCATTTTTTATGAGAGGGACTTTTAATCGCACGGATGTCCCTTTTCCTGCGGTACTTTGTATTTCAATTCCGTATTCTGTACCATAATGAAGTTTTATCCGTTGGTTAACATTTATCATTCCGATTGAGGAACTGTTTTTTTCCACTGCATCCTTTTTCAGGCTGATATTAATTTCCCTTAGTTTGTCAGCTGAAATACCGCAGCCATTGTCGCGGACAGTAATAATCAGAAGGGGTTGTATACTTTCGGTTTCTTCTTTTATTTCGATATAGATAAAACCTCCTGACATTTTAGCTTCCAGTCCGTGTGTAAAAGAATTCTCCACAATCGGTTGTATAAGCAGCGGAAGTATCTGGATTTTACGTGCATCACATAAAAGCATGATGTCGTATGAAATTCTGTTTGCAAAACGTTTGTGCTGTATTTCAAGATAATTGTTTATCGTTTCTATTTCGGAAATGAGAGGAACGCTGTCTCCATTTACGGACAGATTGTAGCGCAGTATTTTTGCGAGAAGCTTGAGCATATAAGGCACGTCCTTATCTCCTGCTGTAAGCGCTCTCATCCTGATATGTTCAAGCGTGTTGAACAGAAAATGAGGATTTATCTGGGCTGAAAGCATTTTGAAGCGCATATCATTCTGCCTCGCAAGCAGTTGTTCTTTTTCCAGGTCCCTGATGTATACTTCCTTAATAAGATGCTTTATATTTACGGACATTTCATACAACGCATCATATATTTCTGCAAATTCATCTCTTCCACCTATTGATTTCTGTATTTCAAAATTATTTGATACAACGCAGAGAATTCCGGTTTTTACTTTTTGTACTCTTTTTTCAAAATACAGCGAGAAAAGAAAAATCATAACGGCGGAAAGTATAAGGCATAATATAAAAATCAGTATAACGAGTTTCGTTACGTGCATGGTGGCATTCGTGAGCCGGTCCGTAGGAAGAAGATAAATAATAGTGAACGTATCTGTTTCTCCGCGGTACGGGCGGAACTGTTTTATATTTACTTCCATTTTTTTACCTCCAGCAATAATTGTATTTGTGTTTTTACATGTCACTTTTTCTGCCATACTGAGAATTTTTCCCATGAAGGCAGTATCGGTAATTCCATCTATGTTATAGATGATTGTGCCGTTATAAATAATGAGCGTGTTGAACATTTTATTTTTTAACATTCTATTTACGTAGAACGGATTTATATTTATGGACAGAACCCCTATGAACGAATGATCTGTTGTGCGCCACACAGAACGTACAAGAGAGAGATATTTTCTGCCGGTGATGCTGTCGCGTTTGTATGTCCAGAATGTCTGTCCATTCAGCCTTATTGCAGTCTGATACCATGATTTTTGACGTATCGCATCGGTTGTTTTAATAATATACGAATTGTCAAGCAGTGTCTGATTATCAGTATACAGTCGGAAATTTGCGATGCTTTCGTATACTCTGAGAAAATCGTCAAGGAAACTTATAGAGGTATATGCTGTGTAGATATCTTTCGTATTTTTGAACTGTTTTAAAATTATATCCTGGACAGGTTTATTAACATAGATGCGGTCGGACAATTTTGTTACTGACGTGAGGATGTCGCTGAACAGAGATTCTGTCTGTTGAAATACTGTGTCTGTCCTCATTCTTTCCCAATCGAGCAGCGTCTGATGCAGCCATGATATGGATAATCCTGAAAGGAGAATAAGCGGGATGAGAAATGTTGTTGTGTAAAGAAGCATGAGCTTGTGTTTGATCTTCAGATTGTTGATTATGTGCGAAAAAAAATGTTTCATAGCGCCGGGTTTACCTCTTGGAAAAACGAACATGTTAATGATAATAGCACTACCACAAAATTTCTGGAAATATAAAAATTATCCAATATGACCCGGCATTATATGCCATTTTACATATGTCATGACAAAACTTCATGAAATCATTTTAAACAGCAGAAATGTAATTATTATAGTAATTTGATTAAAAAAAAAGATAAAAAAAGCTGTTTGTCCGTGATATCCTTTTTCTACAACGTTGGAGTTGGATAATTTTCTTAGAGGAGTTAAAAATTTTGTTTACTCATAAAAAAACAAAACTGCACGGCAAAGAGCTTGCTGTACAAATATCTTACTACATTCTTGAAGCGGTTGTCCTTGTCGTATTCATTTTACTTTTTATTCCTGGTGTTAATCCTGCCCGTATTTCCGAAAAGATCAACCGCAACATTTCCCTTTTTACATCGGGGTTTTTCTATTCTGTTTTTACAAATACTCTTCATGTACTACTCCGGAAAAGCTGGGCGAAAGAAGCCTTTCTTGCAGATTATTTATCTGCAATGGCCGCTGTTATCAGTATACTTGCTGTATGTGCGGGCGGCGTGTTGTCGTTTGGCAATAATAAATGCCGCCGTAAAGGTAACATCCTTATCCTCTGCGGAAGCGCTGCCTGCGCGCTGAGTATGGCTGGTATCAGAAAATCATATACGATGCTTCTTGCCGGTGCAGTTGAAAACGATGCGGCGGGAAAAGCGAAACCGGTTTTTCCATCGGCTGTTTATTTTGAGCTGACTGTAATGGCCCTTCTTTTTGTAATTGCATGCATATGTCTTTTTCTCACGCCATCTCCGGTGAAAAAAGAGAAGTATAAATTTGATCCGCCGAAACAGCTTTTTATGATGCTTCTGCCCTTTCTTGTCCTTGTCATACTGTTCTGCTATCTCCCGCTTTGGGGACTTCGCTATGCGTTCTACAATTATCATCCGGGAGATACGCTTTCAAAAAACAATTTTGTGGGATTGTACTGGTTTACGTTTCTTTTTAAAAATCCCGCGACAGTGAAGGATATTATCCGTGTTTTGAGAAACACACTTGCAATGAGCGGACTGGGAATTGCAACAAGCTGGTGCCCGATGCTCTTTGCCATGTTTCTGGCAGAAATCCGCAGTACGACAGCGCGCCGTGTTATCCAGACGCTTACAACTATCCCGAATTTTATTTCGTGGGTTCTCGTATATGCAATTGCGGTGTGTATTTTCAGCACTGACGGTTTTATTTCAAGCCTCATGGTTCATTCGGGTGTATGGTCACAGGGTGTAAACATGCTTATGAATGGCAGTCACATCTGGCTTAAAATGCTTGCATGGGGGATGTGGAAAGGACTCGGATGGAGTGCCATCATGTATATTGCTGCGATTACCGGCATTGACCAGCAGTTGTATGAGGCTGCAACAGTGGACGGTGCGGGCCGTTTCCAGAAAATGTGGCACATTACACTGCCGGAACTTATTCCCACCTACATGGTACTACTGCTGCTTTCAATCGCGGGCATGCTGAGCAACGGTCTTGAGCAGTATTACTGCTTCAGAAATACCGCCAACGCGGATTCAATAGAGGTACTTGATTTGTACGTATATCTGCTTGGTCTTGGAAGCGGCAATCCTTCCATCCCGCTTTCAACAGTCGTCGGATTTATAAAATCTCTGGTAAGTGTAGCACTTCTCTTCGGTGCAAACGCTATATCGAAAGTAGTCCGCGGAGAGAACATTGTATAAGGAGCATTGTAACCATGAACTCAAATGAGAAAGAAAATACAAAGAGAGCCGGCTATGCAAAAAATCGTACTGCAGGAGGTTATTCCAATATAATATTCAATTTTTTTAATTATTCTTTTTTTATTTTATTTACTATAGTCTGCGTTTATCCGTTTTATTATTTGTTTATAAATACAATAAGCAGCAACGAACTTGTCCAGAAGGGACTTATTAATTTTTATCCGCGCGGTATCCACTTTGACAATTACTGGAATCTGCGTCAGGTAAATGATCTCTCCAATGCATTTCTTGTAACGCTTTCCCGTACTCTTATAGGTACGGCTCTGACTGTCATGTCATCAGGACTCGTCGGATATCTTATGACAAAGCAGCAATTATGGCACAGAAAATTCTGGTACAGATTTATGGTTGTTACAATGTACTTCAACGCGGGTCTTATCCCCGGATTTATGAATATGCAGCTTCTCGGCCTTACAAATAATTATCTGGTATATATTATTCCGGGCATTGTCAATGTTTTTAACATTATGATGGTAAAAACATATATCGAAGCAATTCCTTCAGAACTTGAGGAAAGTGCTGCTATGGATGGAGCCTCTTACTGGACAATTTTTGTAAAAATCATCTGGCCGCTGAGTAAGCCTATTCTTGCGACTATTGCCATCTGGACGGCCGTTGGGCACTGGAATTCCTTTCAGGATTCCTTGATTTACATGTCGGCACAGCCAAAATTGTATACGCTTCAGCACCGGCTGTATATCTATCTTAATACTTCGAGTAATCTCCAGGCCATGATGTCAAACAGTACGACAGGATTGAGCGATGCAACCAGGTCAAGCCTTCTTAATGTAAAGGTTATTCAATATACCATTTCCATGGTTACTGCCATTCCAATTCTCCTTGTGTATCCGTTTATGCAGCGGTATTTTGAAAAAGGCATCATGCTCGGTGCTGTAAAAGGCTGATTTGTTAATAATGTTTTTGAATTACCTGCAGATGCAATGTTTGCAGTTGATTAATAAATAATTTTAAGTTTCAGGAGGAAAAATGAAACGTGTTAAATTAGTTTTGTTGACACTGGCTGCAGTACTGCTTCTGGCACCGGCTGTTTCTGCCGAAAAAAATGAAGGAAATATTAAAAAAATCAGGCCGAAAAAGACGGTTACGCTTCAGGTGTTCGATCAGCTGGCAAACTATTCAGGAGAACAGACCGGATGGTTTGCAAAAGTTCTGCTCGACAAATTCAACGTGAAGCTGAATATTATAAACCAGCCGGCAGGTTCCGGCATTCTTCAGACGCGTATGGAATCCGGCTCTCTTGGTGATCTTGTCATATGGGGAAGCGATCAGGACGATTATATGAATGCTGTAAAAAAGGATATGCTTCTGGACTGGAATGACGAAAAACTGCTGGATAACTGGGGTCCGTATATCAATACTCACATGAAATTTGCACTTGAAAAAAACCGGAAAATTTCCGGAACGGGAAAAGTATACGGGTTTGGTCATAACGTTTCAACGTCTTCAAAGGACCTTCAGTATTTCTTTTACACATGGGATATCCGCTACGATTTATACAAAAAAATCGGCAGCCCGAAAATAAAAACGCTCGACGATCTTGTCGATGCGCTTGCAGAAATGAAAAAAATCTGCCCTAAGGACGACAACGGCAACCCTACCTATGGCGTTTCGCTTTTTAACGACTGGGACGGCAATATGGTTATGTTTGTCAAAGCGACAGCGACCGCCTATTACGGATACGATGAATTTGACTTCGGACTCTATGATCCGTCGACACAAAAATATCACGACTGCCTTGAAAAAGACGGACCATATCTTACCTGTCTCAGATTTTACAACAAACTGTATCAAAAAGGACTTCTTGATCCTGATTCCCAGACACAGAAATATAACGGTATGAGTGAAGACTTCCAGAACGGAACAGCATTCTTCAACGTGTTCAACTGGATGGGAAGCGGAATTTATAATACTGATGCCCATATGGCGGCAGGAAAAGGAATGTTCCCGGTACGACCTGCAGATGCTTCACCAATCTGTTACGGACAGAGTGTGTACGGTGTCAACCGTGTCTGGTCAATCGGTGCGGATACGGAATATCCCGAACTCTGCATGGCTATTATCAACTGGTTTTCAACGCCGGAAGGATATCTTATTACCCAGTACGGACCGGAAGGGGAGAAGGACGGCAACTGGTATATAAAAGACGGAAAGACATATTTTACAAAGCTGGGAGATGCATGCCAGAAAGATAACAATACTCCGATGGCAAAACCATATACAGGCACATATAAAGACGGCTTATTCCAGATTAATAATGTAACGTGGGCACTTGATGCATCAAATCCGCTCGCGCCCGGAGAGGCCTATAATAAAATTTCCTGGGCTTCTCAGAAACAAACTGCAAAATACAGCATTGATGCTGACTGGCGCAAATGGGCAAAAGCTGATTCACCGAACGATTATCTTGTTAAGGGGAAATATATTCTTTCACCCGGAAGTATGTTCACGGAGGAACCGCTGCCTGATACGCTTTCCGTAAAGTGGAATCAGATCCGGACTACGATTCAAAACGGCAGCTGGAAGGCAATCTATGCAAAAACGGACGCCGAATTTGATGACATTACCGCTCAGATGACAAAAGACGCTTATTCATATGGTTTTGCGGACTGTCTTGCGTTTACGACGAAACAAGTTGCACGGCGTGCTGCCGCAGAAAATGATGCAATGAAAAAAAATTAAACGGACAAACCTGCTGTCCGGTGAGTAAAACCGGAGAAGAGTCGTACTGACATATCAGCAGTACAACATACTTACCGGACAGCTTTTTTTCTGCAGGAATCAAAGGTCGTAAAATATGTCGCTGTACAGCCAGAATAGTAAATTTACAAAATTTATGAGCAGACTTGTCGATATCTGCTGTCTTAACATTCTTTGGATAGTATTTTCACTGCCCGTTATTACGGCTGGAGCAGCTACTCTTGCTGCATATTCAGTTGCACTGAATATGGTGGATGATGAAGAAGCTTATATATCAAAATCATTTGTGCAGGCATTCAGGAAAAATTTTAAGCAGGGAACGGCCCTGTTTTTTCTTACAGCAGCAGCCCTGTATGCGTTGTATATTGATGTGCAGCTTGTTTTCAAATCAGAAAAACCACCGGTTGTTCTTTGCGTTGTAAGCATTCTTTCCATTGCAGTTGTTTTCTGCATGTTCGTTTATGCTTATCCTCTTACTGCCCGTTATGACAATACGCTCTGGAATAATCTGCGCAATTCATTTTCAATAAGCATAAGATATCCGCTGAGAACTTTTGTTATTTTTTTTGTCTGTGCCATTGAAGTGTTTCTTTTTACTTTTAATATGCTTATGGAAATTTTTGGTGTTTTAGCAGGCCCGATGATTCTTGTCTATACAGTGAGCGGCACGGCTAAACATATATTTCTCAAGATCGAAAGAAACAACGGCATGAAAAATCAGATAGACAATGCAGACAATAATCAGTCTGAATCAGTATTATAGGCATACGATAGTGGTTTCTAACTGCAGATAAAAATGATTATTAATAATGGGGCTGGATTGTTGTAAAATTTGTTTGAGCGTAGAGCTGCACCTGGAAACTCTATATCCATTTTGTGCAGCCTTATTAATTAATTTGTCAGTTTTGTTTATCAGTGTTTTTCTGAGGACCATAGTAAAAGGTTACGGAAAGGTTCGTTATTTTTCTCCAGTCATCTCTGTTAATAATCACAGTTTTTATATCTGTTTTGCCGCCGTTAATGGTGCGCGCTGATGCAGGAATGCTGGTTACCCACTCGTTGTAAATATTTACCCTCGTGCATTTTCCGTCATCGCTTGTCGTATAAGGCCTTCCTGTTAGTTTTATCGGTCTGCCGTTTATGGATATATCCTTTATATCAATGCACCATCCTGGAAAAAGTTGTTCGCCGTTTGCAATTGCGAGCGCGCAGAATGATGTACTGTATGAATCACTTGTAAATGAAAGTGCCGCAGTGTAAGTTCCGCCTCCGGTAATTTCGACATCAGCTGGAGTAATATTTTTTGATTTTGAATCGGGATTGTATGCATCTCCGACACTGTATGTATTCGAATAATCGCCGCTGCTGTACATAATCCATGCTACCGCTTTATCCGTTTTTCCTATAAACTGATTTCCACTGAATGACACCGGGGCTTTCCTGATCCGACCGGCGATATTTTCCTGAGCTTTAACAGTTAGCTCGTCCTGCGTGAGTTTTGATTCTTTTTCATAACTGCGGGATCTGAATAACTGTGCTATTTTTTTATCCCTCATGTTTCCCGATTTTCGGTCGAACCATGTGCTGCATTCCCAGAGCATCGGACAGTAGCCGTACATATCACAGTTGGAAAGAAAATTATCGAAGAAACCGGGAGAATCGGAATTAACTTTATTATTTTTATCTATGGATGCCTGGTACTCACCGATGATGACACCATACCCCTGTCTTATGAAACTGTTCATTTTACCGAGTGCGTCATTCTGCTCTTTGCATTCCCGTACGGTACCCCAGTGTTCTGCTCCTGCACCGTCGCCACAGAATGCCCAGGGCGTGTAGTAGTGGACGGAAATAAGAAGCCGGTCTTTTACCGTATCCTTCGGCATGATGAAGCGCGCATCGCATGTTTTGTCTATATCCGTGTTGTATCCCGGAATAAGCAGAAAGCGCTGTTCGTTATTTCCGCCTGTTCCCCGGACAGTGTTGACGAATGTCTGATTGATAAGATTTGCTGTTCCGTAACATTCGTCTTCTGTCAATGTGCCGCTGTCATAGCAGATATTTACGTCGTTGAGTCTGCTGCCTGTTTCTTCGTTGCCGCCCTCAAAAATAACATAGTCAGAATAGTTTTTGAAACGGACTGCAATTTGTGTCCACATATCGACATACAGTTCCATTGCATCTTTTTTTGTCTGGGGATTTGCAGAACTGAACATGCCCCACCAGCCGCCGTCCCAATGGTCATTAAATACGACATAAAGGCCTGCGGCAAGCGCATAGTTGACGATTGTTTCAACGCGGTCAAGATACGCTTTATTTATGGTATAATCTCCCTTTTCATATGCCATGGCATTTGTCCATGCGACGGGAATACGGATTGAATTGAATCCGCTTTTTTTATAATCTTCCATTTGTGCTGCAGTAGTAACAGGCTGGCCCCAGAGTTGTTCATATCTGGAAGGAGATTCAGTTGTCCCCATATCAGCGGTACGGTATGCTTCCATCGTATTGCCGAGATTCACTCCGTTTCCCATTAATCGTGTAAGTTCAGTTGCCGTAAGTTCCGTACGCATTTTCTGCGGCACAGTTACGGTCGTACTGCTTGTGTCGGGAACGGTAATGTGCTGTGACGGTTTGATATACCGTTCTTTTGCTGTTTCCGCATCTGCAAAAACGGTACCGGCCGTCATGAGAAACAGACAGCATGTTATACCGGTTTTTTGAATCAATTTCATATTTCCTCCAAATCTAAATTCAAGAATTTACAATGATTATCTATTTCTCCTTTCGGGTTCGAAATTTGTTTTAGAAGGACAGCGGAATTGTAAATCATGCTTGTTGTTTTTCTTATTGATATTATTAACAAAATTAGTTTACGGCTCCCTGCGGTATAAGCTCCGGCAGATTATCTGACGTTTCGCGACAGGTATGGTTTTCTCTGAACTGTTTCGGAGTGACTTTTACGTATTTACGGAATTTGAGATAAAAATAATCGGGATTTGTATAGCCGACTATATCTGAAATATTATAAATTTTAAGATTTGTTGAAGTAAGCATCCTTTTTGCAGCTTCTATTCTGGTCATGTCCATATACGTATTAAACGATATTCCTGTTATTTTTTTGAATTTTTTTCCAAGGTAGGCACTATTGCAGTTGAACATAGTACCAAGATCTTCAAGTTTCAGATCAGAACGATAATTATGCCGTATATACTGAATTATTTTGGCAATAGTTGCTTCTGATGAATTCTTATTAAATGAATCCGTTAAAGTGTCTATGAAGTTCCTGACTGCTTCAAGCACACCAGAAAGATACTGTTGTCCGTATATCGCGTTTACAAGATCCAATACCTGCGGCATGTTCAATTGTTTTTCCGGATATTTTTCATGTATATTATTATAGATTTCAATGACAAAGGCCATGAACATTTTTTTTACAGTCTGAGGAGCATATCTGCCGGTACGGAATGTCTCTCTCTGTTGTGCTAAGAAACGCTCCTCACTGGTAATGTCGTATGTTTCTATAAAAGTAAGCAGTTCAGAAACATGCGGCAGCAGGGGATTAGGTTTTACAATTCCTGACTGTTCAGGAATCAAATCCTGTTCCTGCAAAAATAATGTGTTATCCGAGAAAAATAATATATCAAACAGTTTCCTTGCAGTTTGATATGAACTTAGCGCTCCCTGAAGACCTTGTAAAGATGGACCCATAGATGCAACAGGTCCTCCTGCTTTTTTTCCGTATTTTTCGCAGAACCTGCCGATATACCGGAGCACGGTATTTTCCGGAGTATTTTTTACTACAGCGGTGAGAAATGAATTCTGCCCGAAAAATGTAATGTCTGCAAACGGGAAAAAATCTGCAACAACTTTCTGCAGCTGCGGCATCCTGTCTGAAAAACCACAGCAGACCGAAGAAAAAAGGATCAACTGATAGAGTGTGTCGTCATCAAATTGTTTTTTAAATACAGGATCGATTACACCTGTTGAAAGCATTTTTTCAAACTCCTTCATATATTCTGCATCAAAGACCGGTGTGCATTCTGTTTTATTTTTTAATGAAAGCAAGCTGGCCAGTTCACGCAGTTTGTCTTCGAGCATATCCTCGTCTACAGGTTTCAGCAGATATCCCTGTGCTCCACAGTTTAATGCCTTTTGTGCGTATTCAAAATCCGAATATCCTGTAAGTATCAGGAACAAAGGTTTGTATGAGTCTGTATATGAGTTATGATATTTTTCCAGAATGTCAAGTCCCGACATTCCCGGCATTGTAATGTCAAGCAGTACAAGATGCGGCTGACATTCTTTTATTTTTCTGAGTGCTGTTTCTCCACAGTCGGCTTCTCCGCAAATGGAAAATCCGTATTTTTCCCAGTCGATAAAATGGCATAATCCGTTTCTGATAATTTTTTCATCATCGACAATCAGAACTTTATACATTACATTATTTCTCCTTAAATTATTTTATTATGGTGACAGGTGGTAATCATAACGTCTTGATACATGTTTCTGCTCTATCCGAATGCACTACGCATATTGTTTTGCTAATAAAGATTGTATTTATGCCCGTTTAATTTAAGAATTACCGTATGAAATGATTTATCCGTAAACAGGGATTGTTAATGTAATGCGTTGTAAAGTTATATTTCCAAAGCTGATCATTATATTGTTATACGGTAATTTTACTGCTGTTGCGTCTGCATTGAATGTCGGAAGCAGATTATGCATATTGTATAATCCTCCTGCTGTTTTTTTTAATATTTTATCAGTTTGTATACAGAATGCTGCAGATACCTGACGCCACTCTGAAATTTCTATGGTCCAGGCTGTCTGCAGCATTTATTAATCAGCTCAGAATGTCACACGGGCTTCGAAGGGTACCGTCCATCCCCATGATGGTGATGAACCCTTTTTGTAGGTATTGAAACTTACACCGACATCCATGACGCAGCCGCCGAATTTCAAAAATACACCAGGGTACACATGTATGACAAATGTGTCGGCGAAGCTGTCTCCGTTTGCTTCTGTACCGAAGCAGGCAGGTGTGTAGTCTCCACCGTCATCATTTGAAAGGTCAAGGAATGGTGTGATTGCATCACTGACTGCATACTTTACACGCAGCTCATAAACTAAATAAGATGGATCGGCTTCTCCTGAATCCTGTTTACGATAGGTAAAGGGAAGGCGGGCTTCAAACGTCACCGGTCCCTTTGCATACCGGAAATAGTTGTCGAATGTTGCACCTTCAAATCCGTAATACTCATTAAACAGAATTCTGGGCTGCAGGAATCCGTACATGTTGTCGGTTTTTACATCGAAACCGGTTGTGAGCACTTTGTAATAATCAGCCCCTGTTGACATTGAATAATTATCGGGTATTTCCGAACCGTCCGAACCCATATCACGCCAGCCGATACCTGCCGAAATTGTTTTGTTGATCTGATATTTTACAGTCGCACCCCAGTCTGTATAGGTGAATTTACTTCCATCCTTCGTAAACAGCGCGTTTCCGAAGCCGCCGCCACAGCCGAGATCAATCGTCAGGGCCTGTATCGGATTGTACGTTAAGTTAACGCCGCCGCCTTCGACGCCGGTATAGTTGCTGTACCTCAGATACCAGCTTGAAGCACCGCTTGCACTTCCACCAAGTCCCGTTTTCCACCAGTGGAGCTGTTCAGTGTACAAGTATGAGCCGACGTTTCCGACTGCAACTTTTAATTGATTTACAGGTTTGAACCAGAGATACGCCCTCCGCGCATATACGGCATTGTCAAGAGAACTTGTGCTTCCGCTTGTATCCGTCAGATACGTTACGGTGCTTGCAAGATTAGTCCACAATTCAAAATGTGCTCCGTAGTTCCCTCCGTCTATGTTAAAGACAAGCATATCAGCGTCTTTCTGTGTTTTGTTTGTCACCAGCGGACCGTTAATCGTCGAACCGTCTCCGCTGCCGCTGGCAAGCGTTCCAAGCATATTAACGCTGGCCGTAAAATCCACAGCAAATGCAACTCCTGCAGCTATAAGCACAACCATGCATACTGCAATTAATTTTTTCATTTTAACAAATCCCCCTTTGTTCTGGTACTTTATTCAGATAAATATTTCTGCCGGCAATAGAATCAGTGTATGACTATGCTTTAAAATTCATAAACCGTAATTTTTTATCTAAAAAACTATAAAAATTGCATCAGAATAAGGCGGCCGGAATATGTATTGCAATAAAGTATGCATCCGTGCAGAAAAATAAGAGATAATTATTTACATATAATTGACACTTTTTAATTTAATATTCTGGATTGTCAAATTTCTGGATAGAAAAAGTACAATTTATATTGTTCTCAGCGTTTTGGTGCTCTGATATGCTGGAAAAGATAAAAAATAATGTGGAACTTTAATGACGTTTGGAATTGGTGTCATTTGACTTGTTTGATTGTACAGCCGGATGTATATGTAAGAGTTTCTGAATAAAAAATTGTCTCAGGATATAAAGTATATCAGGAGGTTTTATCCGTGAAATGTACGGAGGAATGCTGGACTATAGAGGATTGTTTCCCGTCCAGGTTTGCAGTTATGGAAAATATTAATAAAGTACGTCCTGTTCATTATTCAGCTGTTTACGGGTATGAAACATGTTTTTCTGCAAATAAGGAAAATATGCTGTGTAAAGACGTTCAACCGAACAGGAAAGACAAACTTTCTCCAGGTGCCGGGGCGCATGTATGCGGGCAGAGAGAAAGTACTGACCCTTTTATAAAAGAGGGGCAGAATACAGATATAAGGAATACTGACAGCGGTACTGTCTGCGGACAGGCATATAAGAATATATCCTCTTATTCGACAAAAGGAGGATACGGAATCTGTTTCGATGATGCTGTGGCAGTATCATTTGAAGTGGCAAGGGGAAATGTATCCAGAGTGCAATGTAGTGTTCCTGATGAATCCCTGGAATACTATATTCTTTTCGGACCAACGACGAAAAAAATTCTGGAGCGGTACACTGCGCTGATCGGGCGTCCTGCTTTACCTCCTAAAGGGACATTCGGACTGTGGCTGCCGGCTTCATTTCCTGTTTCACATGATGAATATACTGTCACTCAGTTCATTGACGGAATGTCTGAACGCTGCATACCGCTGTCGGTTTTCCATTTTGGCTATGTCAGGCAGAAGAAATTTCTCCGGAACAATTATCCCAGTAGAGAGAAAGTATCTTCTGAAACTGCATATCCTTTCATGCATCTGCATGGAAAAAGGTATGTACTGTGTGTATGGAGTAATCCATACAGCGGGCGGTGTGCTTGAACAGTATACAAGATAAAATAAATTTCAGACAATGTCGTTCACCAGATAGAAATAGTACGCCTGTGCTGTTTTGAATTAATAAAATATACAGGCGCCTGTCATACCGCATAAAATATAACTCTCTTATATGAAAAGCAGCAGATTAATTTAATCAATCTTTCTGCCGGATATTTTTATGTTTGTTTTACGTCTGTTTCTGAATTTATGAAATTAACCGGGGAGGGGATAGGAAAAAGACCTGATAGTATTATTTGAAAACTGACATAGAATGATAAAATTGAAAACACTGTGCAATGATTTGAAAATAATAATTGTTATTTCATTTTTGTACAACTGCTTTATTTGACCGATTTGTCTCATATAAAATGCGGTTTATACAGAAACGTGAGGATGAAAAATGACAAAATCAATTAAAATCCTGCTGATATTTGCGGGAGCTGTTATTGCGTTTGTTCTGTTGAATAAACTTATACCTGTAAAAAATTATCACGAAAAATATGCAGGTGTTGATCTTTCTCATGATGAAGGAAATAGTAAGCGGACAAATACATACCAGCAGTATCTGGCCTCTTGTGCCGGCAAACCGCTTCCCTCTGAAGATATAGCTGTACCTGTTACATTGTTTGCGGACGGGACGGATGCAGGTGTTACCGTTCTCGCTGAATACAAGGGGCGGAGCGCTGTCGTAATTCAGAACGATGGTTCTACTGTTTCATGGAATGTCGATGTGCCTGCGGAAGGCCTTTACAACATCGAAGTGGATTATATAGCAGTCCCGTCCCGGGGGGGGAACATGGAGCGTACAATTAAAATAAACGGTATGCTCCCGTTTGATGGTGCCGGTTCCCTTGCATTCAGCCGGCTTTGGGCTGATGGAAATAAAATTTCATATGATAATCAGGGAAATGCTATCCGTCCCGAACAGACTGAAGTCTTTGACTGGCAGGCTGAACTCTGCCGCAGCGACAACGGATATGTAGTTGAACCGTACCGGTTTTATTTTGCGAAAGGCAGAAATACCATTTCTTTTACCGCTGATAATGAACCTATGGGAATAAGCGGGATAATTCTCAGGGCTGTGCACAATGCTGTTTCATATGAAGCCTATGCTGCTGCAGAACCCGGTGATACAGGAAAGTCCGGCGGTGTTTCAATAAAAGTACAGGGGGAAAGCGCCGCTGTCCGTTCAGATCCTTCATTATTTGCACGGTATGACCGTTCATCGCCTGTTACCGATCCGTACAGCATAACACATACCGTATTGAACTACATTGGCGGAGACACATGGAAAAAAAGCGGGCAGTGGATACAATGGAATCTCGAAATTCCGTCTGACGGATGGTACACAGTTTCCATAAAAGCACGGCAGAATTACCAGCGCGGATACATATCATGCCGTACGGTATATATTGACGGACAGATTCCGTTCCGTGCACTGGAGTCTGTCAGCTTTCCCTACAGTACCGACTGGAATATGGTCACGCTTGCAGACGGGAAGGGCAGTCCGTACAAATTTTACCTGACGCAAGGCATGCATATGCTGAGGATGGAGGCAACCCTCGGTAATATGGGAAGTCTCATCAGCAGTCTTGAGGACAGCATTTACCGGTTGAATACTATATACCGTACAATTCTCGTTCTCACAGGTTCGCAGCCCGATATGGCACGTGATTACAATATCGACCAGGTATATCCGCATGAGATGGAGGCAATGAAACTTGAAAGCGAACGTCTTTACCGCATGGTGGACGAGTACGTCGCGTACACAGGTCAGAAGTCCGACAAGATTGCTCCTGCCCAGACGCTTGCGATTCAGCTGGAAAAATTTTATGACCATCCGGATCAGATAACAAAAACTTTTACGACGTTTAAGGACAATATTACGTCGCTTGGGACTTCACTACTGAATCTGAGTGAGACGAAACTTGATATTGACTATATTCTCGTGAACAGCGCGGATGTGCCTGTGAAATTTCACAAAACAAATTTTGCACAGAAAATCCTGCATGAAACGAAATCATTCTTTGCATCATTCTTTATAGATTACAGTTCTCTTGGCAATGTTTACAGCAGACATGATAAGGATGTTGTTACGGTGTGGCTTGTAACCGGACGCGATCAGAATACCGTTCTCAAGAACATGGTCGATGAAATGTTTACTCCTCAGTCAGGGGTAAAAGTAAATGTACGGCTTGTCAATGCGAACGCAATTCTTCCTGCCGTTGTCGCAGGGAAGGGGCCTGATGTTATTCTTTCCGCCGGATCAAATACTGCTGTTGATTATGCAATGAGAACCGCCGATGTTGACCTGTCGCAGTTTTCTGACTTCGACGAAACAATAAAGCAGTTCTATCCGAGCTCGTACGAATCGTTTAAATACAACGGCGGCGTATATGCACTTCCTGAAACAGAAACGTTTAATTTATTATTCTACCGGAAGGATATTCTCAGTCAGCTCGGTCTTTCGGTTCCTGATACATGGAATGATCTTATTGCAATGCTTCCGACACTTCAGGGTAATAATCTGTCCGTCGCCATCCCATATACAAGCATTCAGAATCCCAATCTGTCGTTTTTCTATTCATTAGTCTTTCAGAACGGCGGCAGAATCTATAATAACGCAGGAACAAAGACGTCGCTTGACAGTGAGCCGGGAATTTCTGCGTTCAAACTGTACACAAATTTTTTTAATAATTACGGACTCCCCGCAGAATATGATTTTCTCAGCCGTTTTCGTTCCGGCGAAATGCCTGTCGGAATCGTAGATTATACAAATTACAACACTCTGACAGTTTCTGCTCCTGAAATAAAAGGCTTGTGGGATTTTGCACTTCTTCCGGGTACGCTGCGCACCGATGCATCCGGAAGACAGTATATAGACCGCACAACGAATACAAGCGGCGTGTGCTGCATTATGATACGGCAGGAAAACGAGACAGTAAAACAGAATGCATGGAAGTTTATGAAATGGTGGGTATCAACTCCGACACAGCTCAGGTTCGGACGGGAAATGGAAGCTTTGCTCGGTTCGTCCGCAAGGTATGCGACTGCGAATATAAAGGCACTCAGACAGCTTTCCTGGAGCTCAAAGCAGCTTGGGATTCTCCTTGCATCGCTTGATTCGTCAGAAGGCCTGCCTGAAGTGCCGGGCAGTTATTATACATCGCGCCATGTAACGAATGCCGTGCGTAAAATGGTAAACGAGAAGGATGATCCGAGGGAAACTATGATTGATTATGCAAGAAAGATAAACGAGGAACTGACGAAAAAGCGTCAGGAATTCGATCTGCCGACAGAGGAATAAAAAATGAAAAATTTTTTTAAAAAATATGGTGAATTGAAAAAGAGAGAACTCTCTGCAAATTTCAGGCGTATGAGAAATATGAAAATGTGTTATCTGTTTCTGCTGCCGTTTGCGGTACTGTTCATAGCCTTTTACATACTCCCGATGTTCACATCAATTTTTTACAGTTTCACGAATTTCAATATGCTCGAGAAACCGGAATTCATCGGCTTCAGAAACTATATCAACTTATTTTTGAAGGATGAAGTGAATCAGACAGCAATAAAAAATACTTTTATTATAGCTGTTATTACAGGGCCTGCCGGATATATTATTTCATTCCTTATTGCATGGCTTATTAATGAACTCCCGAAATGGATGCGGACAATTGCAGTCGTCATATTTTATTCACCTTCGATTGCCGGAAACGTCTATGTCATATTTTCCATTATATTCCGGGGTGACATGTACGGTATTACGAATTCGATTTTAATGAAGCTTAATATTATCGATACACCTGTGCTGTGGCTTACAGACCCGAGGTATATCATGACAATCTGCATTATTGTCATCCTGTGGATGAGCCTTGGACAGGGATTCCTTTCGTTTGTAGCGGGACTTCAGGGAATTGACAAGTCGCAGTACGAAGCCGGATATATAGACGGCATACGAAATCGCTGGCAGGAATTGTGGTTCATAACGCTTCCGAATATGAAACCGATGTTACTGTTCGGAGCCGTTATGTCCATAACAACAGCTTTCGGAGTGTGTGATGTCACTATGAATCTCGCCGGATATCCGAGCACGGATTACGCTGCGCGTACTGTTGTAACCCATCTGTTCGACTACGGATATACGCGTTTCGAAATGGGATATGCGTCGGCCATAGCGACAATGCTGTTTTTGGTGATGATTCTCTGCAAGAAAGCCGTTATGGCTTTGCTTAACAGAGTCGGAAGATAGGCGGAGGTGGAAGATTGAATACATCAGTGAGAAGAAAATTCCGGAGAAGAAGCCCCAACCGTTCTATCGGCGGTGATATCGGAATGTACCTGTTTCTGGCGCTTCTTTGTATCATGATGGCAGTCCCGATGGTATATGCTGTAACGAGTTCACTAAAACCTCTTGATGAGCTGTTCAAATTTCCGCCGACACTGTTTGCGCGGAATCCGACGTTCGACAACTTCAGTGATTTGTTTGTGACGATGAGTCAGTCGTATGTTCCGTTTTCCCGTTATGTGTTCAATACTGTGTTCGTAACGTTTGCAGGAACGGCTGGTGAAGTTATAATCGCATCGATGGCTGCGTATGTTCTTGCAAAATATAACTTTCCCGGTGGAAGGATATTTTTCAATGTCGTTGTTACGGCCCTTATGTTTACCGGTTATGTCACGGCCATTCCAAATTATCTTATTATGACGAAACTGCATATCGTAGATACCTACTGGGCGCTTATCCTTCCCGCATTCGCAGCCCCTATCGGTCTGTTTCTTATGAAGCAATATATGGAAGGCATACCTGATTCGATTATTGAAGCGGCGAAAATAGACGGAGCAAACGAGTGGACTACGTTTATTAAACTTGTCATGCCGAATGCAAAGCCGGCGTGGCTTACGATTATTATTTTTTCAGTGCAGTCATTATGGAATAACAACGCGTCGAATCTGATTTATACGGAAAATCTGAAACCCGTTACATATGCGCTTCAGCAGATTCAGCTCGGAGGTATTGTACGTACCGGACAGACTGCTGCCGTCACCGTTATTATCATGCTCCTGCCTGTACTGATATTCATTTTCGCGCAGAGTCAGGTACTTGAAACAATGGCGACATCAGGGTTGAAGGATTAGCATATGAGAAAATTTATGATTATTGCGGCGGCATACCTTCTGGTTACCGTACCGCTTCTTTCTGCGGAAACGAATTGTTATACGTACGACAGGTGGGGCGAAATTGAAAAATCGCCCGATACGTACCGTGTCGATAAAGTGTCAGGATGGAAAGAGCTGGGGCTTGCTGTTCCTCTTTCAAATCCTTCCGGTATTTTTGCAAGGGACAACAAATTGTATGTCTGTGATACGGGCAATAACCGCATTATCGAGTTGCAGTATAATCCGGATCGGACATTCACGCTGCAGCGTGTTATCGGTCATTTCAATGCGGGTGGAAAAATAAAAGAAACATTTGATTCTCCTGAAGATGTTTTTGCAGGCAGTAACGGGGATTTATTCATTTGTGATACGAATAACGGACGTGTCGTAAAGCTGGACAGGAATCTCAATCTGCTGCAGGAATTCCTGCAGCCTGACAATCCGACATACGACAAGACTCTTGCCTTTATGCCGGTAAAGGTTGTGGCAGATGTTTCGGGACGTGTCTATGTCCTTGCAAAAAATGTGAACAGAGGATTTCTGAAATATGAAAGCGACGGAACGTTTACGGGATTTTACGGAGCAGGCGAAGTTCATCCGAACGTTGCAGATGCACTGTGGAAAAAACTTGCGACACAAAAACAAAAAAAACGGATGGAATCTTTTGTTCCGACAGAATATTCGAATGCCAGTCTTGATAAGGACGGTTTTATTTATGCAGTGACCAGGACTTTTGACGAATGGGATTTAAAATCCGATAAAGCAAAACCTGTGCGCCGGCTGAATGCGCTGGGAAAAGACATTCTCATTAAAAATGCAGCATGGCCGCCGATCGGAGATCTTCAGTGGGGTGATGCAGCAGGATACAATGGGCCGTCACGTTTTACAGATGTTACTGTATTTGATGATGACTCATATGTTGTCCTCGATGACACGAGGGGACGGCTGTTCGGGTACAACAGCCAGGGATATCTGCTTTTCGCTTTCGGTGGCAAAGGAAATATTAACGGCTTTTTCAAAAAGACTGCCGCGCTTGACCATATAAACAGGGATCTCCTTGTTCTTGATTCGATGGCCTGTACCATTACCGTATTCAGTCCGACTGATTTCGGCAATATGATTTATGAAGCACTTGATGAATACGCGGCAGGCCGCTATGACGAGTCGGCAGCATTGTGGTCAAAAGTTATGCATCTGAATGGAAATTATGATCTTGCCTATATCGGACTGGGGAAAGCCGCACTCCGCAGCGGACAATATAAATCAGCGATGGAATATTTCAAACTCAAGTGGGACGCAAAGTATTATTCAAAAGCGTTTGTGCTTTACCGCAGGGAGTGGGTAGAACACAATCTCGGCTGGATGGCGGCAGTGCTGCTGATTCTGCTGATTGCGCACCTGGTGATAAAAGAAATGCGGAAAATAAAAGAAGAGGTAAAACGATCATGAGCGTAATGACTGCAAAACTGAAAAGAATCGGACAGAGACAGACATGGGACCGGTTCATATCGTCATTAAAATATTCATTATATGTGATTGTTCATCCTGTAGACGGATTCTGGGATCTCATACATGAAAAACGCGGCTCGCTGGCGGCCGCAGATATTCTCGTTCTTCTTACGCTTCTGACTCATGTCTGGAAACTGCAGTTCACCAGTTTTCAGTTTATACAGGTGCACTGGGAACGGGTTAATATTTTTATGGAAGCCTCATCAGTACTTGTGCCTCTCTTCGTATTTTGTGTTTCAAACTGGGGCGTAACGACTCTGTTTGACGGTAAGGGCAGGCTGAGTCAGATTTATATGGGAACGGCCTATGCACTTACACCGTATATAATTATACAGATTCCTCTTATTTTTTTAAGCAATATTGTCACGGTCGAGGAAGGAACATTTTATTGGTTTTTTTCCGACTTTTCACTTGCCTGGGTCGGTGTACTCATGATTGCTGCAATAATGATGATTCATGCATACAGTTTCGGAAAGACTCTCTGGTTTATGATTGTATCTGCCTTTGCAATGCTTGTCTTTATTTTCATTGTGTTGCTGTTTTTCAGCATGATATCTGACGGCATTGCATATTTTATTTCGCTCGGAAGAGAAATACTGTTCCGTCTGAATTGACAAGAGGATTATAGTAAAATGAAAAAGAAAATATTGCCTGTAATAAAAATAACAAAAAAGTCAGTCATCACTATTGTGATATGGACGGCTGTTGCAGGTTTTGCTGCATATCTTGTTACCCGTCTTATGCCGAAGAATGAGGATGATAAAACACAGTTTACTTATTATTCCTTTACTGGAGGCGAGAGTAAACAGAATAATACGCTTGAAAACGACAATCTGCTTTTTACGCTTGATCCAGAAACGACGGGATTTGAGGTACTACAGAAAGCAACGGGCCATATCTGGAGATCTGATCCGGAAGAAACCGACAGCGATCCGGTTGCACTGCCGAAAGAAAAGGCGTGCATGCATTCTACGCTGCTGCTTACGTACAGTACCGAGAACGGCGTCAATAATACATACGACAGCAAAACGTACAGTGTAGACCGCAGGTTTTACTCGATCGAAAATGGAGAAAATGAAATTACAGTGAATTATATACTCGGCGATATGGAGCGGCAGTATATAATTCCTCAGGCTGTTGATGAAGACCGTATGGACGAAATTACCGGCGGTATGTCAAAGTCAAATATCAATCTGATTCTTCAATATTACCGGTTATACGATACGGATAATCTTCTGCCGTCGGATAACATGGACGAACTGCTGCGTAAATATCCGGTCCTTGATGAAAAGAATCTGTATGTAGTCAGGGACGATGTACCGGATTACATGAAGAAAAAAATCGAGAAGTTTTTTGCGGATAATGGATACACATATTCTGATTATGAAAAAGATACGGAACTTTACGCAGGCGGTGCAAAAAAGAGCGTACCCGTGTTCAATGTTTCCGTTGTATACAAACTTGACGGAAATAATCTTGTGGTAGAAGTACCGTTCGATAAAATCAGCTTCAAGAAAAATTTTCCGCTTGTTGAACTTGCAGTACTGCCATATTTCGGTGCTGGTTCCGCAGACGAGAACGGGTATATGCTCGTTCCCGAGGGCGGCGGCAGTATTATTAAATTTAATAACGGCAGGCTTAAGCAGAGTAATTATTATTCGGATATATACGGCTGGGACTACTGCAGCAACAGAAAAGCAGTTGTTACAGAGACAAGAAATTTATTTCCGGTTTTTGGCATATCCGCAGAAGACAGCTCGTTTATTTCCATACTGGAAGACGGTGCTTCTTATGCCGGCATATCTGCTGATATAAGCGGTCGGTATAATGACGTGAATTACGTTTATGCAAAATATACAATGGCACATTCGGAAGAGTATGATATTTCAAGTAAATCGACCAACTCTGAATTTGTCTACGAAAAACGGCTTCCGGCAGGAGAAAAAATAAAGCAGTTGTATGATTTTGTACCTTCTTCCGACTACAACAAAATGGCTGCGGAATACCGTGATTATCTTGTTAATAAAACCGGTCTGACCGGAAAAAGCGAAAAGTCAGCTCCGGTTGCTGTTGAAATTCTGGGAGCTGTCGACAAAATCCAGCAGGTTGCTGGTTTTCCAAAATCTCGTCCGCTCGGAATTACTTCATACGAGCAGACTGCGGAAATTATTAATGAGCTGAAAAATGCCGGTTTTACCAATATGTATGTAAAACTTACAGGTTTTTTCAACGGTGGTATAAAACAGAAACTGCTCAGAAATGTAAAATTTCTTCAGATACTGGGAGGAAAGAAAGGATTTGCCAAAATGGCAGAATCTTTAACCGGCGGGCGTGTTTATCTTGACGGAATCACCCAGTTCGCCGTGAACAGCGGATATGGCGACGGATTCATGAGCTACCGTGATTCTGCCCGTCTCGTAAGTTCGGAACTTGCAAAGCGGTATGATTACTCCCCGATATGGTACGGAAAAGAAAAAACAGAGAAACCTCAGTATCTTCTCCGTCCGTTACTCGCAGACAAAATGACGATGAACCTTGAAAAGACTGCGCAGAAATACGGGCTGTACGGTGTGTCGCTGTGTGATACGGGATATGTGCTTTCCGGAAATTATGATCCGGATTATGTGAGCAGCCGCGAATCAGTCAGGAAAATGCATGCAGCCGGTATGCAGAAAATAAAAGACAGCGGAATTGGAATCATGATAAACGGCGGAAATGATTATGCGCTTCAGTATGCTGATTTTGTAACGAACATGGATTTTACCGGACATGCATATTCAATTATTGACGAGCAGATTCCTTTTTACCAGATGGCCGTTCACGGATATGTGAACTATGCTGGAACACCCGTCAATCTGGCTCCTGATTACCGGTATGCGGTACTGAAAGCCGCAGAATACGGAGCCGGGCTTATGTTTGTTTTTATGGCTGCTGATGAAGGAAAACTGCAGGATACTTCATACACCGATTATTACGGAGCCGGATTCAGGGAATGGAGCGCCAGTGCCGAACAGATTTACAACAGATATAACAGGGAGCTTGGAAAAACATTTTCACAAAAAATGGTAAATCACCGGAACCTTTCGCCTGATGTTTCTTTGACTGAATATGAGGATGGAACGAAAGTGTATGTTAATTTCGGATACACCGACTATATATCCCTCGACGGTACAAAAATTCCGTCCCTGGATTATAAAGTTGTAAATGCACATAAGGGGAATTAATATGAAAAAAAAGACGATAGGACTGTCCGGACGCAGGGCGCTTACAGGCTATTTATTTATACTGCCCTTTATACTTGGTTTTCTGCTGTTTATGGTGCAGCCGCTTATCCAGTCGCTTCATATGAGTTTGAGTACTGTAAATATCAGCACAAAAGGATTCTCTCTTAAGTGGAATAATTTCTATAATTATCTGAAAGCCTTTACGATAGATGCTGAATTTAACCGTATGCTTATGACGTCCATCGGACAGATGGTTTACCGTTCGCTTGCGACTATCGTTTTCAGCTTTTTTGTCGCGCTCATGCTCAACGAGAAATTCAAGGGAAGGGCGCTAGTCCGTTCTGTTTTTTTTCTGACAGTGATTCTCTCGTCCGGTGTGCTGGTCGGGCTTGAGTATAACAATACGCTTCTGAACGGATTGAAAAAAACAATTGAAGAATCGGGGAGTTCCTCAAGCGTTACGTCGGTTCTTGAGAAAATCCTCGTGTCGAACAGTTCCGGGATTACGGGTATCAGTACAAAAGTGTTTGACCAGCTGTTTAAAATCGTCGACTCTGTTTATGATATTGCAATGGCATCGGGCATTCAGATTATTATATTTCTGTCCGGCATGCAGAATATTTCACCGAGCATGTATGAAGCCGCTGATATGGAAGGCTGTACCAGATGGGAACGTTTGTGGAAAATAACAGTTCCCATGGTAAGTCCGTTGTTCCTGGTCTGCTGGATTTATACAATAATCGATTTTTTTATGAAAACCGACAACAAAATCATGGAAAAAATAAACACCGTAATGATTATCCAACTTGATTACGGATTCAGTTCTGCTCTTGCCTGGATTTATTTCGGAGTCGTTATGCTGCTCATTGCGCTGAGTTCATTCATCATTTCGAAGGTGGTGTATTATTATGAATAAAAAAAACGGGACTGCGACATTAAAAAAAGAATCATTCTGGGAAAGAAATGAAGCATCGGGCGGCATCCTTCTCCGCGAAACTGCAAGGAAGCGGGCTACTGCACTATTCCGTGCACTTCTGCTTTTCGGAATGTGTTTCCTCATTCTTCAGCCGATTTTTAATAAGGTATCAATCAGTTTTATGGCGGAACGTGATTTGTACGATACAACAATCGTCGTAATTCCGAAACATCCGACGCTTGACAATTATCATATCGCTTCAAGCCTCATGCTGTACTGGAAATCGCTTTTCAATACGATCTGGGTGTCGCTTCTTGTTTCTGCAATTGAAGTATTCATGTGCGCTCTTGCCGGATACGGATTTGCCCGGTTTGACTTTCCGTTCAAACGATTCTGGTTTTTCTGTGTAATTCTTGTAATTATTATTCCGCCGCAGACAATTTCGACTTCACTGTATCTGCATTTCCGTTATTTTGATGTCTTCGGTTTGTTTAAAAAACTTACGGGAAGTGCGGTAAATCTCCGCAGTTCTATGCTGCCATACCTGTTCATGTGCTGCGGCTGTATGGGATTAAAAAACGGATTGTATATATTCATGATGCGACAGTACTTCCGCGGTTTTCCGTATGAACTGGAAGAGGCCGCGTATGTAGACGGGTGCGGATCATTTTCGACGTTTATCCGGATTATGCTTCCCGGCGCAAAACCGATTATAACATCGTGTTTTCTGTTTTCATTCGTATGGCAGTGGACGGACAGTTTTTACACGGAACTGTTTCTTGGAAAAATAGACATGCTTTCAACACAGCTTGCAGCTCTTGCCGAACGGCTGCAGACATACATGACTCTTACGCTCGGCAAAACGATGGTGACAGAGGCGTATACACAGGCAATGAACTCTACGGGCATTCTCATGGTCATCATACCATTAATAATTTTGTATTTATTCGCACAGCGGCTTTTTGTTGAAAGCCTTACAACTACAGGAGTCAAGATGTGACGGATGCCGCATCCTGAATATACAAACATAATCGTTTCCAGGAGGAAATAATGATGAGAGATGTATCGAAAAAAGCAGTAGTCATCGTACTTACTGCAGTTCTTGCTTCCGGCAGTATGTTTGCAAAGAGCAGGAAGTCCTCGAAAAAAGGTTCAACAGTTTCATATGAAAAATATGAAAACCTGAAGAATCCGAAGACCGGTAAAAAATGGGATCTGGGCGGAATGAAAATCGTCATTGCCGACTGGTGGTCTCCGACAACTCCGGCTGCACCACAGAATGCTCAGGAAGAAGCTGCATTTGCCTTCCGCAGCTGGCTGGAGAAGGAGTACAATTTCAAAATCGATCAGGTTGGAATCGATGGATGGGGAAAACATCCTCAGACCTTCGTAAACTTTGCAACAAACGGAGGTGCTGAAAACTATATTTTTATTCTGTATCAATCATCGATAGCATCTCCGATGAAGGCCGGTTTGTGCTATGACCTTGCGACTTTGAAAAGTCTTGATTTCAGCCAGCCGAAGTGGCAGCAGTCCATAAAAAATCTGACAACCGTTGGAAAACATGTTTACGGTATGCGCGTTGAAGCACCGGAGCCGGGTAACGGAATATTCTTTAATAAGCGCATGCTCAAGGAAGCTGGTATTGATCCTGAATCGATTTACGACATGCAGGAAAAGGGCACCTGGACATGGAATGCGTTTGAAAAAATCTGCGCAAAGCTAACCCGCGATACAAACAACGACGGAGTCATTGACGTATATGCGCTCACTGATTTTACGGTTGATTACTATACTTCTGTGGTTGCTTCAAACAACGCTACGTTTATAGGCCGTGACAAAAACGGAAAATTCTATAATGCAACAACAACAGACAATTTCCTTGAAGCGATGAACTGGGGATACAATATTCTGCAGAAATACGAAATGCCGCAGCCGAAAGATTCAAAGTGGGATTATATGTATGCGGCTTTTATCAACGGAGAAGCTGCAATGCAGGTTGCAGGTGAATACCGGTCAGGCAGTATAAAGAACATGAAGGATGACTATGGATTTGTCTGTTTTCCCAAAGGCCCAAAAGCCGGAGATTATACGAATGTCTATACCGATAACGTCTGGGTAATTCCCTCCTGTTATGATGCAGACAAAGCAGAGAAGCTGGCGTTTGCATTTAATCTTTATACAGAACCGACACCGGGATATGAGGGTGCGGATGACTGGAAAACAAGTTACTATGGAAATTTCCGCGATACACGTGCTGTCGACGATACTGTTGCACGCCTGAGAACAAACGGCGTACCGTGGTATTATCCGCTTGTTACCGGAATCAATCTCGGTGATATTGTTTATTCAGTCGGAACAGGCGGAAAGACACCTGCGGAGCAGATTGAAGCCGTCAAGAATGTATGGCAGGGATATATAGACGAGGCCAATAAATAAACAGCAGGAGGCAATCATATGGCAGGGACACAGACAGCACTTGTTCAGAGAGTAGAGAATCCGGTTTTATGGAGTGATTTTCCCGATCCCGACGTTATACGGGTCGGCGACACCTATTACATGATAAGTACGACGATGCACTTTATGCCGGGGGCTGTTCTGCTCCGGTCATATGACCTTGGGCACTGGGAAATTGTTTCCCATGTATTCAGCGTACTGGACGATTATCCCGCTGCCCGGCTGGAAGAGGGAAAAAATATGTACGGCTCAGGCATGTGGGCTGCATCGTTGAGATATTACAACGGTTTGTTTTATGTGCTTTTCTGCGCAAATGATACACACCGTACGTACCTGTTTACCGCGGCGGACGCAGCGGGACCGTGGATGCGGCATGAGATTCGGGGATTCTTTTACGATGCATCCCTGCTTTTCGATGATGACGGGAAAGTGTACGTTGTGCATGGTAATACGACGGTACGCATTACCGAACTTTCAACCGGTCTGGACGGCGCGAAACCCGGAGGACTTGATGTCTGCATCGTACAGGAAAAGACGGGAAACGGGCTCGGATATGAAGGAAACCACATCTATAAAATAGACGGACGGTATTACCTTTTTTCAATTTACTGGCCGGAAGGCAGCATGAGAACGGAAGCCTGTTTTACAACAGACAGCTTAAAACACGATTGGATAAAAGAAGACGTACTCTGCGATGATATGAACTATCATCATCAGGGTGTGGCTCAGGGCGGAATTGTTGACACTCCTGACGGAAAATGGTATGCCATGCTGTTTCAGGACCGCGGGGCTGCAGGCCGGATGCCCGTTCTCGTTCCTTTCAGATGGAACGGAATTTTTCCGCGGTTCGGAGAGGGAGGAAAAGTTCCTGCGGCTGTATCAGTCACCAGTACGAATCCCGGATACGTGTATTCTCCCTGGTCCGGCAGCGACGATTTTGTGTATCCTTCAGTTTCCGGCGGCACTGTCCGGCTTAAGGAATTCTGGGAATGGAATCATATTCCCGATTCCCGTTTGTGGTCGGTGGAGAATGGAAGCGGGTTATGCATACAGACCGGCAGCGTCCGGCAGAATGTTGTCCGGGCTCAGAACACGCTGACGCAGCGGCTGCCCGGTCCCCGTTGTGAAGCCCGCGTTACACTTGACGGCAGCTTTCTTAATGACGGTGATTATGCCGGATTGTGTGCGTTCCAGAGCTGCTACGGATTTATCGGCCTGAAAAAAGCTCAGGGGAAAATATTTCTTGTAACTGTCGAAAAGACGTACGGAGAAAAAGAACCTTATGCCTCCCGTGCTGATTTTGACAGAGGGACGGAGACTTTCGTCCTTCCCTTTGACGGCACTACTGTGGAAATCAGCTTTCGTGCTGATTTTCAGGATATGAAAGATACAGTTGTATTCTATTATAAATGTCACGGGCAGTGGAAACAGCTTGGGAAACCGCACCGGCTGTATTTCATGCTTGATCATTTTACCGGCTGCAGGGCGGCACTGTTTATATACTCGACAGAAAAAGCTGGAGGGAAAGCCACCTTCCGTGATTTCAGACTGTCAGCTGATTAAAGGAAAATGTACATGAAAAAATATTTTCAGGCCGGAGCCATGCTTGTATGCGGATTTATTACTGCAGGCTGTGCTTCCGTTGCTGAGCATAATACTAAAATGGAAAGCAGCATGACGGTTGAAAATTACGTACCGTACGTTTTTATTCCGTCTGTTTCATATCAGACAATAGAAGGTTTCGGCGCCGCATATACGTGGTATGCCGACTGGATTCAGCATGATGAGCAGAGTGCTGAAAAAGGATACGATGCGCTGTTTTCAGATGCAAAACTCAGTGTGCTCAGGTTTAAAAATGAATATGAATATAGGAATGCGGAAACTGCACCTAACGGTGCAGTTGTTGCCGGATACTATGCTGCGGCGGTAAAACGGTGTGCGTCTTACGGCGAAAAACCAGTAATCCTGATGTGCTGCTGGTCTCCGCCTGCTTTATTAAAGTCCAATAATGGTATTCCGGGAAAGGACGGTGCAACGCTCAGGAAAAACGCAGCCGGAAAATATTGTTATGACGAATACGGCAGATGGTGGACAGATGCCGTCCGGTATTACCGGACTCTCGGCATCAAAATTGATTTTGTATCGATACAGAACGAAGTGGAATTTGCCGCATCGTATGACGGATGCCGATTTGATCCGGAAGAGAGTGAATCATGCGCGTCATATGCGGAAGCTTTTTTATCTGTATACCGGCACTTCAAACAGGCATTCGGAGATACCGCTCCGAAAATGCTTGCGCCTGAAACAATGTCGTGCGTCTGGGGAACTATTTCCCCGTACATCAAACCAATACTTGAGGCGGAACCGGACAGTGTTTACGGGATAGCGCATCATCTGTATGTCGGCGGTACGAGCGACAGCGGAAAAAATGAAGCAGACCCGGACAGTTATCTTAAAAATTTTATGACGCTGAATCAGTTTTACGGAACTATGCACAAGTGGCAGACGGAATTTTACATTGGCCATGCGCTTGAGACTGCAAAGCTGATTAACAACAGCCTTATTTATGAAAATGCGAACGCATACCTGTACTGGAGCGGCGTATGGCATTCCGACGATACAGCCTTTGAGACGGGCGAACTGCTCAATACCGACTGGAACGGCAGATGGTATTTATGTGCGGATTATTATGTAATGCGTCATTTTTCTGAATTTATCAGACCGGGATACGTGAGAATAAAATCAATATCAGGCGACCCGCAGGTTGCATCGTCCGCGTATATCAGTTCCGATAAATCGAAAGTTGCAGCAGTTTTAATAAATTCCGGAGAACGTGCAAAGGGATACACCGTTTCTTCAAATGAAGAATATACCGTGTCGTCGGTTACCGCATATCAATCCGTGTTCGGAGACAAAGCGCTTTCAGCTGATACCTGTTTCCGGCCTGCGGATTTTACTGGTGGAAATAAAATCATTCTTCCGCCCAAGAGCATGACGACGGTCGTTATAACCGGCGCAGAGGGAAAGGGGCAGTGATATGAAACTGATATATATTCTGACGCTTTTCAGAATCGCGGCCGGTCTGACAATAGTCGCTGTACTGCTGTCAGGTTGTATCAGCGTATCGAAGATTGATGACACACAAGGGAAAAATAAAATGACTGAAGGAACTGGTGTTGTAAAACTGAATACGACGGAATGTTATAAAAACCGAGGCGACCACAATCCCCTGATGACTCTGCGTTTCGGAGCCGACCCGTGGGCTCTTGTTTACGATGACACCGTATATGTCTATATGACAGGCGATGTTATTGAAAAAGATGCAGGCGGCGGAATAAAAGATAATACATACGGACAAATACACCGGATTTCCATCATCTCCTCCCGGGACCTTGTCAACTGGGAGGATTGCGGTTGTGTCGACGTACGGATGCCGGAGGTCACGTCGTGGGCTCATAATTCGTGGGCACCTGCGGCTGCGGCCGGAAAAATTAACGGAAAGATGCAGTTTTTTCTGTATTTTGCAGACAGTGCGAACGGCATAGGCGTTCTGCGTTCGGACAGTCCGTCGGGTCCATTTACCGATCCCATAGGGAAAGCGCTTATAACCAGAGCTTCTCCGAACTGCAGCGGAGTCTTATGGATGTTTGATCCCGCCGTTCTTGTCGACAGCGACGGGAGTGCATATTTATATTTCGGCGGCGGTGTCCCGAAAGGAAGCGAATCCCGCCCCCGTACTGCACGTGTGGTAAAACTGGGGAACGACATGATAAGTCTTGACGGAGAACCTGTTACGATTGATGCCCCGTATATGTTTGAAGATTCAGGAATAAACAGAATCGGGAATACATATTACTATTCCTACTGTACGAACTGGTCAGTTCCCTCTTCCGAATCCGCAAAAAGCGGATTTTCCAACGCTCAGATAGCATGGATGACATCTGACAATCCTTACGGGCCTTTCAGCAGCGGCGGAACAGTGCTGCCGAATCCCGGTGTATTTTTCGGAGACTGGGGGAATAATCATCACTGCATTTTCCAGTTCAGGGGACAATGGTATATCGTCTATCACGCTCAGCTGCTTTCTGCAGCAATGGGCATCAGGCACGGATACCGCAGTTCCAATATCGACAGCCTGACAGTTACCGGTGACGGTGTACTGCAGCAGGTAACGGGCACACGCAGGGGAGTATCGCAGGTTATTCCAGTCAATCCGTATGAAATGCATTCTGCCGCATTTATGTCGTCTATGTCCGGAATCAGCACGACAGGAGCCGGTTCAGAAAGCCTTTATTACGGCTGCGGCAGTATGGCCGTAACCGGTATTAATACCGGCGACTGGATCTTTGTCGAAGGCGTCGACTTCGGCAGTACGGGTGCAGCATCATTTACTGCTTCCGTTAAAAAACAGCAGAAAACCGGCGGCGGTATTCTCATCTGCGCGGATTCTTTCGACCGTCCGGTCGGATATCTTGATGTAACGGCTGGCCCTGTGCAGGATTCGTGGCAGCAGGAAACAATACAGTTCAAAAGCAGGCTTACCGGAAAGCATGATCTGCTGTTCGTCTTCTCCGGTTCGGAATTCGACTGGCGTGACTGGGAATTTGTGCAATAACAATATAGTTTCAGCATCTCGTTGTGAGGAGTTATTATGTATTCAGACAGCAGTTTATTCCCTGTCGTAAAGAACGGGAATGCATTACGGATTATACTTGATGATTATGACTTTAAAGGTGTCCGGCTTGCAGCAGAGGCTTTTGCCGGCGATGTTTGTCTGGTGTCTGGGATACGTCCGGAAATATGCACAACATCGGACGGATTTCATACGGAACCGGAAAATACACCTGTAGCGCTGATTGCGGGAACTGCGGGGCACAGTCGTATCATCGATGCGCTTGCGGAACGGGGCTTCCTTAATCCGGCGGCAGTCAACGGAAAATGGGAAACGTATACGACCGCGGTAATCGACTGTCCCGTTCCTGGGATTTCACGAGCGGTTGTAATTGCGGGCAGCGATAAACGCGGTACTATATACGGTATATACCGACTGTCGGAACTGATCGGCGTAAGTCCGTGGGTCTGGTGGGCCGATGTGCTTCCCCGTCAGCGTGACGAAATTCTGCTGCCGGTATCAGCCCTGACGTATACGTCGAAAGAACCGTCCGTAAAATACCGCGGTTTTTTTATAAATGACGAATGGCCGTCGTTCGGAAAGTGGGCGACAGATCATTTCGGCGGATTTAATGAAAAGATGTATGCGCATGTGTTCGAACTTATTCTGCGCCTGAAGGGAAATATGTTGTGGCCTGCGATGTGGAGCGCTGTTTTCAGTGAAGACGGGGAAAGCTGTCCTCATGCAAATTGTGAACTGGCCGACTCGTACTGCATCGTGATGGGTACTTCTCATCATGAACCGATGTTCCGGGCCGGAGAGGAGTGGCAGAAAGGCTATGCGGAATACGGATCAAGCAATGTCTGGGATTTTTTAAGCAACCGGGATGCTGTTACTGAATTCTGGAGAGCAGGGGCTGCGCGCAACCGGGTGTATGAAAATATTGTTACGCTTGGTATGCGTGGAGAGCGTGATTCAGCACTCGGCGGTAATCTGCGGGTGAATATAGAGCTTCTCAAGGATTGCATCATGGTACAGCGTCAGCTCCTTGACGAGGCCGGTCTGTCTGATTGCCCGAAAGTATTGACGCTTTATAAAGAAGTTGAAGATTTCTGGTACGGAGAAAGAGTTCCGGAAAGTAATACGGCATCAGGGGGACTTTGTGGATGGAAAAATCTTGATGACGTGACGATTATGTTGTGTGACGACAACTTCGGCAATGTCAGAACCCTTCCGGGGCCTGACGAGCGGGACAGAAAGGCAGGCTGGGGAATGTACTTTCACGTTGACTACCACGGAGCACCGGATTCGTACGAGTGGGTCAATACAGTCCAGCTGGAAAAAATCTGGGAACAGATGTCTATGGCATATGACTATGGTGTACGTTCCATCTGGATTCTGAATGTCGGCGACCTGAAGCCGATGGAACTTCCGCTTTCGTATTTTCTTGATTTAGCATATGATTTCGACCGGTACGGAACAAGTGCGCCGAATACCTGCAGCGCATATCTTTCACACTGGGTAGGCCAGCAGTTCGGTCCGGCATTTCCGGATGTCTCCGACCGGAATCATATTGCAGAAATACTTGCTTCGTATACAAAACTCAACACAATCCGGAAGCCGGAAGTAACATTCCCGGACACCTTTCCCACTGAAAACGAAGCGGACTTGATCCGCAGCATGAGCGGAAATCTGGAACAGGAAACGGAAAAGTATTACAAGTTTACGCCGGACAGGTGGAAGGATGCATTCTTCGAACTTGTTTACTTTCCCGCGAGGGCCTCTGCAAACGTCAAACTTATGAATATTGCAGCGGGGTACGGCGACGTTCCGGCTGTAAAAAATGCAATAGAAAAGGATATCCGCCTTAACAATGACTATAATAAAAAGACAGCCGGTGGAAGATGGAGCGGAATGATGAGTTCGCCCCATATCGGATATATCCACTGGGATGCATCTAAATGGACATATCCGCCGGTCCGGCACGTAATCATAAAAAACGATATTGCCCGGCGTACATCAGGAATACCGGCAGAGCTGCCTGCCGGTACCTTTCTCCAGAACAGCGGAGTAATTTCAATTGAAGCGGCTCATACGTCTGCACGCAGCGGGTGCGGGGGAGTCCGCTGGCTTACTCTGGAAAACTACGGCAGAACGCTTTCCGCCGTAAAAATGTATCCTGATACGGTATCCTTCCCGTCGGATGGAAAAGGGCCGTTCCTCGAATACTGCCTGTATCTTTTATCCGGCGGGCAGTACACGCTCACCCTTTTTACGACGCCTGCAAACAATCTTTCACCCACAGGCAGACTGAGAATCGCTTATTCCATAGATAACGGACCGGCTGTTCCATTTGATACGTTACCCTCCGGATTCAAAGTCGATATTTTCAATGACGAGTGGAACCGGGGTGTTCTTGAAAACATACGAAAAACCGAAATTGCGCTGCAGCTGCAGGGAGGTATGCATATACTCCGGCTGTTCGGCATAGATGCAGGTATAGCTGTGGAAAAAATCGTTTTGTCGGTCGAAGACAACGACGGTACGGTCTATCCGGGAATGCCTGAAAGCCTCCGTGCTGCCGGCCCAGGCTGCGCTTCATGATGATATGAAATCAGGTATGATTTTGTGGTATGCAGAATTATACGTTTTTCATATAATGGAACAAAGCTCACATTCCATGCAGCGCAGATATGTCTGTGCTGTAAATTAAAAATAAAAGAAATTTCAGGAGGATTTTGATGATTCATGAAAAGGTTATGCTTCCCGTTCAGTATCGTGCTGAAGGTGTTGAAAATAATAATTTTAACCCGTATATGACAACATACATTCTTGATAATTACGCAGAATTCAGCACCGGGCGAAAGCGTCCGGTAATTGTGATTTGTCCGGGCGGAGGATATGAAATGCTCTCCTTCCGCGAAGCAGAGGCTGTCGCAATAAAAATGAATTCGCTCGGATATCATGCATGTATCGTGTGGTACAGCCTTAAGCCGATGACTTTTCCTGCTTCGCTTCTTGATCTTGCAGAAGCCGTATATTACATACGCTGTCATGCGGACGAATGGAATATTAAAAAAGATGGAATTGTGGCAGCGGGTTTTTCTGCGGGAGGACATCTTGCAGCTTCGCTGGGCGTTTACTGGAATACATCTCTGCTCCGGAAATATCTTCCTTATTCAGCAGAGCTGATAAAACCGGATGCACTGTTTTTGGGATATCCTGTAATAACGGCAGGTGAATTTGCACATAAAGACTCGATTAGAAATGTGCTCGGAAACACGGAGAATTACACGAAAGCGGACGTCAGCCTTGAAACGCTTGTGACAAAGGACGTTCCGCCCGTGTTTATGTGGCATACAGATGAAGACACCTGCGTACCGCTGGAAAACAGCCTCCTCTTTGCCGCCGCCTGCCGCAGAGCCGGTGTTCCGCTTGAATTCCATGTATTCCGCAGAGGCTGCCACGGTCTGGCTCTTGCAACACCCGAGACGGCATGGCCTGACGGAAACGGAGTCCAGCCCGAATGCGCCGTATGGCCGCAGCTGTTTGCAGACTGGCTTAACAATCTGTAATAATTGTTTTACAGAGGCCTGTCCGTGCGCGATTCGTGTCTGATTATGCGATATGACACAAAATCAATTACGATGACGAGCACAAAAAAGTAAGGTGAAAAATTCTGCGCTTCTGCTGCGGGACTGAGAAGGAAATCATATGTCCCGTGCACGCAGACGGGAATGGCAATACAGAGAATCATGCAGATGGAACTCATGAATTCGTTTCCGTGCAGCTTAAAATGTTTCGCACGAGCCAGGAAGAATCCCATGAGAATGCCGAATGCTGCGTGCCCCGGAATGGCAAATAGTGCACGGGTGAAGGCGACGCCTGTGCCGTAGTTAACGACGTAAATAATGTTTTCCAGCCCTGCGAATCCGAGCGATGCCGACACACCGTACACAATGCCGTCGAATTTATAATCGAAGCTGCGCGATTTCCAGATGAATATATAGAGCACGAGCCATTTTGTTAATTCTTCAACGAGTGCCACGCCCATGAAATTTTCTGCAAGCTGATATTTTATATCCATTGCAGGATAATATGACTGAATGATACCCTGCAGTATGCGTTCAACCGGAATGTCCGCAAGAGAAAACAGAGCGCCGCAGCACAACGTCTTAAGCACCATTCCCGCAGGTTCCCGTTCGACTTTATCCTGTTTATACACATACTGGATAATCAAAAATACCGGCAGCAGCGCCGGCAGCAATACAAAATAAAAAAGAAATTTCAGCATATATTCCGTCCCCTTTCTATTGAAGAAAATTATCTGATGAAACTGAATACGCCCATGCTTATAAGGCCCATAATAATTCCGGCAATAAGGACTCCTCCGGTAACTGCCAGCACAGTCTGCTTAAAGTCCATATCGAGCAGACTTGCGGCAAGCGTTCCCGTCCACGCACCCGTACCGGGAAGCGGAATGCCGACAAAAAGCATAAGGGCGATGAAAAGGCCGTGCCCTGCTTTTGCCTGAAGTTTTTCTCCGCCGCGTTTTCCTTTTACAAGAAAAAACGTGCATATCTTTCCGATGAATTTTTTATCGGCACCCCATTCAAGGACTTTACGTGCAAACAGATAAATTATCGGAACCGGCACCATGTTGCCTATAATACAAACGACATAAGACCATAACAAGGGAAGCGGCGGATTGAACGCCTGGGAAACGGGAATAGCCCCGCGCAGTTCAATAAGCGGCACCATAGAAATTAAAAAAATCCAGAGATAGTGTTTAAGCATAGGTAATAAGTATATCGTTTCTCCGGAGAGAAGAAAAGATATCGGAACGTATCCGGTGCGGGCGCCCGTGTTTTCAGCCTATCATATCTTCTCTGAAATCCTCAGGAATTCCTTCCCACGCTTTTCTGCCGTTCTTCATGAGAATAATCCTGTCGGCCACTGCTTTCGCTTCCGCAATGTCGTGCGTAACGAATATCCCCGTAAACTTTTCCCTTTTCTGACTGCTGCGGATATCCGCTGCGAGCCGTTTTCTAAGCGGAGCGTCAAGTGCAGAAAGCGGTTCATCAAACAGTACTAGTACAGGTTTTACGATAAGCGTACGTGCCAGAGATACGCGCTGTGCCTCTCCTCCGCTGAGTGTGGCCGGACGTCGGCCCCCGAACCCTTCCAGACCGAACAGTGCAAGATATTCTTCTGCGCGGCGGACTGATTCTTTTTTCCCCATACCTCTGCACCGCAGTCCGTATGCGACATTGTCAGCCGCCGACATATGAGTGAAAAGCGCGTGATCCTGGAATACCATCCCCGTGCTGCGTTTTCCCGGCGCAAAGTTCGTTATGTCTGTCCCGTCAAGGACGATATGCGGCATTTTTCCGTCATTCCGCGCGCTGAACGTTTCAAGACCTGCGATAAGACGAAGTACTGTTGATTTACCGCTGCCGCTTTGCCCGACAATAACTGTCATAGTGCCCCTTTCAGCGGTAAATGAGAAATCGACTGTAACGGAATCCCATACGCGGTACAGATTTTCTGCAGAAAAATAATTATTCATGCTTTTTCCCCACGGCAAAGACAAGCGCACATAGTATGCACAACAACGTTCCGCACGCGCATGATTCGGCAAATTTATATGACGACGCAAGCCTGTATGTGTACAGCGCAAGCGTGTCGAAACGCGGTACGGAAAGGACAAGCGGCAGCGTCGTATCGCCCATACTTACGGCGAAACAGAATCCGAACGACGCTGTAATGCTCCGTTTTGCAGCTGGCAGCATGACACGGAAAATCACATCCGGAGGAGTGCGCGACAGCAGGCGTGCTGCGTCGATAGTTTCCTGGGGAACGGCGCACAACGACGCATATATCTGTCGGAATGCAAGCGGCCAGGCAAGTGCGGTCTGAGCCGTCACCAGCATAAGCACAGTACCGCGGTGTACAAGCAGCGTCATACCGTATCCCATGACGACGGAAGATACAGCCATCGGCAGCATTGGCAGCGTTCTGAGCACCGTACTCCGCCCCAGCGGATCGCGTACGCGCAGTACGGCAGCGTATGTAAAAGCGACAGCAGTACAGAGCAGGGCGGTGCAGGGGGCTGTTTCAAGCGTCCCTCGGAGTGCATTCAGAAATCCATCCGAACTGATGATTTTTGCGAATATTTGTAAGTTGTTCCTGCCTGTAATTCCGCCTGTAAGAATTCCGATGAGCGGGCTTATAAAAAACAGCAGAATAGCCGCCCCCAGTATAATGGCTGCCGTATACTCGATATTTTTCCCTTTTCTGTCCTCATGCAGTGCGTGTGCTATTTTTGTCCTGCCGCATCCGTGATTTCCACCGGAAAGCGCATTTCCTGTCCTGTATTTGCCGATTCTGCTGTATACGAAAACTGTTAGCATGGCACATGCCGTTTCTATAAGAGCGAGTGCCGATGCTGACTTAAAATCAAGGGTTGTCCGGGCTGCCTGGTAGATTTCCACTTCAAGTGTTGTTCCTCCTATACTGCCGAACAGCAGCACAATCATAAAACTGAAAAAGCAGTAGAGGAATACGGGGATACAGGCGGCAGCAATTGCGGGCGAAAGCTGATGAAGCGTTACCGTGAAAAATATGCGTCCTTCACCTGCTCCAAGCATACGCGCTGCATCTCTTTCGTTTGCCGGAAGTTCTTCCCATGCAGATGATACGATGGACATGACGAGAGGAAAGTTGTAGAACCCCTGCGCAATAATGACGCCTGCGAATGAATACAGAAATGTGAAAGGAGGATTTTTCTGGAGGAATACCTTCATGAGGATAGTATTGAGAACGCCGTTCATACCGAAAATGCTTACGAATCCCAGCGCTATGATAAGCGGCGGAATACAAAGCGGTACAGCAGAAAGGGAAAGCAGAAAGCGCCTGCCGGGAAACGTTCTGTTTGCAGTAAAGAATGCCGCCGGAATCCCGACGGCAGCTGCAATGCATGTTGACCCGAGCGCGATTTTGAACGTGTACAGAGTTATTCGCGCTATATGCTCATTTATATAGAAGAAAACATCGCCTTTCCCTCTGAAAAGTGGAAAGACAGCCGCACCAAGCGGAAAAATGAACGACAAACAGATGTATGCGCAAAGTATTACAGCGCATGCGGCAGCAAAATATTCTGCCGCGTGTACTCTTTTACCCATTACTCACTCAGGATATTCATTATGTTTGTTACGGCAGCAGAAACTTTATCCGCATCGTACGACAGTGTCTTTGCGTCTGTGGGCACAACTTCTTTATAACAGTCGGGCAGTGTAACATTTTTATCGGCAGGATTCATCCATTGCGTAAGCGGAATGGTATTCTGCGCTGCATCGCTGATAAGATAATCTATGAAAGCTTCCGCACCTTTTTCGTTCTGTGCACCGTTAGTTATGCCGGCTCCTTCTACCTGCTGCACGTGACCTTCCTTAAAGACAAGTGCCTTGTAACGGTCCGTTTTGTCTGCATAAACGTGATACGCAGGGCTTGTCATGTAACTTATGACGAGCGGCGCTTCTCCTTTCGTAAAAAGACCATAACCTGCGCTCCATCCCGGTGACATGGTTAGAATGGATGGTTTGAGCTGTTTCCAGTAATCAGTATATTTGCCGCCAAATACAGCAATGGTCCATGCTGCAAACCCCAGTCCCGGTGTGCTTGTACGGGGATCCATAAGAATTATTTTTTTTGCATAGACAGGATTTGTAAGGTCTTCAAGGCTTTCAGGTGCAGGAATTCCGGACTTCGAGTCGTATATCATGGCAAACTGGCTGTAATCGTACGGTGTAAGCACCCAGTCTGTTCCGAGCGATTCATGAAGCTCAGCCGGAATCAGAGCATCGGCATTTTTCGGCTTATAGTTCAAGAGCACCTTTTCTGCGCGCGCCTTATTTACAAGATTGTTGTCCAGTCCCAGAAGGACATCCGACTGCGGTGCGTTTTTTTCAAGCACAGCTTTTGAAAGAATCTGTGCACCGTCGCCACAGTTAACATACGTAACCTTTAAGCCTGTTGCTGCTTCAAAGTCCCTGGCAATCTGCGGGCCCGGCCCCCATTCGCCCATAAACGAATCATACGTGTACACAACAACTTCACGTGCCCGTTCTGTTTTTCTGCCCGAGGCAAAAGAGAGTGATGTAATAGAAAGGAAAATACATAAAAAGATAGGAACTATACGTTTCATACCTTCCTCCGCCGGTATTATCCGGATCAGGTTGGAACAACCATACGGTGTTCTGCGGGTGTAATCTCAGGAAGCACGTTTTCACAAACTGTGCTACCACCCCGGTTATGAAAGAAGTATAGTCAGTAAAACTTGCAACGTCAACACTTGCAGAATCTCGAATACTACTTTATGGCATTCTTGATTGCAGCGAGCAGTTCTCCGTATTCGTTGTATGCCGGTATGTCAGGATTGTCCGCAATGATTTTCGGTGTTGATTTGAAAAGAAATCCGGCTTTTGATGCCTTTATCATTCCCAAATCGTTAAACGAGTCTCCGGAAGCGATCGTATCGTATCCAATCGACTGGAGCGCTTTTACCGTTGTAAGCTTGCTTTTCTCGCATCTCATTTTATAGCCCGTGATTTCACCGTTCTCAGCCGATTCAAGAGTATTACAGAAAATTGTAGGCCATGCAAGTTTTTTCATGAGCGGTGTTGCAAACTGTTCGAACGTATCGCTGAGAATTATGACCTGTACAATACTGCGAAGTTCATCAAGGAAATCTTTTGCACCCGGCATTGGTTCTATTTTTTCAATAGTTTCCTGAATTTCTTTTAGCCCTAGTCCGTGTTCTTTAAGTATGGCAAGTCTCCATCTCATAAGTTTATCGTAATCAGGTTCATCGCGGGTTGTACGCCGCAGCTCCGGAATACCCGTCGCTTCACTGAATGCAATCCATATTTCAGGAACCAGAACACCTTCCATATCAAGGCAGACTATAAACATTATATACTCCTGTAAAAATTCTACGCCTGCGGTATGACAGGAGGATACAGTACACCGATTTCACAGAATGAAACCGCATATAATAAAAAGTATATGGAGGCGCTCTTTATTAGTTCCTCTTTTTTGTCATATCGCAGGACGGATAGTATATCGAGTATATCATTTTTGTATATTTTTAGCATAGCGGTTGATACATTTTGGTATTCCTCAGTGATTTAAACAAGTATGAAAAAGTATACGTTTATTTTTATATCACGATATATTACAAATTTTTTAAAAGGTTTGGAAGAATCATAAGGAAAAATAAAGATTTTAGAGTATTTTTTTGATTTTTGGCATACCATAAATATGGTATGTTGGAAGTATGAATATGGTATACTAATTGAAATACCATATTTGCCATGAAATGAATCAGATATGTATAAAAAAATATACGATAGTTCATTATTTGAGCATTTAACATGTATGAAAATTTGCACGCTCAGTTTCCGCTTTTCCGTTTTCTTTTATAAAACACAGTACCTTTCTATTTTTTCCGCTTTTTTTTTAGTACCTGTCTTGTAACTGCCTGTATTGCAAATAAATACGGAATAATACCATGCGTCAGGCTGTGGAGGAAAAATACTTGGCATATAACTTGCCAATAAAGAGTCAGGCATTAGTTCGAATTTTGAAAAGAGAGGAGTTATTATGGATAAGGACATTTTTTATACCTATGTAAGTGAGATAAAAGCATACAAACTACTCACAGCTGAGGAAGAAGCAGATCTATCCAAAAGAATTGCAGCTGGGAATGAAACAGCCCGCAAACAGCTTATTAATTCAAATCTTCGTTTAGTCATCAGTGTAGCAAAGAAATTTTCAGATTCAAATATCCCGATTATGGATCTGATCCAGGAAGGAAATATAGGCCTTATCACAGCTGCATCAAAATTCAACTATTCCTTTAATACTCGTTTTTCTACTTATGCATATTCCTGGATAATGCAGTATATGCTTCGCTATATGCACACAAAGGCCGCATTTATACATCTGCCGACAAGAAAAAAGGAGACACTGCATTGTTTGAATAATGCCCGCGCGTATCTGTTCCAGAAAAGCGGACATGAACCTTCATTTGAGGAACTTGCAGCGTATCTGGGGCTTTCGCCGGAGGAAGTGTGGAAGCAGGCAAATCTTCCGTGCAATGTGATCAGTCTTGATGCGACATATGGTGAGCATGATGAGATGGCAGTATCCGATAATATCCCCGATCAGGCTTCAGGGCCGGAAGAAAATGCCATGCAGGGAGTAAAAAGACAGGAAGTACATAAGCTGCTGAAAACGCTGCCGGAAATGGAACAAAAAGTTGTTTATCACCGGTACAATTTTGGCAATGAGAAAAAGACAAAGACATTACGTGAAATAGGTGAGCTGCTCGGTGTTTCTGCAGAGACTGTCCGCCAGATGGAAATGCGAGCCATTCAGCGCATGAAAATCTCCGCGGCTGCCTCTGGTGAGAGAGAGATTCTTCTGACAGCATAATTATACTGACATACGGACATTGGAGAGTAGAGAGAATTTTTTGAAGGGAGTTCAGAATGGAGAACGGCTGCTGTGCATGGCAGCCGTTTTTTTTTAACAAATGGCAGTACGTCTCTGCATGCATAAAACGGAAAAAAATGATAAGATGAGTTCATAACAGGTCGACTGCATGAACAAAGGAACACGAAACAATTTTCATCCGCATCCTGAAAAGCGAAAAACTGCTGTTAAAAAACGGCCACGCAGAAATAGTAAGACTAAAAATGAACTGTCTGTATCAAAAACGATAGTACTTTGTGTTTTAATTGTCGCCGCATGTTTTCTGCTGCTTTTTATCAATACAGAACACGGTGAAAATAAGGAAAGTGTGCCGGTGCCTGCGATTAGTGAGGGTACGATACCTGTTTCTCCAGAAGTGCCGCTCCGTGACAGTGACGCGGGTAAAGATCAGACAGAAAATTCCGTCGTGCAGCAGCAGGAAGAAAGCAGCGGATATCAAAAACCTGAGAAAAACGCTGTTCCTCAGAAAAATGAAAAACAGGAAGCTCCTGCTGTCATACAGAAAGAAAAGCCTTCGGCTGTACAAAAGCTTCCTGTTATACCGGTTAAACCGGAAAAAAAGCCGGAAACAAGTGCACGTGAGCTGCCGTCAATTCCCCCAGCAGTAAACCATGCCCGCCTGGTTTTCGTTTTTGACGATGCCGGACAGAATACGTCGCAGCTTGAAAAATATGTGACCTTGCCTTTTCCTGTCACAATTGCAGTCCTTCCCGGGCTCAAATATTCAAAAGCATGTGCTGACAGGGTACGGGCTTCAGCTGATGAAGTCATGCTCCATCAGCCGATGCAGGCTGTCGATCTTAAGATAAATCCCGGTCCGGGAGCTGTTACGCCGGAAATGCAGGCGTCACGGATTACGGCGCTCGTAAAGAAAAATATTGAGGAAATAGGCCCTGTGGCAGGAATCAACAATCACGAAGGCTCTCTTATAAGCGAAGACGAGATAAAAATCGGAGCGGTAATGCAGGCTGCAAAAGAATCCGGCGCGTTTTTTCTTGATTCCCGTACGACAAACCAGACCCGTGTTCCGCAGGCGTCAATGGAACTTGGAATTCCCTATTATGAGCGCAACGTCTTTCTTGACAACAGCAGGAACCGTACCGAAATCATAAAGGAAATAATGCGCGGGCTGGACATAGCAAATACGAAAGGGGCAGTTATCATGATAGGACATGTGTGGTCCGCAGATATCCTTCCCGGAATACTTATCGAAATGTATCCTCCTCTGCGGAACAAGGGATATGTGTTTACGACAGTAAGTAAATCCGGCGCGATTATACAGCCGTAAACATGCGGATTCGTGAGGTGTTTACAAAAATCTGGCGGGTTTTGCAAACACGAGCTTAGATGGCTCACTTTCATAGAATTGTGTTTTTTACTATAATGGTTCTATTTTCCGGAGTTTTATATGAAAGTATTAGGAATAGAATCGTCGTGTGACGAAACGGCTGCGGCCGTTGTTGAGAATGGACACACGATTCTCAGCAATGTGGTTGCAACGCAGATACCTTTTCATCAGATATATAAAGGTGTGGTACCAGAAATAGCGAGCCGCAAACACGCGGAATGGATACTGCCTGTAGTGAAACAGGCACTGAAAGAAGCGTCTCTCACTCTCGACGATATTGATGCAGTCGCTGCTACAAACAGACCCGGACTTATGGGGTCTCTTCTTGTCGGCATGACGTACGGCAAAACGCTTGCCTGGGCTACGGGAAAACCGTTCCTGGCCGTTAATCACATGCTGGGTCATTTGTATGCAGCTCATCTTGTAAACGATATTACGTACCCGTACCTCGGGCTTCTTGTCTCCGGCGGGCACAGTATAATCTGCAAGGTACAGGGATTCGACGACATAGAAGTGCTCGGTACGACTGTCGACGACTCTGTCGGCGAAGCATTCGACAAAGTCGCTAAGTTCTACAATCTCGGTTATCCGGGAGGAGTCATTATAGACAGGCTTGCAAAGCAGGGCGACGCCGGAGCTTTTTCCTTTCCTGTACCGAAACTCGACGAGGAAGAACACCGTTATGATATGTCGTTCAGCGGATTAAAGACTGCGGTAATTCATCAGCGTGATATATTTCTCAAGAAAGGTTTTAAGCCAACGAATGAAAATATGTGCGCCTCGTTCCAGGAAACTGCATGCCGCACGCTGACGTCGCGCCTTTTTCGTGCTGTCGAAGATACAGGACTTACGACTGTTGTCGCCGGCGGCGGCGTAGCAGCCAATTCACGCCTCCGTGCAATTCTTGCCGAACGTACTGATCTTAACTGTATTTTCCCGCCTTTGAAGCTCTGCGGAGACAACGGTGCGATGATTGCGGGTGTGGCCTATCATTTCCTTGAACGCGGAGACAGAAGCGGCTGGGATACGACGGCATGTGCGCGTATACCACAATTTAAACGGGGGCTTAAGCAGGTACAGCGGGATTGACAAATCCGTTGTTACTTGTTACAGTAACATCAATATGAAACACGAACTCTGCGTTGCAGAACAGTTTGATACCTCTCTTCTTTCCGGAATCCGCGCGAAAACGGCGGCTTACTCCTACGTTTGGTATTATTCTCTTCCCGCTCATGCAGAGTCAATAACTTGTCGTTGATAAGTTATTCGTGTTTACTATTACTATAAATAGTAAATCAAAGGGAACTCTGCGGAGTTCCCTTTTTTTTTACCCGGAGGACAAAATGATAGTAATTCTGAAAAAAGACGCGACGGATGCCCAGGTACAGGACTTCATCAGGCAGTGGAAGGATAAAGGTTACGGTGTGCATATTTCGCGCGGAGAGGAGATGACCGTTCTTGGGCTTCTCGGCGATACGACGAAGCTTGACACGGAGACTGTAGCGGCCAATCCCATTGTAGACTCAGTAAAGCGCGTTACTGCGCCGTATAAAATGGCAGGACGCGCGTTCCATCCGGATGATTCTGTCATAACCGTTGGAGAAGGCGAGCATGCCGTGACTTTCGGGAACGGCGTCATTCCGGTAATCGCAGGTCCGTGTTCCGTTGAAACAGAAGAACAGGTTGTAGAAATTGCAAAGGCCGTAAAAAAGTCGGGTGCGCGCCTGCTGCGGGGCGGTGCATTTAAGCCGCGTACTTCTCCGTATTCATTTCAGGGATTGGGCGAAAAAGGACTTGAGTTCCTTGTTACCGCAAAAAAGGAAACGGGACTGCCGATTGTTACCGAACTTATGGATGTGCGCCAGCTGAAATATTTTGATGATGTCGATTTGATTCAGATAGGTGCGCGGAATATGCAGAACTTTGATTTGCTCAAGGAAATGGGCAAAGTACAGAAACCTATACTTCTCAAGCGCGGTATGGCTGCAACTGTGAAGGAATTTCTCATGTCAGTTGAATACATTATGGCCAGCGGAAACGAGAACGTCATTCTCTGCGAGCGAGGCATACGCACATTCGACACATATACGCGCAACTGCCTCGATGTGAGCATAATTCCGTACCTCAAAAAAGTGAGCCATCTGCCGATCATTATAGACCCGAGCCATGCGTGCGGTCTGCGCTGGATGGTGCCGACGCTTGCAAAATCTGCGGTTGCCGCAGGCTGCGACGGTCTCATCATTGAAGTGCACAACAATCCGGAGAAGGCATTGTGTGACGGCGAACAGAGCCTTCATCCTGTTGAATTTGATGAACTTATGACCGTCCTGCCGAAGATTGCCGCAATCGATAACCGCAGAATGTAAGGAGTTTACTGTGTCTGAACTGAAAGATCTGACATACGGAATAGTCGGCCTGGGGATAATGGGAGGCTCAATTGCGAAAGCAATCCGGGGAAACGTACTTGATATAGCAGGTGCCCGCGGAAAAATCCTTGCATGCGACATAAGCACTCAGTCTCTTGAGCTCGCGGAAAAAGGCGGTGTCATCGACGAATCATTTACACCGGATAATGTAGATGCGATGCTGAAGAGCTGCGACCTTGTGTACGTATGTCTCTATCCGCATGCGACGCTCGATTTCGTGAAGTTGCATAAGGATGCATTCAAAAGCGGTGCCATCGTCACGGACATAAGCGGCGTTAAGAGGCTGCTTGCCGAAGACGTAAAACAGTATCTGCGCAGCGACGTTGATTTTGTCATAGGCCATCCCATGGCAGGAGGTGCAAAAGAAGGCTATGTCAATTCAAACGGTGCATATTTTGAAGGCCGTAACTATATTCTCATTCCGCAGCCCTGGAACAAAGCCGGCAGCATAGAACTTATGAAGAATCTTATTGCGTCGATGGGCTTTACGCGCATCGTCGAGACTGACTACCACAGGCACGATCACAAGATTGCCTTTACGAGCCAGCTCTGCCATGTAATCGCATCTGCCCTTGTCGAGAGCGCTGAAGATGAAAGCATTACTGAATTCGGCGGCGGCAGCTTTGAAGATTTGACGCGCATTGCGATGATAAACGCGCCGTTGTGGACGGAATTGTTCCTTCTGGATAAAGAGGAACTGCTCGGCCATATTGAAAATTTTGAAAAGCAGCTCGATTTTGTCAAGCAGAAGATCAAGCAGGACGATGCCGCCGGTCTGGAAAAATATCTGACGGACGTAAGGAAACGCCGTATGAATATGGGTACTTTTGTGTCGAAAGATAAATGAAACTGATTTTTCAGGATACAACCTGTGCAGAGTCTTGACTCACTGTACAGCGTTCATTAAAATCGGCCTATATGACAGATCTTGAGATATTGGACGGGGCTATCCGCCGTGTTCCCGACTTTCCTAAGCCGGGCATTCTTTTTTATGACATAACCGGTGTTTTCGTAAAGCCGGAGGCATTTAAATTCTGCATCGACCGTATGGTAGAACTTTATAAGGATGCTGGTATTGAAGCTGTTGCAGGTGTTGAGTCGCGCGGTTTTTTGTTTGCGGCTCCGTTTGCCGATCGTCTCGGAATTCCTCTTGTACTTGTCCGTAAAAAGGGCAAACTGCCTGGTGAAACATACAGATGTGCATATTCCCTTGAATACGGTACTGCGGAAATTGAAGCGCACAAATCAGACATCCAGAAAGGAAAAAAATATCTTCTTGTTGATGACCTCATTGCGACAGGCGGAACACTTGCAGCGGCACGCAACCTGATTGAACAGGGAGGCGGAGAAGTGACCGACTTTTTTGGAATTATAGGCCTTCCCGCGCTTAACTACGAGAATGCACTCGCGCCGTCACATGTAACGACGCTCATCAATTACAGCGGAGAATGACGAAAAAAAAGAGACCTGCCCGCGGATAACATTTTCGCGCCGGCCTCTTCTTTTCGTTTATAAAAACGCCTGAAAAGGCGGCATTGAAAAATCGGCTCCGACTCGATAGAATACATTTATCCTAGACGGAGTATGTATGTATACACTACCAGCACATTATAAAACTGTTCTTGCAGAAAAAGAAACCGAACATGCAATTGTCCTTATAAAGGATTTTTTCCAGCTTGCTCTTTCTACCGAGCTTAATCTTACACGCGTCACAGCACCTCTTTTCGTACGATCCGGAACGGGAATCAACGATGATTTGAACGGCGTTGAACGTCCTGTTTCATTTCCTGTAAAGGCTATGGATGATGAGCGCATGGAAATCGTACAGTCGCTTGCAAAATGGAAGCGTATCAAGACGACGGAACTCGGGATGACACCGGGATTCGGTATTTACACGGATATGAATGCCATCCGCCCCGACGAAAAACTCGATGCAGTTCATTCGCTGTATGTCGACCAGTGGGACTGGGAAATGGCGATAGACCCGAAAGACCGCACCGTGTTCTATCTCCATGAAATCGTCAAGAAAATTTACCGCTGCCTCAAACGCACTGAATTTTTTATTTACGATCGTTATTCAATGCTGAAGCCGGCTTTGCCGGAAAACATTACATTGCTGTATGCCGATGATTTGCAGCGCGAATATCCCAGTTTGACGCCGAAAGAACGCGAAGATAAAGTCGCAAAGAAATACGGAGCTGTTTTTGTTACGGGAATCGGAGGAAAACTTCACGACGGTTCCATCCATGACGGGCGTGCACCTGACTATGACGACTGGATAACAGAAACAGGCGACGGCCACCGCGGACTAAACGGTGACATAATCGTCTGGAATAACGTGCTCAAGTCATCTCTGGAGCTTTCTTCAATGGGGATTCGTGTCGATCCTGATTCGCTCAAAGCACAGCTTACAGAATGCGGGTGTACGAACCGCGAAAAGCTCGACTTTCACAGGAAACTGCTTGCAGGTGAACTTATTCAGACTGTCGGCGGCGGAATAGGGCAGTCGCGGCTGTGTATGTATCTGCTTCGTAAAGCGCACATCGGTGAGGTACAAGTCGGCATCTGGCCCGCTGGTATGGTAAAAGAATGCGAAAACGCAGGGATTAAACTTCTGTGAAAAGAAACGAATACGAATTCAGCGGAGAAGAACTTGAAGCAAAACTTCCTGAATTCGCCTCCCTCGGCATAACGGAACTTACTGTATACGACGCTCTTTTTGCATCAGACCGTGGAAAACTCATACATTTTATGAAAGCAGTGCAGAAAGTCTGTCCTGACATTCTGCTCACTATCAGGGTCGAAGCTGCCGTACTGGACAGGGATGTGTGCAGCCTTGCGTCGCAGATGAACTGTACAATAGATATGCCCCTGCATGCCGTTCCAATGGACGGAAAGTCGTGCATGTTCGACAAGAAAATGTACGCCGGCCGTGCAAAGATGATGAATGACGCAGGACTTGTGTTCGGATTTATCATCGATTTTGCGCTTACGCCGGGCGATTCGCTCAAATTGTTCCGCGACCGCCTTGATTTTGCACTTGCCCAGTATCCGAATCATATTGATTTTCCCCAGACAGAAAGCCCGGATGAATCGCAGAGTGCCAGGGCGTCGGCATATTTTGCAGCCCAGGATATCCGCTATGCACGTGATATTGCGTTTGCCTGCCGGACATTCTATTCCGCGGGCCGTGCCGTACCGTGGTTTCTTTCCGTGCTGCGCTCCCTGAAAATACAAAGCTCCAGTTTCTTTTCCGACTTTGCAGAATGGCAGCGCGGCAGCAGTTGTGACTACCGTTCAGGATACGTGCCGGAATCCGTAAATCACAATGAAATAGAGAAAATGCAGCTGCTGTTCCTTTCCGCTAAATACGAGGAAAAAGAGAAAAGTGAACTGCTTCCTGTCGTTCAGGATATTGTTCATCTTAACGGAGCCTTTTCCCGCCTTGCAGGAGAGGGGGAGGAAGCCGTCATTTCAACGTCGTACAATCCGGACGATATTTTCAGCCCTGAATCTCTTGATATAGTCTCATTCTTTGAAGATGTGTGCATGCAGGAATGCAAAGTAAAGGTCTTTTCCTCATCCGACGGTCCCGATTACAAGATACTGTAGTAAAAAATAAGTACACAAAGAAAACTTCACGGGCGCATTGGTAAAAAAAAATGAACGTACTTGAAATTATTTTTTGTTTGTTGTAGATTGTCTGTATTAAGTACTTGCTTAATTAAATGGCTATTTAATTGTATTATTGAAAAAGAGGTTAAAGTTTATGTCATTTACACACGGTATAGCGCGTTTTATCACAGACAAGACGGCTGAAGATGTCATTAAAAATCTTCAGAAAGACAAGACGGCGGAACTTCTTAAACTGATTGATACAGTCCAGAAGGTTGCAGGAAAGATGTTCCAGGATAAAACTTACGATGCAGGACGGGCAGTCATTAATAACCCTGACAATAAGTGGCATCAGTATTTATACCGCTTCCTTGATGAAGCTGATCCGAATGTTATCAAGACGGCATTCATGGACCTTGCCTTCGAGTCTGCGTGGTACGGTACAAAGCAGATCCGGAAGAACCGCGAGAAGTATCACTGCAATATTCCATGGACAATACTTATTGACCCGACAAGCGCCTGCAACATGCACTGTACCGGCTGCTGGGCGGCAGAATACGGCCATCAGCTTAATCTGACATATGAACAGCTTGACAGCATTATTACCCAGGGAAAGAAACTCGGGACGTATTTTTACATGTTCACCGGCGGTGAACCGCTCTGCCGCAAGACCGATATTCTGAAGCTTGCCGAAAAACACCATGATTGTGAATTCAACATTTTTTCAAATGCAACCCTCATTGATGAAGACTTCTGCGAAAAAGTCCGCAGACTGGGCAATATTGTATTCTCAATCAGTCTGGAAGGATTTAAGGATGTGAACGACGGCCGCCGCGGCAACGGTGATTTTGAAAAAGTAATCAGTGCATTCAAACTAATGAAAAAGCACGGGCTTTTATACGGAACGTCAATCTGCTATACGCACGATAACTGTGAGACTGTAACATCTGATGAATTTCTTGACCTGCTTATAGAGAACGGCTGCCGTTACAGCTGGTATTTCAATTATATGCCGGTTGGTGCCGGTGCGGATGTAAACCTTATTCCCGATATCAGGCAGCGCGAATATATGATTAAGCGTATCCGCCAGATCCGCAGTACGGAATCCAGCAAGCAGATTTTCGTGATGGACTTCCAGAATGACGGCGAGTATGTCGGCGGATGCATAGCCGGTGGCCGCAACTACTGTCATATTAACGCGAACGGTGACGTTGAGCCGTGTGTATTTATCCATTATTCAGGTGCTAATATTAAGGAAAAGACACTGCTTGAATGCCTGCAGCAGCCGCTGTTTATGGCATATCACGACGGGCAGCCGTTCAACAAAAATCATCTGCGCCCGTGTCCCATGCTGGAGAATCCAGAGATGCTTCAGGCGATGGTCAAGAAGACCGGTGCAAAATCGACAGATCTGCAGGCTCCGGAAAGCGCAGAGAGTTTGTGCGGAAAATGTAAGGAATATGCAGCATCATGGGCGCCGGAAGCTCAGCGTATATGGGCCGCAGAGCCGAAACATCATGCACAGTATTATGAAAATTACAAAGATGCCAACCACAAACTCGGCCAGAATGAAGATTTTAAGAAAATGGCAGAGGTTGAGTAACAGAAATGGCTATAAATGTTGATTTAAGAGACTTTCATGCTCCCGACTATTCCGAAAATGAAAAATGGGAACGCATGGCGTCTGTGTTCAAAACGCTGAGCGATGCGACGAGGCTCAAGATTGTACATGAGCTTATCGTGGAGGAACGGCGGGTATGCGATATTGCACGCGATCTTGATATGTCGCTTCCTGCAATATCGTATCATCTGAAACTGCTCAGGGATGCAAGCGTTATAAAAAGCCGTCGTGACGGGAAGAATATCTTCTATTCTGTTGACGACCAGCTGCTCCGTGATTTGTTCCGCGTCGGTTCGACAAGCGGACGTATGGACGAACGCGGCGCTTGATACGATGATAATGCCGGTTGTACAATACAGGCATTTCTATGGTAAAAGTATATTCATTGAAAGCGGGGAAGGCAGCACGTCTTGACCTGTTCCTCCGGGAACAGCTGCCGCCGCTTTTTGCAAATCAAAAAGACTATTCCGCCGTATTTTTTAATCCGGACAGTGTAAGCAATTCAAAAATACGCCGTTTTATAATTGCCGGTGCAGTACGCATTGACGGGCAGCAGTGCCGGGTTCCGTCCGCGTCTATCAATGCAGGCAGTACTGTTTCTATTGCGGTGGACAGCGGCAAATTTTTTTACGAAAAGCAGCCTGACGACATCAAATTTGATGTAACGAAAGATTCTGTTCTATATGAGGACGATGTCGTTATTATAGTGAATAAACCTGCATTTTTTCCCACAGAGGTGACGATTGCGGGGCAGCGGGACAATATGCATGACGCGGTTGTACGCTGGTTGTGGGCGGAAAATCCGTCTCTTCGCAATGCGCCTTACGCGGGTATTATGCACCGCCTCGACAGGGATACAAGCGGTGTCCTGCTTTTTACAAAAGCGCGTACGGTCAACAATGCCGTACACGACATGTTTGAACAGCATACTGCGCGGAAAGTGTATCGTGCAGTTACGGCATGTCCGGCTGCATTACCTGCGGAAGAATTTTCTGCTGATAATTTTCTCGGCAGGATAAGCGCTAAGAGCAGTCAGGGGAAGTGGGGCAGTGTATCAGAAGCTCAGGGCGGTGTTCACGCACATACGGATTTTACAGTGATTGGACATGGTTTTCTGGATGGGATAAAGGTTCTGTATATAGAAGCCCGTCCTGTCACCGGCCGCACACATCAGATCCGCGTCCATCTTTCATCGGCCGGAATGCCGATTATAGGAGACAAATTGTACGGAGGCCCGGCTGCGGAACGAATGTATCTGCACGCTCAGTCTCTTACATTTCCGCATCCTGTTACCAGTCTTACAATGACAGTAACGGCCCGGCTTCCTCCCGGATTCGGCAGTTGCTGATTTAGCTGCTTTGTTCTATAGTATCTTGTAATTGTTCAGGTAGCATATGAATAACCGCATAAACAACCATAAAAAGGCTGCCGGAAGGGACGGGTTTGACAAATACCGGCGGCGTTCACGTTTTGAAAGCGTATTTGGAGATTCAAGTGCAGCTTTCATTGCACTTATCCTCATAGCGATTCTGGCCGGATTCGGTATCCCGCTTCTTGTGTATGTGCTTGTATTCCGCGGCGGTTTTTCACATGATAATGCCGACTGGGGAAACTTCGGTTTGTATCTCGCAGGTATTTCCGGGCCTTTTTTTTCATTTGCAAGTTTTGTAGGCCTCATTCTCACGCTCAACAATTCAATCAAAGAAAAAGAAGGAGACGACGCTCAGGTGTTGTTTTTCCGTTACATCGATGCTGTCCTTAAGCAGAACGTACAGAATACGAGAGATACAGCTGCGCTCAAAAAAATGTATGATGAACTGTGTGCAACAGTCAAGAGCGGTGGTGTTTCGGATACGCCTCTCCCGTCTGCAAAGGAGATAAAGGAAAAACAGAACCGCAATGTAAAATTTTTCCTGCTTATTTATGCGATTATAGATTACATCCGTTCAACGCCAAAACTTGACAACATGACATATATCACGATTCTGTTTTCTTATCTTACGTATGATGAAAAATATGTTTTCGCTGTAGATATGAGGGACGGACGTCCGGGGCAGAATATTCCGCCGAAAATGCAGCAGGCGATAGTAAGTACCTTTATGGACTGGAACGACTTCTGTCGCAGGATGGAAATATTGAACAGGCATATATAAAACGCATATTTATTATTGACTTTTTTTTTACATATGCGTATATTCATCCTGTTGATGCGATGTGCTGCTTTAAGTGGCGCGACGGATTAAAAAAAACCCGTTTCCGCAAACTAAAACATGCCACCACAGAATATCTATAGATATGTGGAGGTAGAGATTATGGCAAAAGGAAACAAAAAGCCGGCTGCAGGAACAAAACCTGCTGACAACTCTGGTGCAAAAAAATAACACCTGACCGGTAAGAAGTAGAAATCAACAAAAGCAGGAAGCATAAGTTTCCTGCTTTTTTTTGTCTTTTTGTTGACGTTGTCTGCTCCGCATTAGTATCTTCATAGTAAACAAATTTTGCAGGTGATATAGAAATGAGTGAATCAGAAAAAGACCAGACAGAAAAAGAAGATCGGAAGGTTGAAAGCCAGCCGGAAGATCAGAAATCTTCTGGTGCTGAAAAAGCTGTCGAAAATGACGCCGGGACAGAAAAAAAGGCGGATCAGCCGAAAGAGAAAACAGAGGCTGAAGTGCAGGCTGAAAAAACAACCGAACTTACCAGGAAGGTTGAAGACCTTACAAAAGAGAACGCGGATCTTAAAGATCAGCTGCTTCGCCGTGCCGCCGATTTTGACAATTATCGTAAGCGCATACTGAAAGAAAAGCAGGATGCATACGATTATGCGAATGAAAAGCTTCTGCAGGATTTACTTGACAGTCTTGATAATTTTGATCGTACCGTTGATGCAGCGGCCAGTGCACAGGACGCAATGTCCATTGCGGACGGAGTCAGGATGATCAATAAGAATCTCGTGAAACTGCTGGAAGACAAATATAACCTGTCGAGTTACGGAAATCCCGGCGACAGATTTAATCCTGATGAACATCAGGCAATCGGAAGTGAACAGGGATCTGTTGCCGAACCGGTTCTGAAGGAAGTATATTTAAAGGGATATAAACTGAAGGATAAGGTCATCAGACACGCAAAAGTAATGGTGACAATGCCGGACGGTACTGCGGAAGCAAAAAGCACAGAAAAGAAAAGCGATACGGAACAGGAAAAAAAATAAGGATCTAAAGAAACTGAAAAGTTTCTTAATTATATAGTACATAGCGAGGAGATATATAGTATGGGAAAGATCATTGGAATTGACCTTGGAACAACAAACTCTTGCGTAGCTGTTATGGAAAACGGTGAACCGGTTGTTATTCAGAATTCGGAAGGCGGACGCACGACTCCGTCTATTGTCGGATTTACAACAAAAGGAGACCGCATTGTCGGCCTTCCTGCAAAAAATCAGATGGTAACGAATCCGAGAAATACCGTTTATTCTATAAAGCGTCTCATTGGGCACAGATTTAATGAACTCCAGGGCGAAGCAACGCGTCTGCCGTATAAAGTTCTTGACCACGGCGAGGATGTCCGCGTCCAGATTGATCAGAGCGGAGAAACAAAAGAGTACAGCCCGCAGGAAATCAGTGCATTTATTCTTCAGAAAATGAAGAAAACTGCTGAGGATTATCTGGGACAGCCCGTTACGGAAGCTGTTATTACCGTTCCTGCTTATTTCAATGATGCACAGCGTCAGGCAACGAAAGATGCCGGTAAAATTGCAGGCCTTGATGTAAAACGCATAATTAATGAACCGACAGCAGCTTCTCTCGCTTTCGGTTTCAACAAAGATTCCAAACAGGAAAAGACCATTGCTGTCTACGATTTGGGCGGCGGTACATTTGATATTTCCATTCTTGAACTTGGGGACGGCGTTTTTGAAGTAAAATCGACGAACGGTAATACTCAGCTCGGAGGCGATGACTGGGACCGCCGTGTCATAAACTGGCTTGTTGATGAGTTCAAAAAGGATAACGGAGGTATTGACCTTTCCAAAGATCCTATGGCTATGCAGCGTCTTCGCGAAGCATCTGAGAATGCCAAGATTCAGCTTTCTGCTCAGACAACAGCTGACATCAATCTTCCGTTCATCACAGCTGATTCAACAGGACCGAAACATCTGCAGAAGACGCTTTCACGTGCTCAGTTTGAATCTATGACGGCCGACTTGTTTGAAGCAACGAAGGAGCCGTGTAAAAAGGCTATGGCTGATGCTGGTATCTCATCGGACAAGATTGATGAAATACTACTCGTCGGCGGTTCAAGCCGCATGCCGAAAGTTCAGCAGATTGTTAAGGAAATCTTCGGAAAAGAAGGTAACCGTTCGGTTAATCCTGATGAAGCTGTCGCAGTCGGTGCCGCTATTCAGGGTGGCGTTCTCGGCGGAGACGTTAAGGATGTTCTTCTTCTCGATGTTACACCTCTTTCTCTAGGTATTGAAACGATGGGCGGTGTGTTTACGAGACTCATTCCCCGCAACACGACAATCCCGACAAAAAAGAGCCAGATATTCTCAACTGCAGCTGACGGTCAGACAGCAGTTTCCATTCACGTTTTACAGGGTGAACGCGAAATGGCTGAACAGAACCGCACGCTCGGACGTTTTGATCTTGTCGGTATTCCAGCCGCACCTCGCGGAGTGCCTCAGATTGAAGTTACATTCGATATCGATGCAAACGGCATCGTACATGTTTCCGCAAAAGATCTTGGTACGGGAAAAGAACAGCATATACAGATTACTTCTTCAAGCGGCCTGAGCGATGATGAAATACAGCGGATGGTCAAGGACGCGGAAGCGAACGCTGCTGCAGATAAGGCAAAACGTGAAAGTATCGACGCACGCAATGAAGCTGACAGCCTTATTTATGCAACAGAGAAGACGCTTAAAGATCTCGGCGACAAAGTAAGTGCAGCTGATAAGCAGGCTATTACTGATGCGACTGCGGCTCTCAAGAAAGCTATGGAAGGCGATAATGTTGAGGAAATCAAGTCCAAAACAGAAGCTTTGAAACAGGCATCTTACAAGATTGCAGAGGAAGTTTATAAGCAGCAGGCTGCCCAGGGAAATGCTGCCGGCGGCGCACAGGGCGGCTCGAAGGACGGAAATGCTCAGAACAATTCTACGGGTGGCAGCGGTTTTGATAAAGGTAAAGCCGACGACGCAGAATACGAAGTTCATGACGACGACAAGAAATAATATCCGTGCATAACGGGTATTAAAAAATCCCCCGTCCTTGCGGCGGGGGTATTTTTTATGCTATTATTCAACATATTTCGGTAAAGAAGAATAAAGGTTAAAAGAGACTATGGCGGAAAAACGTGATTATTACGAAGTGCTCGGTGTGGAAAAAAGCGCATCTATTGATGAAATAAAGAAAGCATACCGGAAGCTTGCAGTCAAGTATCATCCTGACAGGAATCCCGGCGACAAGGTTGCCGAGGAAAAGTTCAGGGAAGCAACAGAGGCATACGAAGTTCTTTCAGATGAGAAAAAACGGCCGCTTTACGATCAGTACGGCTTTGCAGGAGTAGAAGGTGCCGACCAGGCTGGCGGTGCACAGTATTCTCACGCATTCCATGATTTTAGTGATTTGTTTGGTGGAATGGGTGGCGGATTTGGTGACATATTTGACAATCTTTTCGGCGGCGGATTCAGCGGCAGTTCTTCATCACGCAGCCAGAATGGACCTGCAGAAGGTTCCAGTCTCCGCTACGATCTTGATATATCATTCCGCGATGCGGTTTTCGGAACAAAAGCGGAAATCAGATTTAAGCATAACGAAGTGTGCGATTCCTGCCACGGAACGGGCGGGGCGGCCGGTTCGAGCAGAAAAACTTGTCCGACATGCCAGGGCACGGGACAGGTCCGCCGCAGCGCAGGTTTCTTTGCTGTTCAACAGACATGTCCCACCTGCCACGGAACAGGGACGGTCATAGACAGACCGTGTTCATCATGCCATGGAACGGGCGTCCAGGAGAAAAGCAAAATGATGATGCTTTCAATTCCTGCCGGGGTCGATAACGGCAAACGGATTGCCATTCCGCATCAGGGAGATGCGGGAACGAACGGGGGACCGGCAGGCGATCTTATTGTTGTGATTCATGTCGAGGAAGACCGCTTTTTTGAACGCGATAATCAGGATTTGTACTGTGCAGTTCCTCTTACGATGGCGCAGGCTGCACTGGGAGCTGATATTTCCGTTCCTTCTCTTGACGGCAAGCAGATCAGCCTAAAAATTCCGGCAGGGACACCGAACGGCAAACTGCTGCGCATAAAGGGAGAAGGTGTACCGTTTACAGGAAGTACACACCGCGGAGATCTTTACGTAAAAATAGTTGTGCAGATTCCGTCAAAGCTCAGCGTTCAGGAAAAAGCACTGCTGGAGCAGTATCTCAAACTTGAGAATGCAACGACATCGCCGCAGCTTATTCCTCTGTCTTCACTGAACAGATAAAAATTCTGTAAAATACGGTTTTTGAAAATAAGCACATGTTTTTTTCTCCCAAATCTGCCGATAGTATGGTATACTGAAACAGTGTTATTTTAAATACTTGAGGTAAATATGTATAAGACACGAAAAAAAATAATATTTCTGTCGGTTAATGCTGCTATTCTTGTACTTTTTATTATTCTTTCAATGCTTCTTGTTCCGAATTCATTGAAAGACAGGTCTCTTCTTGTGCTCGCAGGCGTTCCTGCTGTTATTCTGGTAATGCTTCTTATTGACGGCGATATTGTGCAAAAAGTTTTAAGGACTCATCTGCAGACCGTTGTTTTTGATAAAAGTGAGACACGGTTTTTAATAGAGTTTATTAATAAACTGCGTTTTTGTTATTCACTGGATGACTTCTACAAAGCCATAGCAGAAACACTGGAAAGTAAAGCAGACTGTTCTATTCTTTTTGTTGACTGCGAAAAAAATTATATTCTGTATAACAGTCCCGACCGTATTTCCTCTTCAAACACCGTACGTGAAAAACTTTCGCGTAATTTTCCACTTTCGTGGGAGAAGGGTACTTACTTTATTGATGATTCTTTCGGAGTTATTTCTTCCTATAAAGAGGCTCGCGGTTTCTTTCTTTCTTCAGAGAACCAGCACTTCTATGTGTTCTGCCGGTATACAAAACTTTTTGATCTTGATGTATATGCGCAGTTGTTTGAAGAATTTACGAGGTTTCAATCACGTGCAAAAACGATAGCCAACCTTTCAGAAATTTCAGGGCTTACAAAGGAATGGCAGCAGCTTGCCGACACGCAGCGTTCTTTCTTACCTCAGCAGATGCCGAATATTCAGGGATTAAAACTTGCAGCCTATTTTCGTCCTCTTGTAAATGTTTCGGGTGACTACTATTCTGTTCTTCCAATTGACAAACATAAGACATTGCTCATGCTTGGTGACGTTTCCGGTAAAGGGCTTCCTGCAGCACTTATCATGGGCTTGGTGATGAATACCGTAAAAATCATTGAGAATAAGGAAGACCTTGTAAACGTTATTTATGAAGTTGATAAAGCCATTAAGGGAATGCGACTGCAGGATAAATACACGGTTCTTTTCCTTGGCATTGTCGATACTCAGAAGATGACAATAAGATACATAAACGCATCCATGTCCGATCCTATCATTCTTTCGCGTTCTCCTGACGGATACAGGATAAAGCCTCTTTCTTCGAATGCAAGTCTTGTCGGTATTATCGATATGGGTGATGTAAATGTTGCGGAGCAGCGGTTATTCCGCGGCGACACAATTCTGATGGCGACAGACGGTGTATCAGAAGTTATGGATGACAGCGGCGTGGAACTTGGTGATACTGAACTTTTTAAGCAGACATTGCAGGCGGGCGCTGGAAAGCAGCCGCAGCAGTTTGTAGACGATATTGTGAATCTCATTATGGAATATAACGGAAACAAGAAACTGCATGATGACGTGACAATGATGGTCGCGAAGGTAGGTTACTGATATGATGTACATAATACTTAACTTTGCTCTTGCAGTCTTTTTCATCTGGCTGACTGTGTACATCGACCGGGCATCAAGGGTAAATATCGATTATAATGATCCGCTGATAATCAATGTGCTGATCATGGCAATCATTTCGGTTCTGTATGCTGTTCTTGTCAGCAGTTTTCTTCCCGGAGCATTTTATCTTCTGCTTGCACGTCTTCTCTTTGTTCTTGAAGCGTGTTTCCTTGTAAACCTTTCTTTCTGTTTTATTTTTTATGCATCGGGAAAGAAAAATTCTGTCGTACCATTTATTAAAGTCGCATTGTATATATTTTCCTTTTACATTGCATTCTTTAAATTTAAAGCTGTCGAGATGACTCCTGAAAGCGGTATCATCATCAAATCTCCTTATGTTTTTTCTGCCGACGTAAGTTCCATTTTTCCGTGGACATGGGTTACATTGTATGTTGCTCTTTATCGGTTTATTCTTCCTGGATTCTGTTGTCTTATCATGCTGTTAAGAAATGAATATAAGGCGACGCGGATTCAGAAGCACCGGGGATATATTGACACACTAGGGCTTGTTGCTATGTGGGGGCTGCTTCTCTTTATAAGCGCCGTATCACGTCACAATCCTGCAATTTCATTATTATATCTTGTTTCATATGCATTTGCGCTTTTAATAATGATAAGGGCTTCCTCTGAAAAAACAGCTCCGTCCGGCAGCGATTCTGTCATGCTCCTTGTCAGGGCCTTTCTCGTTTACATCATTCCAAGCGTTTTTATAGGATTTGTGTATTCTTCTTTCTATGGTCTGTATGGGAAATACCCGGTTCTTTTTGTTCTGATACTAGCAGCCGGAGCATCCGCCTCTCTGTTTGTGGTCTGGAAATTATCCGATTATCTGACAAATACCCGGCGTTTGCACTCTGCGGATTATGAACACTCGTTTGAAAAAGATCTTGCATCGATTGATTACAGCGGTGAAATGGATGAAATAACGAACAATATGTTCAACATCTTTAAGAAAAACGTTGAATGTTCCGCCATGTCTGTGTTCATTAACGATGGTGATGGAAATCTCGCTATGGCATATTCATCGAAAGGTGAAAACCTTTCGGTTCCTGCTGACAATCCGGTGTTTGATGAACTTCTCAATATCGGCAAGACTGTTGTTGTTTTCGGAGAAATTGACAGCGAGCATGATCTTGCAGAAATACGGGATAAGCTTGCAGACCTCTTCAGCCTTACAAATTCGGATGCGTTGTTCATATTAAATGAGGGCAGGAATGTTCTGGGATTTATTGCACTCGGTATAAAAACAAGCGGTGATCATTACAAGGATTACGATATCAGCGTATTCAGAAAGCTGTATTCTTACTTCTTCGTTTTCGGTTATTACATGCGTAATATTTCCAATAAAGATATTATCGGTACTGTTAACCGCGAAATCCGTATGTCTTCTCAGATTATTACTTCCATTCAGGAAAATATGGAACCCGTTAAAAATCCGAAAATGGACGTCGGCTATATCATGGTACCTGCGCATAACATCGGCGGTGAATTTGTTGATTTAATCAGGCTGAACGATAAGACCCATTTGTTTGTTGTCGGAGATTTAAGCGGTAAAGGTATTGCGGCCAGTATGAGTATGGTCATTCTGAAATCGATTATCCGGACGTATCTTGCGGAAACGCACGATTTTAAGCGGCTTGTTGTGAAGGTCAATTCCTTCATCAGGAACAGTCTTCAGAAGGGAACTATTTTTGCCGGCATGTTTGCGCTTATCGATTTTGAAAGCGATACGATGTATTATATCAACTGCGGTATTCCTGCTTTGTTCCTCTACACTCGGGCTTACAATAATGTCATAGAAATACAGGGCAGCGGCCACATTCTTGGATTCGCCAGGGATATTTCACAATATATTACCGTGAAGCAGATAAAACTTAATGACGGCGATATCGTTCTTACCTGTACCGACGGTCTTATCAATTCGCATTCTTTGCGCGGTGAGCAGTTCGGTAAGGAACGTGTTCAGCAGGTGCTTCTTGCAAATTCGATGTATCCTGCATCGCGTATGGCTCAGTTTGAATATGATAATCTTGCTAAATTCATGTCGAAAGAAATGGAAGACGATGTAAGTGTTCTCGTAATGAAGTATCAGGAAACAGAAGCATCACAGCATGAAGTGAAAGCCGATACTGAAATACAGCCGGAATAAGGCAGGAGGCGTAACGTATGGAGCAATTAACAATTACAGAAAAGAGCGGCGCGAATTATTTGCTGTTTGAGCTTGATGGCGCGCTTAATGCATATACGCTTGCTGAATTTCAACAGAAAGTGTACGGCGCGATTCAGAAGAGCAATGTTGTTATTGACTTGTCAAAAATAATAGAACTTGATTCATCGGGAATCGGCGTTATTATGGCTGCCTTTAACGATGGGGAAAACTGCGGCCATAAGCTGTATCTTATGGCCTTGTCCAATGAAAGCGAAAAAACTGTCACTGCAACGGGATTTAAGGATCAGCTTAATATTATTAATTCCGTTACAGAAGTGGCATAGTTTTTTATCAATTTTGATTTACATTGATCCGCCGGAAAAGCTGGAATACCAGCCCGGCGGATTTTTTTTGTCCGGTTGCCTTGTCTGTATACTCGCCTTCATGCGTGAGCATGCGTACATACACGGAGTTGCCGTCCGGTTCCTTTTCCTGCCAGACGAATTCGAGCCAAAGTTCTTCCGCGGCCGTATACAACGCTGATGCAGGTTTTCCGCTTTCTGTAAACGGAACCTCATCCGGCGGCAGATAACTTTGTACGAAAAAATAGCTGCCCGCAGGAATTGCAGAAAGACTGCCCGGCTGTACCGGTTCACAATCGGACAGATATGTATTGGGCGCGGGATTCATATCGCGTTTTGTTACCGATGATGTGCAGACTCTCAGCAGTCCGCTGCCGTCATCGTCCGTCGTTCCGCATATAATATCTTCAAATAATACAAGGCTTTTTACTGACATATTGAGAGTGTATCAGATTTATGTTTTTTTTTCAAAAAGAATATGCAGAATAGTCTGAAAATAAACATTTGAGACGAATTATACAGCAGAACTTCCAGGAGGAATAAAGTGAGAACGTATCTGAAGAATTTCTGCATATGGTTAGCACAAGTTGCCGGCATTTCTGCAGCAGTGCTGTTTGCAGTATGTCCGGTTTCGTGCAAAATGACAGATGAAGGGCTGAAGGTTCTTACGGGCGATTATATATCACCCGTAATTGAATCATATTCAGTACCGGGTGCATCTTCCGTTTCGATCGTTTTTTCGGAGCCTGTAAAAATAACGGGTGCGGTTGTAACACCTGTTACTGATGCATCTTCTGCGGGAGACAATGACTCTGCAGAGAACGGAACTGCTGCACCATCTCTTAAAGCGGCATCAGGGGTGGATGGCGCAATTCCTGTAGTTATTTCATATAATGGCGGACAGAAAACGGTAATTCTGACAGCGTCATCTGAGTTTTCTGTCGGTGCATCGTACGAATTATACGGAGAAGCGGAAGATGATGCAGGGAATACGGTAACGTTCTGTCTGCCGTTTACAGGATTCAATAGCCGCATTCCCCGTATTATTATAACGGAAATACATCCTGGATGGGTTTCCGGCTCGGACAGATGCGAATTTGTCGAACTGTATGCACTTACTGCAGGAAATCTTGCCGGCCTGAAAGTAGCAAGTGCAAATGACGGAGAAGATAAAGGTTTTGTACTTCCTCCTGTTGAAGTTCAGGCGGGAGAAGTTATCGTTCTTCATATGAGGAAGAGGGGAGAAAACTGTATAGACGAAACCGGCAGTAATCTGGCACTTGCGGAGGGCAGTGAAAAGGAGAATTATGTTTCGGATACTGCTCGTGACTTATGGGCTGACAATGAAAAAGCATGCTTAAACGACAAGGAAGATGTCATCGTACTCGAAAATACGTTTTCTGGAGGACTTATAGACGCCGTCCTTTATTCCCAGGAAAATACGACGGCTTGGAAGAATGATGCTATAGGCAGGATGGCAGAAAAGGCTGCGCAAGCCGGAATATGGAACAGTTCAGAGCCTTCTGCTGTAGCGTCGACTGATTCAATGACTGCGACAAAAACACTGGTAAGAAAACAGTGTACGGCATTGTATGATGCTGTTCGCAAAGGTACACTTGCCGAGGGAGTAATACCGCAGAAAGCAGATAACTGGTATCTGGCCAGTTCAAAAGAGGTTTCGCCGGGTGCGGTTCAATAAATATATTCCAATATTATAGAAAATCCTGTGTTTTTCTGATACACTTACTGTATGTCTGAATTATTAGCGCCTGCGGGTAATATTGAATCTCTTGACGCAGCAATCGGTGAAGGTGCCGATGCTGTCTATCTCGGTCTGAAAAGCTTTAACGCCCGGCTACGGACTTCCAATTTTGCCTGGAATCAGTTTGAGGCCGCAGTTGATTCTGTGCACCGGCAGGGGAAAAAAATTTATGTTACTGTAAATACAATCTGCGAGGAAAATGAAACCGAAAGACTTTTTCGTCTTCTTTCGTATCTTGATAAAGTAAAGCCGGACGGATTGATTGTTCAGGATTTTGCAATTATCCGTATGGTGCAGCAGTTTTTTCCGGATATGGAACTTCATGCTTCGACACAGATGAACGTGGAAAGTGCAGCGGGTGTTAACCTGCTGAGCAGGGAAGGACTGAAACGTGTTGTTCTTGCCCGTGAACTGGGGCTTGAGGAAGTCAGGCAGATAAAGCAGTCGACGACAGCGCAGCTTGAAATGTTCGTTCACGGCGCTCTTTGCGTAAGCGAATCAGGTTTGTGTCTTTTTTCAAGTTTTCTTGGTGGAAAATCAGCAAACAGAGGTATGTGCACACAGGCATGCCGCCGTTTTTATACGGCAGACATGCCCGGCGGCCCTGAACAGGGGTACTATTTTTCTCCCTGTGATCTCCAGCTCATTGACCGTATTCCAGATCTTATGGAAGCAGGAATAGATTCATTTAAAATTGAAGGGCGCATGAAGAGCGCAGAATATGTCGGCTCTGTTGTGGCCGCATACAGATATGTCATGGATCACTGGAATGAAGACCGGAAAGGGGCAGTCATCACAGGTAAGCGTATGCTTTCATCAGACTTTGCCCGTTCGAAAACTTCTTACTGGTATAATTTTACGACGATGGAAGACGGTGTCGAGAAAGCGGGGGAAGAGATACTGAATCCTGATCAGGCCGGTGGTACCGGTATTTTTCTGGGGACCATAACGTCCGTAAAGGCTGCTCCTGACGAAATTATTGAAGACGCAGTTAAAAACGCTCCTCCTGATACGCCGAAGGAGCAGCTGCAGATACAGATGGCGCAATTTTCAGGTGGTTCTTACGACCCTGATCCGGGAGATTCAATCCGATTGCACCGCAGCGACGACAGCGGCCGTTTAAGCCACAAAGTGCGGAGCGTGGAAGTCCTGGAAAACGGAAAACGGTGGGTTGACATTCCCGGTGGTTTTTATGTTGGAGACAGTGTTTATCTGCTTCAAACGAAATCAATGTCCAAACGATATCCGCGGGTGCTGCCGAACGATTTATCTCGTTTTAGACGCCAGCCTGCGGACGAACAGCTTCCGGTACTTGACCTGACTCCTGTACAGAAAAATGAGCTTTCATATTTTCCCGAGGGATTGTATGTTCAGGTATCAACGATTTCCGACGTATTTATCGTTCAGTCGGCGCATCCTGTCCGCGTCATTATAGAATTGAATAATGAAACTATAAACGAAATAGTAAAAAGAAAAACGACGCTGCCTCTGTCCAGAAAACAATTTATTCTTTCCCTTGATCCGTACTGCCCTGCAGCCTATGAAAATGAATTGCTGCAGACTCTTGAGCAATTAATAACAGACGGTTTTACGACGTTTGTCGTCAATAATGTTGCACATATAGAAATGCTCCGCGGAAAAAAGGGAATCAACATGATATGCGGCCCTTATTTGTATGCGTTCAACAGATGGGCAGCCTCATGGCTCGAAAATCAGGGACTTGGCGCATTTATAATGCCGTATGAGAATTCCCGTAAAAATCTTGAGTCGACTTTTGAGCAGTCTGTACGTGCCCGTGTACTCGTTCCGGTTTTTGCATATCCGGCGCTGTTCCGTATGCGTTTTAAGCTGCCAAAAAAATATGATTTTACATATTTTTCCGACAAAGAGGGCGTTACATTTAAAGTGAACTCAACGACTGACGGTTCGTTCGTTATGCCCGAAGCTGCGTTTTCCATTACCGATAAAACTGATTTGTTGTACAGTGCGGGATTTAAACGCTTACTACTTGATTTTTCAAAAACAAAAGTCACAAAAGGCCAGCTCAAAGAAGTGATGAATTCAATTATTAAAAAAGCAGCATTGCCTGGTGTATCGCGTTTCAACTGGAAAGAAGGTTTTTATTCTCCTCAGCAAATTGAAGAATATAAGGCAGAAAACGAGAGAAACGCGGCGGGCCGTAAATCTGCTGAAAGAGCCCCTGCAGCAGATTTTGGGAAAAAGAAAGACTCAAAACGACCGGACAATCCGCGGGGGAGCAGAAAACCGCCCCGCGGACGACCGTCAGAATAGAGCTTCTTCCGCTTCCTGATTTTCAGAATCTCTTTCGTATTCATTTGCTGCGGCAGTAGTTGCTGCAGCAACATCGTTGAGTTCATTTCTGCTGTTTATCTTTTTTTCGAGCAATGGCTTGAATTCGATATGTTCTGCAATGATGGAGATGCTGCTTGTGTTTTTTCCGTCTGCTGTCTTCCACCGGTCCTGCTTGAGCCGGCCGACTACCCGCATGCCGCGCCCTTTTTCCGAGTGTGTCTGGCAGTATTCGGCAATTTTTCCGAATGCTTCGATATTGAAGTAGGAAACTTCTTCTACGCCTACTCCTTCGTTATTTTTGTAATAGCGATTGACTGCCAGCGGAATTTTACAGACTTTGCATCCGTGCGGCGTTTCCCTGAATTCAGGTTCCCTGGTGATATTACCTTCGAGAATAAGAGAATTTAACTGATTCATACTTGATACTCCTTGAATTATTTTCCCGGCCGGGCAAAAAAAACGTCACAATCAAAAACTGAATTGTGACGTCGCTATATATATCGTTCTGAATGTTTATTTACGGATAACAGGATATCTGTTTTTGAAGAAAAATGTTTTAGCCGTTACCGACGAGGCGGATAATATAAAGCTGGATATATATATACAGTGCATCCTGATCAGAGATTTTCTGCATGTTCGGCGTTTTAACAAGAGATTCAGCAAGGCTTTCTATCCTGTTTACCGTGAATGTCTGTGCTGAAATAGTGTGAATAACTTTGCGCATATAATCACGGATGAGTGAATTAACATCCTCTGTAAGCTGTGCATGGGCTTCTTTTGTAATCAGTTTATTCCACTGCTTGCTGTAAGAATCAAGTTCCCTGTCGATTGTCGAACCTTCTGGGACAAATTGAGCTTCGATTTCTTTTGCCGCTGCAGCAAGCGCTTCACGCTTTGTCATGTTTTTCTTATTTTGTTTCAGACCTTTTTCCACTCTCAGGTCGTTATCTTCATTTTCCTGTTTTGCCGCATTCTTGCCTGATTTCGGTTTTCTCATAAAGAAACTGATAATCTGCGAGATTAATGGAATTGTGTACCAGAATGGCAGCATGATTTTTGCATTTGAAAGAATGGACTCGCTGTTAAGCATAAGCAGTTTGCTGTATGAGAGCAGATGTCCGTCCGAGAACAGTTTGAAATCACCGCCTTCCACGTCATTCTGCATTTCTATATCAAGCAGCGGAAGAAAATTTGAATTAAGCAGCGCGTACAAAACAGGAGATGCGAGCCCAACTTCTTTTTTGAGGCATTCTTCAAATTGCTGTCTGTCGTGCATTTCCGGCAGTTTCTCGTAGTTACTTAAAATTTTAAACCACTTGTCGGTAAGGCTTTTTTCAACTATATCATGGGCTTCATTGCACAGGCGTACGATGAGCGGGAAAACTTTTGTCTTGTAAACGAAAAAGCGTGTGCCTGAATCAATTTTGAATACAAGAAGTTTTGGCAGCTCACTGTTTTTGCTTTCTGTTGTAAGAGTTTCAAGGAAGTTCTTGAGATCCTCGTCAGAATAACGGCCGTGCAGCGGAATACCTTTTTGGTCGGTAATTTTCAGAATCCCCTGCATGGAAAAAAAGTACGGCGGCTTGTTAAGCGCCTGTTCCAGATCATGCAGTGCATCCTGTTTCTGGTGCTGCTTTTGTATTCTGTTTTTGAGCATCATCATGTGAAATTCCGAAATGGATACGGACTGCAACAGGTTGACTTCCTCAATCGATCTGTCTTTTACTTTTTCAAAATCCTGGCGGATAAAATAACATAACTGGCTCCAGAAATAGAATGAATCACCTGATGTTTCCATAGACTGTAATGCGCTGTCTGGACGTGTTACAAACTGGTCAAAAAAAGTCTGCGTTGAAATTTCCTTGCCTGGATTTGCATTCCGCAGCTTTTTTAGAAAATAGTCGTGATATTCTTCCTTTTTAAGCATCGCACGGATCTTCGACATTGCCGCATCAGTAAGGACGTTTACGGGAACGCATGCCGGAAAAAGAATCGACGGCGCATCATGGGGAAGCTGCACGCAGTATAAAAGCGGCGATTTCAGATCCTGCTTTCCAAACAATGCAGGGAGAATATCGGACGCACTCTGCCTGTCCAGGGCTTCCAACGGTACTTGTTTCGGTAAATCACCTATTGAAGGAAAAGGAATGGATGAATTAAGAGAAATTTCTTTATAGCGTTGTGCGTACTGCGCAGAAAAATACATAATGACGATAATTGTCTGGTTATTCGGAAAATGCTCAAGCATATAAACCAGATGTTTTTCTTCAAGCCCCTCAAGTTCTGCCTGAACGGTATCTTCCGGGGTTCCAAGATATTTTACAAGGTCCGGCTGTTCTTCAACATGATGCTCTGCATATTTCCTAACAAAGTCACAGAAGTCGCGATAATTTATAAAGGCTGATCCTTGTTTTGTTGCGTAAAACCGAAGAAGGGTACCTAAATTTGCAGATATAGACATGGCATTATTGTATCAGGAAAAAAAGCTTTCCGCAACTTTATTTTTCAGGGCTTGAAGTGCATGTTGCATACGAATAAAATGGGATAATAAAATTAGAAGGTTTAAAATGAATTCCAAACGTATGAAAAATCTTCATCCGTATGTACCGGGTGAGCAGCCGGAAGACAGAGTATATGTAAAGCTCAATGCAAACGAGAATCCGTACCCGCCGTGTCCGGAAGTGATTTCCTCCATTACAGGTTTTGTGACAAGCCATCCTGAGAAGCTTGGCTTGTATCCGGATCCTGACTCTCGTGTACTGCATGAAGCAATTGCAGGTATGCTCAACAGAACAGGCGGCGTTCTTGCACGTGCTGTACCGGAGGGAAAGCAGTGCCGTCCGGCGGAACAGGACAGGATTCCGTTTACGGTAACACCTGATATGATTTACAGCGGGAATGGCAGCGATGAAGTCCTTTCATTCGTTTTTTATGCTTTTTTTGACTGTGGAACAAAACTTGTTGTGCCTGAGTTTTCATACAGTTTTTACCCGGTATACGGCGGTTTTTATAATATTCCCCTTGATCCCGTAAAGCTCAACAGCGACTGGACTCTCGACACGGTGAAGATGACTGCACATGAAAAGCGCAATAAATCCGGTATTATATTTGCAAACCCGAATGCACCTACCGGACGCGGCTTGACGCGCAGCCAGGTGCGTGAGATGATCCGGAATACGCGGAGCGATAAAGTATTCGTTGTCGATGAAGCCTATGTGGATTTCGGCGGCGAGAGCTGCATTCCGCTGCTTGCCGAATTCCCGAACCTTGTCATAGTCCGTACATTCAGCAAAAGTTTATGCAGCGCGGGAATGCGTCTTGGATATATTGTTGCGTCACCGGAACTTGTACAGGCTGTGACAACAGTTAAAAACTCGCTCAATCATTTTCCGATAGATGCCGTAGCGCAGGTTGCAGGAACCGCGGCCTGCTGCAACGATGCATATTATGCTGGCTGTGCAGGAAAAATAGCGTATGAACGTGAAAAATTCAGTGCCTTTCTCACAGCCCGCGGCTGGAATGTGCTGCCGTCGCAGACAAATTTTGTGTTTGCCGAGAAACCGGGTATTGACGGCGGGGCAGCGTATCGTAAGATAAAAGAACAGGGAATTCTGGTGCGTCATTTCGCGACGAAAGGTATAGAAAACTATCTGCGCATAACGATTGGGACACCGGAACAAATGAAAAAACTCTGCGATGCAGTAGAAAAAATTACTGATTGTTAAGGTAAGGAGTATTTGTATGAGGTTTTTAGTAATATCAGATTTGCACGGAAATATACCGATGCTTAACAAACTTGATGATGAGTTCAAGGCTGCTGATGCTGTACTTTTTGCGGGTGACTTTGCCGAGGTCGGGCATACGGAAACCGGAAAACCTTCGATGGAAGCATTATGCAAAAAACATGAATTGATTTTTTCTGTAATCGGAAACTGTGACGAACCGTCATTTCTTGAAGAGCTTGAAAAGCAGGATATAAGTGTAGAAAATACATTGGTGTATCACGACGGGCTGTATTTTGCCGGAAGCGGCGGCGGCAGTAAATTTACCGGTACAACGCCGAATGAGCGCACGGATGAAGAACTGCTGGCGGATTTTGATATTGTAGGGAACACGAAGGATGGGGCTGATAAAAACGGACGCTGGGACAGCCTGATCCTTATTATGCACAATCCCCCGAAGGATACAAAGTGTGATGAAGTCAGTCCTTCCGTGCATGTCGGTTCGCCGCTGCTGCGCAAATTTATTGAAGATAAGGAACCTCTCGCCGTTATTACAGGACACATCCATGAAGCCGCTGCAATAGATAAGATTAACGATACCGTTATCATCAATCCCGGGCCTCTTGCCGGCGGTTTTTATGCTGTTATGGAGACTGCAAAAGACAGCAGCGGCTGGAAAGTGACGAAAGCAGAGCTGTATAGAACAGCATAGCGGATTATCTGTGCGGGCTACCTGCCCGTGCAGATTCTGAATCCCATATAATTGTATACTTCGTTTGGATCATAAGAATAGCGGTCTCCTGTGCAGATAAAATCTGTGTAGGGTGACCAGCTGCCTCCGCGGCTTACTCTTTGGGAGCCGTATTTCGGGCCTTCCGCCCGTTCACCCTTTTTCTGTTCTGTATAATCGGCAAACCAGTCCCAGCAGAATTCAAGTACATTACCGCTCATATCGTAAATACCCGCTCCGTTTGCATTTCCGGAACCGGCTGCGGGGGGCGCATCAGGCGTGAACAAAGTGCCCGCCGTTCCAACGGTTTGTGTCCCGCCCGTGTTCATGTCAAACCATGCGACAAGAGTCTCGCTTTTGTGAACGTCGTCTTTGCCGTCGGCATCGACAAGGCCGCTGGCAAAATCGCCTCTCTGAAATCCCGATTTGGTGACGCGGGCAGCATATTCCCATTCCGTTTCAGTCGGAAGTCTGTAACCGTCTGCATTCCAGTCGCATACGGCAAGATCGCAGGAAGAAGTGTCGGAGGAGTCCCTCAATATGTCTCCTTTATAGGAATAACAAGGGGTCTTTCCTTCAATTTCGCTGAGTGCATTGCACCAGACGATTGCGTCGTACCAGCTTATCATGGTGACCGGCTGCCTGCCGTTTATATCAGTCGGGGCAGCACCCCGCCTGCCTGTGGAACCTTCCTGTCCCGGATTTGCAAACACATATCCGCATTTTTCCGCTTCAATTCTTGTACGGAACCAGAGCGAGTATGTGGTTTCATATTTATTAATTTTAAAAGGTTCGACGGAACGCCGGGCTGTGAAAGACTGACTGTTTTCACCGATGATAAAAACCGATCCTTTTCCACCGGATTTGTCAGCAAGCTGTACCATGTCAATATCCTGAAAAGAACCGGCAGCCGGCTGTGCGGAAAGTGCAGACGTCATTGAAACAATCATCATCGTTATAATTGATATACGAAAATTCTTTTTCATTTTATACCTTCCTCTTTCTTGGAAATTTGCTTGTAGAAGGCCGGTCCCGGAGTATACGGGCAGTAACGATCGTTGTGAACAGGCAGACTCCCGATATAATAAGCATACCAAGCCATCCGCTTCTTGCAAAAGGAAGCGGAACGTTCATGCCGAAAAAACTTGTTATAAAAGTCGGAACCATCAGTACAAGGTTTATGACTGTCAGCTTTTTCATAATGATATTAAGATTGTTTGAAATGACGGAAGTAAATGTATCCATGAGTCCTGCGAGAATGTTACTGTACGTATCAGCCATACCTATAGCCTGTCGGTTATCGATTTCGACATCGTCAAGACACTCGTTATCATCATCATCCAGTGTTAATAATTTTGTTTTGCGCAGTTTCATGAGCAGCAGCTGGTTGCTTGAGAGGGATGTGGTGAAGTACTCGAGCGACTTCTGCAGATTGAGCATTTTGATAATTTCTTTGTTTTCAATGGAACCCTGAAGCTCTTTCTGGATTATGGACGACTGCTTGTTTATATCCTTGAGGTAATGTAGATACGTAGTATCCGTACGGCTCAGGAGACGGATGATGAAAGACGGAAAATCAGCCAGTGTAATGCTTTTTATACGTCCTGATGAAATATCTTCAAGTACATCGCAATTTGCACCGCATATTGTGATGATCGTTTTACCTTCAAGTATAATACCCAGCGGAATAGCATAGTATGGAACATCTGCATTTGCGTCATAAATCGGAATACGCACGATAGTGAGTACATACGTATCTCCGTCTTCAATACGTGAAAGTTCATCAGGATCGAGAATGTCCGTTATGTGTTCATAATCAATACCACAGCTGGCTTCAAGCAGTGATGCGTCTATATTTGTGACATTGCGTGCATCAACCCACACCGGTTTTGATTCGTCGATCTGACTTTTGTCTATGCGGATGAATTGCCCGTCTCTCTGCTGCCAGTATGTTATCATATGTCTGCTACCTTTCCAAAATAGTAACAGAAAAGACTGTAAAGAGCAACAAAACAGGAAAAGAACCTGAAAATCATTTTTTTACCTGAAAACTTCCGGTTTTCATCATTTTTGAACGATTTAAAGAGCAGGAATAAACGACTGGGATTTATTTTGCAGGAGATGATTGATGAGAGCGCAGGCAGATTATGTGATTGGCAGCGATGTACGGGGCAGAAAACAGGCAGAAAGTGAAGAAAACACAGAACCATCTGCTGTTTTTCATGAACAGGAGGGAGATACAGGAAGCATTGTACTCGATGAATTGCTGAAAGAGGCTTTAAGAACGGGTGCTTCCAGTATACATATAGAAGAAACGGGAATCCGTTTCAGAATATGCGGACGCCTGCGTAAAGTGAAGGAACTACGGAATGTACAGGCGTCCGGCATTATCCAGAAGATAAAACAGCTTGCATATATTGATATTTCTGAAAAACAATACGTTCCTGAGAGTTCGTTTGTCTATAACGCTGGAAAACTGCTACACATACGGGTTTCCTGTATGCGCGCGTTATATGCATCGGGCTCAGCGGAATCTGTCGTTCTGCATCTTTTTGATCAGAGCTGCATTCCGTTTTCGCTCGGGCAGCTTGGAATGGACGGACTGCAGGTTCAAAAGCTTTCCGTAATGTGCAGGGAAAATTCCGGGCTCATACTTATCGGAGGAACAGCATGTTCCGGAAAATCTACAACAGCAGCTGCATTGCTTCTGCATATACAGCATGAAAACAGTAACCGGAAAAAGATAGTGAACCTGGAAAATCCGCCGGAATATATCCTTCCCGGTATAATCCAGATTCAAAGCGGTGGAAATGAAAAGTGGTGCAGTCCGGAAACACTTTATCATGTTCTCAGGCAGTATCCCGATGTAATCATGGCAGGGGATATAACGGATGGAGAAAGGGCAGCGGCAGCAGTACATGCCGCCGCCGCCGGGTGCCTTGTACTTGCAGTACTCAATTCGGCTGGTACGGCGGAAGCTGTCATGCGTATGCTTGCTTTCGGGATAAGTCCTGCGGTGCTGGCTGTTGTACTGAAAGGAATTGTCATTCAGCAGATTGTTTACAGAGAGGAACATGCTGTCTTACTAGCTGATGTAGCGGCTGTCAGGGATAAGTTTCAGGAGACAATTATCAATTCTTATACGGCAGAAGATCTGAATAATTGTTTTTCGCACTGCACGAATGTAGTAAGTCAGGTTTCAAAATCCATAAAGCGGCTTGCATCGCCGGTGTATACGGGGTTACGTGAGAGTGCGGATACGGAAAAAATATGTGTATGAAAATGAAACAGGATGCTTAATAAATTGGAGGATAAAGAATGGAAAATGGAAAAAATGAAAAACCGGATGAGCCTTTGGTTAAAAAACTCGGACAATCTTTATACGGGAGACGGCCTCATGAAACGGGAGTGAATATAATGCCGCGCTTTAAAGGTGTATTTCTTCTTTCTGATAATCTGCTGCGGGCGCGCAGAAAATGTCGGTATTCCGGGGGAGGAAGATATTGTATCCAGTTCAGAAAAAGCGGCACAAATTATCTGCTCGGAATACAGCGCCGGAAAATTTCTGAAAAGGGAATATCCATACCTCACAGGGAATTCAAAAAATGAGAAATAAAACAAATATCTTCATATTTATTCTGTTTTTGCTTATTGGAAATTATGCTTCTTATTCCCAGAACAAGCGGCCGTATTATATGCAGGGAGAAGTTTCAATTTCTTCAGATACCGGTGATTTTAAATATGCAGGAATAAATATCACATTTTACAATAATACGGAAAAAGGTATCAAAAAAGTTGTACTTGTTTTATTCCTGTCCGGACAGGATGACAGTTCATCGTTTTCGGGAGACAATCGCATAGTTTCAGAATATACAAAGAACATTGACCCACTCAGTACTGCAGAATTCTGCATAAGTCTTGACGACTATATTGCAGTTATTCCAGATGAGCCTTACCAAATCGACAGTTTGTATGCAGTCAGAATCGAATACGAAGACGGTTCCGTATGGGATGACCCTTACGGCATATATGCCGTACAATAGCAGGTGTGCCGTATAAAACAGCCGTCCCGTGAGTGAAACTTCCGGGACGGCTGTTCTGATCCATTCTTTTATACTTTTATTTTACGAACTCTTTTTTCAGGAAATCAAGATCAAGTTCGGGATAAAGAACATGTTTTGACAGCAGTGCCTTTACCCGTTTCTTTGCTTCATTTTCGACTTTTGAATCGAGCTCGATTTTTCCTTTTGCCGGTTTTCCTTCCTTCGTAAGTCCCGGTTTTGTTCCTTTGAGTACGAAGTCTATGATTGCTGCAACTTCCTTCATGTCTTGCGTGTTCATACCGAGCGTCGTAATTCCCGGCGTTCCGACCCGGATACCTGATGTCCACCATGGACCGTTTTTGTCAAAGGGAAGTGCATTTGCATTGAGTGTAACACCGCATTTGAACATGGCTGCTTCCGCCTGTTTGCCTGTCAGACCATATGTTGTTACATCTATAAGCATAAGGTGGTTCTCAGTTCCACCTGTCTGAAGCCTCATTCCCAGTTTTATGCAGTCCTCGGCAAGTGCCTGTGCGTTTGCAACGACATTCTGTGCATACTGCTGATAAGCCGGTGTCCGGGCTTCTTTGAATGCGATTGCCTTTGCAGCAATAATGTGGTTGAGCGGTCCGCCAAGTACCATCGGGCAGCCTTTGTTGACATCGTCGATAAACTCTTTTTTGCAGAGTATAAGGGCACCGCGCGGCCCCCGGAGAGTTTTATGCGTTGTCGTCGTAACAATGTCAGCCCATTTGACTGGATCGTAATCGCCGGTGAAAACTTTGCCGGCAACGAGACCTGCGAAGTGTGCCATGTCCACCATTAATACTGCGCCGCATTTGTCCGCAATTTCGCGGAACCGACGGAAATTGATCTTGCGGGGATATGCCGAAAATCCGGTAAGCAGAATCAGAGGTTTTACTTCCATAGCCTGTTTTTCAATTGCATCATAGTCGAGAAGGCCTGTTTCTCTGTCTACTGTATACGGATGGCTTTCGAACATTTTTGCAGAAACATTCATGCGGTACCCGTGGGTAAGATGCCCTCCCGAATAATAATCGAGCCCCATCAACTTCTGACTGCCGAGTTTTTTACGGAGGTCTGCCCACTGTGCTTCTGTCAGGTCGGTGACACTTTTTTCGCCGAATTCTTCAAGAGCCGGCATTTCGATTTTATGATTGAGAATTGACCAGTAAGCAACAAGGTTTGCATCGCATCCTGCGTGCGGCTGAACGTATGCGTAATCTGCACCGAAAAGTGCTTCCGCTTCACGTGCAGCTGTGGATTCGACAGCATCAATGTTTTCACAACCGCCGTAATAGCGGTGTTCCGGATATCCTTCTGCGTATTTGTCTGTGAGCAGATTGCCCATGGCAGCCTGCACATTCAGCGAGCAGTAGTTCTCGCTTGCCACAAGTTTTAAGTGTGCCCGCTGCGTTTCCAGTTCTTTTACGGTGCTGGCCGCAATATCCGGTCCGACGGCAGCTACTTCCTGCAGATTTGCAACGTATGCAGTCATTGCTGCATTCGGTTTTCCATTGCACTGGGCAAGATAATCTTCCAAAGGTGTAGACATTTTTTATACCTCTCAAAAACTGATTTTTCCCCGGTCCAGGCGCACGGCCGCAGGTTCCCTTCACGATGGTAATTCATCTGAAACGCCAGAAGGATTCTTCTATAATTATGATAGTAGAAACCTGCAGAAATTTCAACAATGTTACCGGTTATTGAAAAATGGTGCGGCACTTCATTTTAAAATGCTTGACACGGAGTCATTTTTGAGTTAGCTTTGATATGATTCTGGTTCTCTAAAGACAGTTCTGATGGATTTTCTTTCGTTTTGAATGAATGTATGCTTCTTCAGATTACGGTATTCAGAAAACGCAGATTGCAGCTGGCATCAGCAAATAATAAGTGCCGTAATCGGCAAGAGGAACATGGATATGTCCAAGAAAATTTACGTTGGTAATCTTAATTACGCAACAACAGAGGATACTCTGAAAAACAATTTCTCTTCTTTTGGAGAAGTTCTTTCAGCAGTAGTCATCAAAGATCGCTTTACAGAGCAGTCTAAGGGTTTCGGTTTTGTAGAAATGGCAGATGATTCTGCAGCAGATGCTGCTATTACTGCAATGAACGGAAAGGAAGTTGACGGACGCCGCGTACGCGTGAATATCGCTGAAGAGCGCCCGCAGACCCGCCGCCCGAGATATAACAATCGTGATGGTGGAGACCGCCAGTAATCAGTAAAAAATGATTTTTGGAAAACCTGCCGGGTATTATGCCCGGCAGGCTTTTTTTATGCTATAATAGATAATATGCAGAACCTTCCTGAACATTTTTCAGAATATCTGGCACCTGATTGCGATAGATGTGCATTTATTCAGTCATATTTATCCGGACGAGGTGTGTCGTCTGTCGTACTTCCCGTCGACGGAAAAAATCACGTTTATGTTAAGTTTCCGTCGTTTCAATATAATCCGCAGTTTAAAATAAAAACGGTGATTGCTCATTACGATAGAACTGCAGGAAGTCCCGGCGCAAATGATAACAGCGCGGCCGACTTCTGTCTTATGGACTGGGCTGTACGCCTTCAGCAACGGGCAGACTTTCACAATGTCCGCCTCCTTTTTTCCGACGGAGAAGAGCTGGGGTCTCAGGGGGTTGCGGAGCAGGGCGCATTTTCGCTTGCGCTCTTGTTCAAACGGCTTGGCATAGATAATGACGATGTGTATGTATTCGACTGTGTGGGGCGCGGTACTGTTTTTGTCATCGGAAAATCTGCTGATATGATAAATGCACCGTATGCATTCAGGAAAAAAATCATAAGTCTTGAAGGGCGTACGGAAGACCTTCTGCGGAATGCAGGAACGGGCCGCTGGCTTACACTGCCGCTGCCGTACAGTGACAATGCAGGATTTCTTGCGTGCGGTGTTCCTGCGGTGGCGATTACACTGTTGCCGGAAGACGAAGCTGATAAATATCTGATGGCACTCGTAAAGGAAAAGACCCTTGAAGGTTTTGTGAGGAATCATGAAATTGAAGGCAGAAACGACCACAAAAAGGAACAGCTGATTCAGAAACTGAAAGACATGACACCGCAGACGTGGCATCTTTTCCATACCCCGTACGATAATGAGCAGAGTCTCTCACCTGAAAGTTTTGCAATTATGGCAAAACTTCTTGATGCGCTGGCTTCTGAGAAAACTGTATTATAGCGCGGAATAGATGACGTTCTTTATGCGGCGTACCGTTGGGGACGTTCCTGTATCGGTCAGCTGTGTCATAAATACCATCGTAAGATCGTTTGCCGGATCTATCATCATAAACGTCCCCAGCCAGCCGTCCCATCCGTATTCGCCTGCCGAGGAGAATGATTTGCTTCTTCCCGGATCAGTCATAATGCGCATAAGGTTTGCGTAAGTGTAGCCTGAAAGATATGGCATTTTATTTTCAAACGATTTCTGCAGAGGCTGTGCAAGCCTTGCATGCCGCATAAAGTCTACCGTCCCTTTTTGAAGAATATGTGCATTTTTAAGCGTCCCGCTGCCTAGAAGCATTTGTGTAAATTTCATATAATCATCAATCGTTGAGACAAGACCCGCACCTCCGGCTTCATATGCTGCAGGATGCTCCATATTGTGCTGGATACCGAGATTCGGCTCGACATAAACGGATAGTGACGGATGTGCAGTATGACAGTAAACTTGGGCAAGCCTGTTCCGTTTTTCTTCAGTGATATAGAACCCCGTATCATCCATTTCAAGCGGTGCAAATATGCGGGTTTTTAGAAAGTTACCGAATTTTATCCCTGAAACTTTTTCGACGACAGCACCGAGAATATCTGCTGAAAGTCCGTACTGATAATCAGTCCCCGGTTCAAAAGCAAGCGGTATTTTTCCGAGCCTCCCTGCGAATTCCATTGTTGTTACGGGAGTATCTGAATCAATTCTTTTTTTTACATCTTCGATGAGCGCTGCCGTCTGTTTTTCGTTTTCATTTGTGCTGCCGCCGTAAGTAAGGCCGCTTGTCATGTTTAGCAAATCCTGAATTGTTACAGGGCGTGTTGACGAAACTATTTTATCCCCTTTGCAGTACATAGGGTCTGCAAACTCCGGAATAAACTTTGCAACATCATCCATCAAATCGATTTTTCCATCTTCTATAAGCATCATGACCGCAGCCGATGTGACCGGTTTTGTCATTGAGTACATGCGGCAGAGAGTGCTTCTTGAAAATTTTTTTCCGGACTCTCTGTCTGCCATACCGGCCTCCCAGTATCCCTGTTCGTGCCCGTTTTTATAGATAAGGCAGCTGGCTCCTGCTGTATAGTGAGTCTCTATTGCATCATTAATTATTTCCTGTATGTGATTTAACTGACTGCAGTTCATCATCGTTGTCTCCCTTTTGCTACTATATAACAGCAATTATCAAAACAGGTCAACGGAGCTGCTGTGCAGCAAGTCCCAGTTTTTGCAGCCCGTCGTATACTAGCTGTACGGAAAGTCCTGCAAGAATAAGACCGACTATTTTTTCAAGGACAAATAAACCTGTTGTTCCTATTATCTTGATAAGGAGAGAGGCACTGCGCAGAACGAAATATTCGATAAAAAGACCGAGTGCGAGCGCCGCGATTACCATTGCGAATGTGACAGGATTAAACGGCGATGATGCTGTATAGAGCATGATTGTCGTAATCATACCGGGACCTGCGATGAGAGGAATTGCAAGCGGAAATATGGCAATCATAGTTGTCTGTTCTGAGTCGAGCGTTGACCTGGGCGTATGACGGGCACGGGGTTTGCTCTGAATCATATCGAGCGCTATGGTAAACAGGATAATACCGCCTGAAATATAAAAAGCTCCGGCGGTAATACCGAAAAATTTAAGAATGAAATGGCCGAACAGCGCGAATACGAGAAGAACAGCGCCTGCTATAAAGACTGCTTCTTTCAGTATACGCAGCTGAGTTTTGCGTTCATACCCCGCCGCGACAGCAAGAAAAGGCGGGGTATTGCCAAGCGGGTCGAGGAGAATAATAAAAGTGAAAAAAATCTTCATGAACTGGGAAAACACAGCTGTATTCATAAAAATGAGTATAGTGCATGTGCTGTCTCAGGACAAGTGATGCTATTTCCTGAATTCTTTGCTGATTCTGAGAAACATACCAAGTGAAATGAACACCGCAATTATATCTGCAACAGGCTGTGCAAAAATAATTCCGTTCAATCCTGCCACCGCACGACCTATAAGCAGCATTGGAATGAAGATAAATCCCTGCCGGCTGATTGAAAGAACAAGCGTCGGCACTGCTTTTCCGAGTGCCTGAAATGTAAACTCAAAAACAAACATGATGCCGAGCAGAGGGACAGAAAGCATAAGCGCACGGAGCATAGGAACGCCCTGGGAGATTACTTCACTGCTGCTGATGAATATACCGATAATCTGGTGCGTAAAAAGCAGGTACAAAATCATAAGGATCGTGCCGGAAATGACGTTGCTTATCATAGTGAATTTCATTACCGATTTCATCCGCGTAAAATTTTTTGAACCGTAGTTGTATCCTATAAGAGGCTGGCTTCCCATTGCAAGACCGAGCTGTACGAATACGACGAGCATATTCGCTTTCATTGCGATTCCCATTGATGCAATTGCAATGTCTCCGTATGAAGCAAGAAATTTGTTAAGTATGATATTGCTCGTACTCATAAGAATATTATTAAGGGATGCCGGGATGCCTATAGCTGCGACACCTGTCAGTATTCCTCCGCGGATCATAAAATCCGAGGGGCGCAGGGAGAGCTGCGATTTGCCTCTCAGAATATAGATAAGATAGTATGACACCGTAAGAATGTTTCCAAGTACGGTCGCAATAGCAGCTCCGCCGACTCCCATGCCAAGAAGCGGAATATGTACTGCCCCGAAAGAAAAACCGGAAAGAATAAAAATCGGATCGAGAATGATATTTGCGATTGTTCCTGTCATCATACCGTTCATTGAAACTTTTGCGGCGCCTTCTCCGCGGACGAGATTGCTGAACGCGCTGGAGAGGACGACGGCAGGTGCGCCCCATGCAATATATTTAAGGTAGGTACTCGCAAAACCAAGCGTATTATCGCTTGCACCTGAAGCTTTCAGGATCGGAGTTGCAAAGAGCAAGAATATTACACAGCCTGTTAAACCTGCTGCAATGCCGCCGTATAAACAGAACGAGCTGATCTGATGTGCTTTGCTGTAATCTTTTTCTCCAAGTGCGCGGGAAAGAAATGTGGATCCTCCTATGCCGAACATGTTTCCTGCTGCCATAAGCAGAAGAAAAACAGGCGTCGCAATGGAGACTGCAGCAACCTGATTCGGATCGCCGATCTGGCCGACAAAAAACGTGTCAACCATATTATACAGGACAGTAACCATCATGCTGACAACAGTCGGAACTGCAAGCTTTAATACAGACTTCGGAACAGGTTCACTTTCAAAAAGAGCAATGTTTTGTATCATAATTATTTATTCTCCAGCACTTCTTCTGAAGCGATATTTTCGAGCACTTTATCCAGAAGGGCATGCATCATTTTTTTTTCTTTTTCGGACATATTCTTCTCCAGTATTGAATCCATTTTCTGCCGGTGCTTTTTTACCATTTTCCATGTTTTTGAAGCATCAATTGATGCAGTGACCAGTGTACAGCGTTTATCATCCGGGTCTGCCTTTGTTGTAACGAATCCTTTTTCTTCAAGACGGCTTACGATGCCGATGACAGTCGGGTGCGTAAGTTGAAAATAATTTTCTATTGATTTAAGATTGACAGACTGTCCTTTGCATTCGTCTTCGAGATATGAAAGCAGATTTATTTGTGAAAACGTAAGTCCTGACGGCTTTAATTCTGTATCAATCGAATTTATGAGCATTTCATTTATCAGCTTGATCTTATAACCCAGAGGCTTATTATTGTCAATTGGTAGCATGCGACGAATAATAGTAGCATGCTACCAATTTGTCAATTGCCCGGGTACTTGACTTTTGCCAAAGAGTATCTGTAGAATTTAAAAAACGGAAAGGATTGGTTCTTATGGATAAAAAACTTATAAAGTCGTTTTACGATGCTTGTTATGCTGCAAAAAAAATTGTCGAAACGATACCTCCGTTGCCGAGAGGGCTGTCTCCCCATCATCTGCATGTCATCAATGCGGTTCATTCGTTGAGCCAGGTGCAGGAAAATGTACGGATTATCGACATCGCAATGAGACTTGACCTTTCAAAGGGGACAGCGGCTGAATATGTTCATGAACTTTCTGAAAAACAGCTGGCAATAAAATATTCTATGGACAACAAGCGTTATATGTATGTCAGGCTGACAAAACAGGGAGATCAGTATTATGCCGACTACGTCGAAAAATATCATGAAAAGTTAACACACATATTCGACGGTGTGAACAACAACGATATGCTGATAACTATACGGACTATTCAACAGGCTTATTATCTTATATATCAGGAAAGAAATAATAAACAGTGAGGATAGTAATCCGTCATATAATTATACGATTAGGGGGATATATGTTTTATAAAGCAGAAAGATCCTGTCTTACAGGCAGGAAACAGGATGAAATCATTCAGATTGAAGCGTGGGGGAAAGATGCACTGCGTGTGCGGGCTGCTAAGCAGCAGAGTTTTGACGGGAATGACTGGGCTCTGATGAAAGTCGATACTCCCTCTGCCGAAGCTGTCATAGAAAAAGATCATGCCTCAATCAGGAATGGAAAAATCCGCGCCGAAATTAATAATGCCGGCGTCCTCAGTTTCTACAGGGACGATAAGCTTATTCTCCGCGAATCACACCGTAACTATGACAATATGGACAACAGGGAAGGCCGCTGCCTTAAGATACCGGCCCGGCAGTGGGATGCCATTACGGGCGGAGATTATAAACTGACTGTGCGTTTTGAGGGAAACGACGGTGAACGCATATTCGGAATGGGGCAGTACCAGCAGAAATATATGGATATGAAAGGCTGCGTGCTTGAACTGGCACAGCGCAATTCGCAGGTTTCCATTCCGTTCGCATTATCGAACCTCGGATACGGTTTTCTCTGGAATATTCCTGCTGTGGGAAAAGTTGTATTCGGAAAGAATTATACCGAGTGGCAGGCAGAAGCTACTGTTCAGATGGATTACTGGATTACGGCAGAAGATACGCCTGCGGAAATTATTAATAGTTATACGGCAGTCGCCGGCCGGACTCCGGTTATGCCTGACTATCTGCTTGGACTCTGGCAGTGCAAACTCCGCTACCGTACGCAGCAGGAAGTGCTCGATGTCGCACGCAGATACAGGGAGCTTGGAATTCCGCTGGACGTTATTGTCATAGACTTCTTTCACTGGACCCGTCAGGGTGACTGGTGCTTTGATAAAACATACTGGCCGGATCCGAAGGCGATGGTTGATGAACTGCATGCAATGGGAACGAAAGTCGTTGTTTCGGTTTGGCCGACAGTGGATAAAAAGAGCGTGAATTTCAATGCGATGCAGGACAGGGGACTTCTTGTGCGTACCGAACACGGTACGAATCAGACATACGATTTTATGGGTGATTGTCTGACGATGGATGCTTTGAATCCTGAGGCACGAAAGTTCATCTGGAGCGTGTGCAGGGAAAATTATTATAAATACGGCATCGACATGTTCTGGCTTGACAACGCGGAACCTGATTACAACGTTTATGATTATTCCAACTACCGCTACTATCTCGGGCCGGCGCTCAAGGTGAGCAATATTTATCCGCGGATGTATGCGGAAGCGTTCTACGACGGGCAGAAAGCAGAAGGGCAGAAGGATGTTGTCAATCTTGTGCGCAGCGGGTGGGCGGGCAGCCAGAAGTACGGCGTGCTGTTGTGGTCGGGAGACATTCCCAGCACGTTTGAATCATTTCGCAATCAGATTGCGGCGGGAATTAACGCCGGCATTGCGGGCATGCCCTGGTGGACGACTGATATAGGCGGATTTATGAACGGTAATGTGCATGATCCGAAATTCGTTCAGCTGCTGCTGCGCTGGTTCCAGTTCGCAGTATTCTGTCCGGTACTGCGCATGCACGGAGACCGCGATCCGCACGATATTGAACCTCTTGCAAAAGATACAGACTGGGGCGGCGGATTCCTTTTTACCGGTCAGCCGAATGAGTTGTGGAGCTACGGAGAAGAAGCTTTTGAAATCATGAAAAAGTATCTTGATTTACGTCTGTCGCTCAGACCATATATAAAGAGCCTTATGGCGGAAGCACATGATACGGGTGCACCTGTCATGCGTGCGATGTTTTATGAATTTCCCGGCGATGAAAAATGCTGGCAGCTCAGCGATCAGTATATGTTCGGCTCCGAATACCTTGTGGCTCCTGTCCTTTCGGAGGACTGCAAATCACGCAGCGTGTACCTGCCGGCCGGCACGTGGAAACGGCTGGGCGACGGAAAGTCGTTCTCCGGCGGGCAGACAATAGAATGCGAAACACCGATCGACGTCATACCTGTTTTTCAGAGAAAAGCAGATTAATAATATGCAGAATACAACACTTTGCTATATAGAAAAAAACGATTCATATCTTCTGCTGCACCGCACGAAGCGGGAAAATGATTTGAATAAGGACAAGTGGATAGGAATAGGAGGGCACTGCGAAGAAGGTGAAAGTCCGGAAGACTGTGTCATGAGGGAAGTGAAGGAAGAAACAGGACTAACGCTTACCGGCTGCAGCTACCGCGGAATAATAACGTTTGTGTCTGACACCTACGAAGGAGAATACATGCATCTCTTCCATGCCGGTTCATTTACCGGCTCGGAATGGATATGCGATGAAGGTGATCTCGAGTGGGTGCGTATTGATGAAATGAACAACCTGCCTCATTGGAAGGGCGATGAAATATTTCTCGCCCTTCTCAGGCAGCAGGTACCGTTCTTTTCATTGAAACTTGTGTATAAGGGAAAGTGCCTGCAGCAGGCCGTACTCAACGGAAAAAATCTTGCCGTAAACTGATTGTTCATGAAGCTCAGGAGAAAGGCCTGAATCTGCAATCTGTCCGCAGAGCGCATTATTTTTTCCATACTATGAAATCCGGGCAAATCAACGTAGAAATGCCCGGATTTTTCATGATGAATGTTTACTTTTGCAGCAGTGCTTTCATATCTGCTTCGGGTGTTGTTACAGGTGCGATGTGAAACTTTTCCACAAGAAGATTCAGGACATCCTGAGAAATAAACGCAGGAAGCGTCGGCCCGAGCCTGATGTTATGAATCCCCAGGTAGAGCAGGGTGAGCAGAATGCACACTGCTTTTTGTTCATACCATGAGAGTACCATTGAAAGCGGTAATTCATTAACACCGCAGTTGAAAGCGCCTGCAAGCGCAAGCGCAACTTTGATTGCGCTGTATGCGTCGTTGCATTGTCCCATGTCCATAATGCGGGGAAGGCCTTCAATAGTTCCGAGGTTTAAATCGTTGAAGCGGAATTTGCCGCATGCGAGAGTCAGTACGATTGTATCAGGCGGAGTCAGCTTAACAAAATCAGTATAGTAGTTGCGTCCGGGACGCGCCCCGTCGCATCCGCCGACGAGGAAAAAGTGGCTGATTTTTCCGGCCTTTACCGCGTCTATTACTTTGTCTGCAACGCCCAGAACGGTCCCGTGTCCAAATCCCGTCATTACCGTCTTTCCGCCGTTAATACCCGTCCATACCTTGTCCTCTGCATATCCTCCGAGCTCGAGAGCTTTTTCAATAACGGGAGTAAAGTCCTTATTTCCGCCTATGTGGACAAGTCCGGGGTATGATACAACTTCTGTCGTGAATATCCTGTCCTTGTAGCTGTCTTTCGGCGGCATGAGACAGTTTGTCGTGAACAGAACAGGAGCGGGAAGCCCGTCGAATTCTTTCTGCTGGTTCTGCCACGCGGTACCGAAATTGCCTTTGAGGTGCGGGTATTTTTTAAGTTCTGGATAACCGTGTGCCGGAAGCATTTCACCGTGCGTATAGATATTAATACCTTTATTCTTTGTCTGTTCCAGAAGAAGTTTCAAATCCTTCAGGTCATGACCTGATATGACGATGAAAGGTCCTTTTTCAACAGTCAGCGGAACTTCTACCGGTACCGGCGTCCCGAATGCAGTTGTATTCGCTTTGTCGAGTAGTTCCATGCATGTGAAATTTACTTTGCCTGTCTCAAGCACGACGGGCAGCAGTTTATCCGTTCCCCATGGTTCGGCAAGGACAGAGAGCGCTTTGTAGAAAAAATTATTTACTTCATCACTCTGGTAACCGAGCATGAGTGCATGATATGCGTAAGCCGCTGTTCCTCTGATGCCGAGCAGAATGAGCGATTTGAGCGAGCGCACATTTTTTTCCGCATTCCAGATAGTGTTCATGTCGAAATTATCAGTACTGCCGCATGAAGCACACGACGGGGATACGGCATTTTTCTCTTTATTAACATCTGCAATAAGCGCAAGGAGCGTATCCTCGTTAAAGTTTACGTTCGTAATTGTTGTAAAAAGCCCTTCAAGAATAAGACGGGTTGTACGTTCCGTTTTTACACCGTTTTCAGCAGCGCGCGCAAGCCCTATGAGTGCGCCTGTAAGTTCATCCTGAAGTTTTGCGACAGCTGCGCTTTTTCCGCAGACTCCCGCTTTTCCCGTACAGGCTGTGCTGCCTGCTGTCTGTTCACACTGGAAACAGAACATTTCATTTCCCATTATGTAACCTCCTATGTTATTGATACGAACTGCCTGAAATTCTGCTTACTAGTATTGTATTACACTTCCAGAATATTTCCGTCTGTGGAAATGGTCACAACCTGCCAGGGAATGAACTTTCCGCTGTTTTTGAGAGCTGTAACGGCGGCATGTTCAATACCACCGCAGCACGGAACTTCCATACGCACGACCGTGAGGCTTTTGATGCTGTTTCCGCTGAGGATGGCTGTAAGCTTTTCTGTATAATCGACAGCGTCAAGTTTTGGGCAGCCGATAAGCGTCACGCTGCCTTTGATGAAATCCTTGTGGAAGTTTCCGTATGCGTATGCTGTACAGTCTGCTGCAATCAGCAGGTATGCATTATTAAAATAGGGCGCATTGACAGGAGCGAGTTTTATCTGGACAGGCCACTGCCGCAGCTGAGATTCATCTCCTGTTCCTGATACGGGGGCCGGAGCTGTACAGCATGAGTTGTCTGAATCCGTGTTCCTGTTGAACATTTTCACATTAGTTCCCGGACATCCGCACGGCAGCGGTTTGTCATTGTCAGCGTTATGCAGCATTCCCGTTATTTTCCGGGTCTTATGTTCATCTGCGGCGTTTTTGTCATACGCAGCAGCTTCCCGTTCTTCAAAAGTGATTGCACCTGCAGGACATGCAGGAAGGCAGTCGCCCATGCCGTCGCAGTAGTCATCGCGGAGAAGCTCGGCCTTTCCGTCCACCATACCGATAGCGCCTTCATGGCAGGCTTCCGCACATAATCCGCAGCCGCTGCATTTTTCTCTGTCGATATGAATAATTTGTCTTTTCATCATGTTTACCTCCGTGATGAATCTTTCTGGAAGTACTGTCGTTTTCTTGACTGTACAGGGCAAATATACTATGTTTTATACAACGGATATGTTGTTAAAACAACACAGAGGATGAATTATATGGATCTGCCTTTTTTAACACGGACACAACTTTTCCGCGGCATACGTGAAGATGAAATAGAAAAGATGCTTGACTGCATGGGAGCTGTTCAAAAACATTTTGACAGGGGAGCAGGCATTTACTATTCAGGAGATACTGTACAGTCGATGGGACTTGTGCTTTCCGGAAGCGTAAACATAGAGTCGTACGATTTTGACGGGAAAAAGAGCATACTTGCGCATTCGACGGACGGGCAGCTTTTTGCCGAGACATATGCGTGCATTCCCGGAGAGCCGCTTATGGTGAATGTAACCGCCGCCGAAGCGACAGACGTCCTGTTCCTGAACGTGCAGCG
>DCFX01000090.1 GCA_002314445.1 Treponema sp. UBA1793
CAGTAATCCGCTGCCTGATTTCCTGAGTACTTTTCTTAGTACTGTCAGCCAGCCGGCGGATTTCTGCTGCCACTATATGAAAATTGCGGCTGGCGGAACCGGCACGGACTGCTTCAAGTTCTGCATTAAATGCAATAATACGAGTCTGGTCTGCAATCTCACTTATACTATTAACAACATCACGGACACCGTCAATCTGTGTACTCAGAAGTTTGATTCCCCCGTTTATTTCCGCGTTTGAATGATTCAATTCCTGCAGTTCCTGAACGTTCTGAGTCAGAATATCAATTCCTGATGCAACATCAAAGGTTGTCTGTTCCGCTCCTGACGCGACATTGGAAATTCTTCCCGATATATTGCGGGACAAGGCATTTGAATCTTCCATTGTTGTAACGATTTCTTTAACTCCCGCACTCTGTTCGAGCGATGTTGAAGAAAAATTACCTGTTAATTCTGAAAGATCCGCCGAGTTTTTGCGGACAGCTGTACCTACACCGGTATTTTTTAACAGAAGTTCATGAAACTGACCTATAATACCGTTCAAAAGATATATATTGTACCGCATCCTGTCGCAGAGATTCGTTGGTACAAATATTTCCGAAGATTTTTTTACAAGGAGCTCGTTAAGCATTGAGCCAAGACTTTCCGTACTCTTTTTTATCTGACGGTAAAAAAGGTATCCGAGGACACAGCATATAGACATATTAATAATGCAGATTCCGCATATACGGCTGATCTGCAGAAAAGGATTAAGAAGATACCTGTTTACAGAATCGTATCCCTGTACAAGAACAAGAAAGGCCAGAAAAGCTGAAAAAAGAACAGGCAGTATAAGATATAAGGCACAGCGGGAATTCAAGTGCAGTCCGAATTGCTTTTTTCCCTCCGCATATTTTTCGTCAATCCCCTGACTTACAAGTTTTTCGGCATAATCTGAACACACTCGTTCTGAATAGGCAAGAGTAAGCAGACCGGCATTATACGATCCGAAAAGACAGGCAGCATAGGACATCGCATCTGTTTTCCAGTCTATACCCATCGCCGGTACAAAATGATATCCAAGAGCCATAAGAGTTGCACATATAAAAAAATACGCAAATGTCTGAAATGCTTTCTTTACAGGGAATTCCATGATATCTTCAAATAATGCCGTCCGGTCTCCATAATCATACGGAGCTCCATTCTGCCATTCCGCTATCCGCTCCGATAATTTTTTTGTCAGAATACTGTTTGTAAGCGGGGAAAAAACAAACTCGGCAAAGGCAACAATTGCAGCTACAACAAGCACGGCCCACGGCAGCTGCCGCAGTCTCAGAGAAATGAAGAAAGCGGCATAAACGAAAATCAGGAGGGCTGCACACAAATTCGGCTTCATACCTTCCCTCAGTATGCGCTTATTAAAAGGTTCCTGTATATTATTCATATATATGCTCCGTTTCCCGTACCGTATTGTCCTGTTCAAGTATCTGTCCTGAGGAATCTGCTTTTATGTCTTTATCCGCTATTCCAAGCTCATCGGCACCTGCATGAAGTTTTGCCGCTGTTCCTGTAATCTGCCGGGCAGCCCCGGAAAAACTGTCGACTCCGGCACTGATCTGTTTGAGTGTAACAACAATCTGTTCAAAAGCTGCAGTCTGCTGGCGGACCAGCTGCTTAATTTCTTCGTCATCTCTTACATTTGTTTCTGCCGATATGCTGATATGCGTAAATTTGTCCTCCAGTGTACCTGCAAGTTCCATAACATGAGAGACTTTTTCAGTACCGTTTTTAGAAAGAGCGATGAGATTGTCTGATGCGGTACGGATTTCGTTGATCCGTTCTTTTATTTCACCTGTACTGTCCATCGTATTGTTTGCCAATCGTCTTATTTCAACAGAAACAGAACTAAAATCGTTTTCTGCATCATGTACACCGGCAGCTTCCAGTTCTGCATTAAACGCAATTATTTTTGTCTGATCCGCAATCGAGCTGATCAGGGTTACAATTTCCCATATTCCGTTTATTCTCCGCCCAAGCTCCTGTATTCCGCGTATAGTTGACTCGTTGGCATCAGATATATGTGCCATTTTTTCAAGATGCTCTTTGAGCATGGAAGAACCGGAAACAACATCGGCTGCTGTTTTTTGAGCAGCCGTAACAACATCATCTATCCGGCTTTCAATATCGTGCGACTGTTTGTTTACATTCTCCATGGTAGCAACAATCTCGCGGGAACCTGCGGACTGCTCAAGCGCCGATGCTGAAGTCTGATTCGATACAGTTATAAGATCAGCAGAAGCCCCCATAATAATCCGTCCTATATCGGCTGAACGTGTAAGAATAGTACGGAACAGAAGGAGCATCCGGTTTACCAGATAAAAATTATATGCGATTTCGTCACTGATATCGGTATTCAGAACAGGGGCCTTCATTACATTTCCCTGTTTCATTACTTCCAGTACAAGAGACATACTTTTGTTTGTCTCCTGTATATGTGCATAAAACAACACCGCAAGTACCGACTGGATGACAAAATTTATAAACAGGACAAGAATCATTCTTGTAAGCTGAGCTGATTTCAGAGGCCATAAAGACGGATCATCAAAAGGAACGTACGACATAATAAGAATCAGAATTGATATAACAGCTGTACAGCAGACAGGTACGATGATATGTTCAATTAGCTGTCTGCGGAGCGGTAAACCAAAACACTTTTTGCGCATGACATATTCATCGTCAATTCCCTGTGCCACTATTGTACAGGCAATAGCAGCACACCTCTTTCTCCAGAAATTTTCCGTTATAAAACCTGATACAAATGTGCCGAACAGGCAGGCAGCGTATGACATAATGTTCACATAGTATGTCACACCGAGAATCTTATCGTACAGCACATACAGAAGGCAGGAACAGATAAAATAGAACGATACATTTTCCAGTCTCATTCTTTCAGGGAAATGAACAACCGACTCAAGCAGCCGGGTCCGTCCGTTTTCATCAAGACCATCTTTTTTCCAGTTTTCTATTCTGACTGACAGACTGTGCGAAAAAAGATGATTTACAAACGGTGCGACAGTAAATTGTGCCGCAATAACTATACCAGTCACAATACCAACTGCAGGTAACAGCCATGAAAACCGGAACTGTGTAATCGCAGCAGAATATATAAAAACAAGGAAAGCGCAGGTAAGATTCAGAACAAGCGTTTCTCTGAATACCCTTTGTTCGAGAGTCATTTTTTTTCTCCTTCTTCTGAATAGCTTTTTCCAAAACCGGAATCAGTGAGTTTATTCAGCATACCGGCGGCCTGCCTCAGGCTGGCGGCAGCCCCTGATATTGTCTGCGCTGAACTGCTGAAATTCTCGACCCCTGCACTGATCTGCCTGAGGGTTACGACAATCTGTTCAAATGCAGCTGTCTGCTGCGTGACAATCTGTCTTATTTCGTCGGAGAAAGAAGCAGTCTGTACAGATGAACGGCGGATATCATCAAAGCTGTTTTCAAACGTCTGTGTAAGTCTGCTCCCTTCAGAAATTTTCTCCACACAGCTCCGGGCTGTAATAATAAGATTGTCGCTTGAAGTCTGCATTTCCTGTATCTGTTCTTTTATTCTGCCGGTTGATGCCATTGTACTGTCTGCAAGCGCACGGATTTCACCTGCAACATTACGGAAATTACATCCGGACTCGCTTACATCAGATGCTTCCAGTTCTGCATTGAGCGCGATTATTTTTGTCTGGTCTGTAACGCTGTTTATTATTGTTACAATATCCCATATACCGTTAATCTTGTCACACAAATTCTGGATTCCGGCAATAGTCGTATTATTGGCTGTTGTTATTTCCTGCATTTTTAAAAGATTCTCTCTGACCGTTTCTGAACCGGATTCAACATCTTTCGAAGTTCGGAGGGCTACCGTATGCACCTCTCCTATTTTGTTTTCTACAGTGTGGGAAAGACGATCGGTTTCTTCCATCGTAGCAAGTATTTCCTTGACGCCGGCAGACTGTTCAAGAGAAGTACTTGCACTTTCCCTGGAGATGACGACAAGATCCTGTACTGATTTTATAACTCTGTTACCAATTCCGGCTGTATGCTCAAGAATCTGGCGGAAAAGAAAAAGAGTTCTGTTAATAAGGTACATGGTATATGACATTTCATTTGAAAGATCTGTCGGTATAAGAACCGCATCTGTTACATCAGCATTGTTCATGCCGGACAGGGTATTCTGCATCAGCGAAGTCCCCCCTGCCATACGATGAAAATACAGGGAGGCAAGCACAGAAAGTACACCGATATTAGTACACGAAACAAATGTCATCCGCAGCATCTGCAGCGAAGGAGACGGAATATTCCGGACAAACAATCCTTCAAGTTCCTGTACTGAAAGATTAATAGAAACAAAAGCTCCGTTTTCGTGAACAATGACAGGTATATTCCCTGCTTTTATAACAAGAAAAGTAAGGAGACCTGAATATACAGCCGGAATTACAATGTACAGAATGAACAGTGTCTTCAGAGAAAGTCCGAAATAATGATGTTTCAACACTCGTTTTTCAGATACCCCCTGAGCAGTTATCTTCACAGCTTCTTCAGAACAGAGCCTCTCGGAAAAAGCCAGTGCAAGCAGCATTGAAATGTACGCTCCGAAAATACAGCCTGTAACAGAAATCATATTAATAAAGCGGTCAAGATGCATCACCCTGTCATATGAAAAAGCCAGAAGAAAGGTACAAACCAGGAAGTAGATGAAAGTTTCCAATCCCTTAAAAACGGGATATACCATAATTTTCCGGAGCAGGTCAGTTCTGAATGTGTCATCGCTTTTTTCTGTTTTCCAGTATTCAAGCTGCCCCGAAATTCTGCCGCTTACAAGAATATTCGTTAATGGGGCAAATAAAAATTCCGCCGCTGCTGTAATAAGGGCAGCAATGCCAAAGGCCGGTCCCCACATTTTCAGAGGCATGCTTATAATACAGGCAGAATACACAAATATAAAAAGAGCGGAAAACAGGTTCGGCAGAATACCTGCCCTGAATATCCTGTGTTTGAAATCAGCGTGTGTATACTTCATTTTTTACCACCTGCAGATTGAAGTTGAATTGTTTCAAGTTCCGCTGTAATCTGTCTGAGATTTTCCGCGGAAGTACTGATAGTCTGTGTCGCTGTAGAAAAATTATCTACACCCGCACTGATCTGCTGTAAAGTAGTTACGATCTGAAGGAAAGATGCAGACTGTTCATCAATGATTTGTTGTATTTCTGCAGCACTTTCTGCTGTTATTTCACTTGAAGTGCGAATTCCTTTGAATTTTTCCTCAAGCGCAGAAAAAAGTTCACTACCTTCCCGTATTTTTCCGGTACCGCCCTCGCTTGTGATTATGAGATTATCCGATGAATGTTGAATTTCGGTAATACGGTTCCGTATTTCATGCGTTGAAACGGAAATAGATTCCGCAAGCCGGCGTATCTCATTTGCTATAATGTGAAAGTTCCGGCCTCCCCTGCCCGCGGTAGAAGCTTCCAGTTCCGCATTAAAAGCAATAATTCTCGTTTTATCCGCTATTGAATTAATAATATTAACTATACTCCAGACATTTTCGATTTTCTCGCTCAATAACTTTATTCCGGTAATTGTTTCAAGATTTGCTTCGGTAATCTCAGTCATTTTCCGCATGTTACCGGAAAGGACAGAGAAACTTTCTTCTGTATTTCCTGCTGCCGTTTTTGATGCCGTTGCTACGTCTGAAATACGTGCGGAAATAGTATGTAAAAGGGATTCCGCATCTTCCATAGTAGCAACACATTCTTTTACACCGGCGGCCTGTTCCACAGAAGTTGCTGCTGTCTCTTTTGAAGTTACAGACAGTTCATGCATGGAAGAAAGCACACTTCTGCCTGTAGCTTCCGCATCATCCGTTATTGTACGCAGTCTTTTGATAACACCATTAACAAGATAGAGACTGTATGCTGTTTCATCTCCGAGATCAGTCGGCAGACAGACGCCCTGTGAAAGTGTGCCGGTATTCATTTTTTCAAGAATAGCTGTTATGCGCTGCATAGATTCCGTAACCTGCCTGTAGAGTAACCCTGATAACAGGATATCAAGAACTGTATTCAGAATAACGATCAACGCCACATTGAGTGCCTGACTCTCCCTGTATATATCCACCTGATATATTTTCCACAATACGAAAAACTGCAGGATATTAGACAGGACTGCAGGAATGATACAGTGCAATATGACAAGGCGCTTTATTCCCGGCCCGAAGAAATGTTTTCTGCGGACTACGGAATCATCAACACCTTCAAAGACAAGCTGTGTTGCATAATGAGAGCAGAGACGTTCTGCATAGGTATATGCAAGTACGCCTGCATTGAAGGCCCCGAACAGACAGGCAATTAAGGAAAATACTGTCACCGGTAAATCTATGCCGAACAAAAAATAGAACGAAATGATCCAGCATCCGATTCCCAGAGCAAAGACAAGAAACACCTGTATGCAGATTGCAGACGGGCATCTCATAAGTTTTTCAACAAGACCGGTCCGCTCCGCAATCGAAAGTCCGCCGTTTTCTTCGCGGTCAAGCAGCTGTGTAATTTTTACAGTCAAAAAATGATTAGTCCGGGGAGCTATTCCGAACTGGAGAACAATGATAATAAAACAGGCAAGCAGACCTAATGCGGCCGTTTTCTGCAGGCCAAGTGCCCTGAAGGGTATCCCCGCAAAATACAACGTATACAGCGAAACTATAAGTGCCGCCACAATGTTCGGTATTCGTCCGGCATCCATCATCTGCTTCTCAAAACTCTTATACTTCTGTTCTCTTCTATATTTTCCCATACTATTTTCCTTCTCCGGACAGTTTTATTTAGTTGTCAGAGTTACAACACCATCCCAGCTTTCAGGAGGAAGTGCTGCATAGGTTTCACATCGTTCAAGGAGTATCTCTGTTGCACGGTCTCCGGGGCATTCCTGCAGAGCTTTATAAAAATACTTCGAGGCAAGCCCCCATGCTCCTGCCTGATACAATTCGACAGCTTTCTCATAATTACGGATAAACTCCGGGGGGAAGGCTTCTTCTTCCGGCCGCAGCTCGTAAATAGACACGGGGACAGATTTCCCCTTGACTTTTACGTTGTCCAGATGTCTGGTTTGAAATTTTCCTGTCAGATCATCTTTTACAGCCCCTGTAATAATAACCGGTATACCATACTGTTTCGTCAGTCCTTCAACACGCGATGCAAGATTCACATTGTCTCCAATAACGGTATAATCAGTTTTGTCGGCACAACCGATAGATCCGACTATTACGTCCCCATAATGAATACCAACACCGATCATGAACTTGAAACCTTCCGGCATACAGATTCTGCTTGTATCAATTGTATTCAGAGCCTGTATCATTTCGACCGCAGCAAGAGCTGCCCTGTTTCCGTTATCCTCGTAGCTCTTTGTAGCACCAAAAAGTGCCATAACAGCGTCACCCATAAATTTATCGATTGACCCGCCGCATTTTTTAATAATATTAACCATAACAGTAAAATACTGATTTAAAAAAGCGACTACGTCTTCAGGTTTATTAATTTCGCTTATACCCGTGAAATTTCTGATATCGGCAATCATAATGGCGACTTTCCGCTTTTCCCCGATAGTTGCACCAAGCGAATTATCACCGGCTGTAAGGCTGTCAATTATTTCAGGCGGAACGAAACGGCTGAAAGCAAGCCGCATCCTCTGTTCAGCCCTTTTTGTACTGCGGTATTGGACAGCGATTTCAAGCAGGCGCGAGAAGACTGCCGTAAAGAATACCATACGATCATGACATCGTTCATCAAATCCGTCAGCATCGCAGCTTGCAACATGTACCGTACCGGCAAAAGAATTACCGGCAAGTACGAAATATTCATAGCTTTTTAATCTGCACCGGTCTCCCTGCGGCACAATACAGGATTCTGTAATGTACCGTGTCTTCCATTCTCCCTTATGTTCGTCTATATTGGAAGTAAAATCCGCTTTACAAACCTGCCGGAAATCAGCAGTTTCCTGCTCACTGAGTGACGGATCAATATCCAGATATTCAATGACAGGATCATCATTCACAATAACTGCCAGTCCGTGATAGCTGTATAATCCCGACAGGCAGCGGATCATACGCAGAACAAGTTCATCAAGGCTGAATGTCTGGATGCCGGCCTCATATGCCGCAGCCATGATATAATGCGTAAAAAGTTCACTCTCGTATGCGCCTGCCGTCAGTTCTATCAGGTCTTTTTCAGAAGGAGAAACGGTATCAGACATTCTGTGCAACGCCGCTGACCGGCCTCCGGCAGCTACTACTGCTCCGGACTGCAGAGAACCAGCATTCTGTCCGGCTGATTCTACTGCCCTGTCAGCCATATCAAAAAAATGTTCCGGGGTATCATGACCAAGTACATACAATCCGTTGCAGAGTGCATTATCACCCCAGAACTGATGCACCGTTGAAATTTCAGTAACGCAGATTATTACGGCAATATCAGCCAGATTCCGTGTATTTTTAATGATCCGTGATAAACGGAACCCATTCAATACAGGAAGATATGCATAGGCTGCAATGCAGTCAGGCTTGGATGCATACAGCAGTTTCAGAGCTTCAAGCCCGTCAGATGCAGTCGTTACTGTATATCCTCCGGATTCGAGCATTTTTACAAGCAGAGAACGCATCGTTTCTGAATCGGCTGCAACAAGTGCCGTCTTATTATTCTTCACCTAACAGCTCCTTTACCGCCTGTACCAGGTTACCCCGCTGAAAATCCGACTTCACGATAAAAGCCTGAACTCCTGCATCCATAAACTGGGTTTTCACTTCCGGATCATAAACCGCCGAAACAATAACGATCGGTATCTTCATATATTCTTCCAGCCGCCGGATGTTATTAACAAGAACAAGACCGTCCATCCTTGGCATTTTAATATCGGTAACAACTGCATCGACATGCGTTGTGCGCATTTTGTCCAGAGCATCTATACCGTCAGCTGCAGTTTCCACCTGATAGCCGCTTGCTTCAAAAATTGTTTTTTCAATCTGACGGGTTGTATTGGAATCATCGACAACTAGAACAGTATATACTCTGCGTTCATTTTTCACTTCGTATTTCTTTATGTCATATGCAAGCAGCCCTCGTAAACGGTTCATAATCTCGGGAACGTGAAGGATAGGAATAATCGCATAGTTTTCATCAAAGACAATTCCCTGAAGAACACTGAAATTCTGCATAAGGGGCGGGAGCGGCTTTACTACAACGTTCACATATTGTTCGATACGGTCAACAACAACAGCCATCTGTTTTTCAAGATATTCAACGATAATGACGGAGGACGCCGCTTCTGATCTGGTTCCTCCGAGTATTGCCGAAAGATAATATACCGGAATCAGCTGGTCATTAACGGTTATTACCGTCTGATTCTGCATATCTATAAAACGTTCTGCAGAAACGGTCGTAATCTCGGTAATATAATGCGACGGAATAAGAAACTTCCGTTCCCCTGCATATACAAAAATTCCCTGCTGCGTTGCAAGTGAAAGGGGAATGGTCAGTTCGAATTCTGTCCCTTCATGAAGTTTTGACCGCAGCCTGATTTTTCCTTTTATCTTCTCCATATTTGTCCGGACAATATCAAGGCCGACTCCGCGTCCGGAAAGGGCTGTCGTCTGTTCTCTTGTAGAAAACCCCGACAGGAACAGAAAATGCTGCAATTCACGTTCATCCATATCTTTAATTGATTTTGCCTGCTCAGGAAACATTGCGGCAGCTTTTTCACGGACTTTATCATAGCGGATTCCATTACCATCGTCTGTAATTGTAATTACTACATAACTTGCAATCTGGTGGGTGTGAATGGAAATAAGTCCTTTAGGATTTTTACCGAGAGAACGGCGTTCTTCAGGAGTTTCAATTCCATGATCAATGCTGTTACGAACAAGGTGAAGAAGAACATCATTCAACTGTTCAAGAATAATCTTGTCAAGCATAGAATCTGTCTGAGGAACGTCAAACATAACATCTTTTCCAAGTGCAAGCGCTTCTGATTCTATTGTTTTTCTGAGCGGAGAAAACAACATATCAAGAGGGAGCATCCGGAGGTCAAGAATCAGATGCTGAGTATGTACGACGGAATTCTCCATAAGTGAAAGATCCTCTTCCAGCTGTTTTCGTATCCGCCGTACGGTATGTTTTATATCCTGTGTACCGCTGTTATTTTCTGCCGCCCCGAGCGTATGCTCAAACTGATTAAGCTCTTCCAGCTGATGTTTCAACCGGAATTGCCGTATGACAAGGCTGTCAAAAGACTGGATAATTGTATTGATACGTTCAAGGCTTATTCTGATTGTTGTGATATTTCCAAGATTACGGATATCAGTCCCATCCTGATCCGGAGATTCTCCCTCACTCCCTGTACTGCCGTCCCTGATTTCAAGGATATCCGTTGAAAAGTGTTCTCCGGATAAAACTTTTCCAAAAACTTTCAAAAAATCCGAAGTTTCAACATAATCTGTTCCATCACTGCTTATATGTGAAAGCCCGCGGCGTATACAGTCGCCTGTCAAAAAGGAAAGCTGCACAATCTGATCATTCAGTTTATATTTTTCCTGCTGTATTCCCTTGAATACATCCTCAAGTCCATGTGCCAGCTGTTCAACAGACGAATATCCCATCATCCGCGCAGTACCTTTTATGGTATGAAGTTCGCGCAGAATGGAGGCAGTTATATCGGAATTCTGCGGTTCATTCTTGAGGCTGATAATACAGTCGTTTATCGTGTCAATATGTTCGTTTGTTTCGGCTATAAAACCTTCAACAAGACCTGTTTTATCAAACTGCATGCTTCTTTCCTTTTTCTATATAAACGGTACAGAGTGTATAAAAATACGACGGGCTGAACGATTCAACAAGAAAATTATAGCACGTTTTTTGCTCTTCTATATATTTCTCCAGAATTTTTGCACATTCTGAAAAAGCTTTCAGTGCTTTCTTTTCATTTCCCTGTTGTTCATACAGAAGACCGAGCTGGAGGGATGCAGGCCAGAATGCACTATTAAGCAGAGAAGCTTTCAAAAACAACTCCGCTGCTTCCCCGTATTTCCCTTCTTCTTTCGTAATAACTGCTGAATAATAAAATCTATATTCAAGTTCCGCCGGACTGCAGGAACATGACGCAAGCAGTTTACGGGCTTTTCCGAGCTCATGTCTGTCGATAGCTGCAAGTATCTGACCTCCCAGTACAAGGAGAGGAACTCCATCTGATCCCGGAACGGAGATTTCAGATGGAATGGTATCAGACGGCCTCCGGGTGACAGCTGCTGAAGGACGCTGTGCTGCCGGCAGTTTCCCGGTTTTACGTTCTACGGGAGCAGAGGCTTCTGAGCCGGAGCTGCAGTCTCTGCCCCTGTGGTACACGGCAAATGCGTCCGGATCAACCTTACGGAAAAAATAGACAGACCCGCAATGCTCTTTTATCAAAGGTAATTCAGTCCTGCCGACATCGATACCAGCTATCTCACTCATTGAAAAGAACAGCAGGCCGCCAGGCCTGAGATACCTTGCAAGTCTGCCTATAACAGCGTCCTGTGTTTTTTTAGTAAAATAAATGAAAACGTTGCGTACAAAAACAAGATCGGCACTTTCTTCCGGTACAGGCCCTGGATCTGTTCCTGCCAGATTATATTCCGAAACATGAATACTATTCAGGATTTCATTATTAATAGTATAACTGCCGGCTTCATGGCTGCCGTATTCTTCAAGTATATGATGAAAACTGCTTCCATCTGTTCTGAAAGCCCCCTGTGTATATAAGCCTGTACGTAGAACAGTAAGTGCCGAAACATCTATATCTGACGCATATATGTCTGCATCTATCCCGCAGCTGCGGGCCAGTACCGCAAGCGAGACAGGTTCTTCTCCTGTTGAACAGCAGGCACTCCATATAATCATATGTCTGCCTGCATATTCAGGAAACAGCCGGTCACGGATATATTCAAACTGCCGGTACTCCCTGAAAAAATACGTTTCGTTTATTGCGGCTTCGTCTATAACGAGGGATAATTCGGCAGGTGCATCAATCAGGAGCCTGCAGTATGCGGTAAAATCCATATGCAGTTCATTCATTCGTTTCTGCACATATGCACGGATACAATCAAGGTGGGTTCCCCGTACCAGCAGTCCGCTGTGAGCCTCAATTATATCAAGAAGACACTGGTCATTCTTATCCATACGCCTTCACTCCGAGCCGGCTGCGGAGAAAACCGGGAATAAGTCCCAGCGGTACAACTGCGCTTGCGGCCCCTTCCTCAATAGCTGCACGGGGCATTCCGAACACAGCGCAGGTCAGCGCAGACTCCGCAACTGTGTAACCTCCGGCATCCACAATATGACGGCAGCCGTCTGCGCCATCACGTCCCATTCCGGTAAGCAGGACTGCCAGTACATGCCTGTGAAAAACATCGGCAGCACTGAAAAAAAGTTTATCGACAGCAGGTTTTAAAAAATGTACGGGAGGATCATCACTGAGTCCCAGCAGACAGCTGTTTATATTTCCGGGTGCAGGTTTCACAATCAGATGCCGGTCAGCAGGTGCAAGATATGCATGACCTGAAAGGGGCTCGGTTCCTTCTTTTGCTATTTCTACACTCATGCCTGTACTTTCATTAAGCCAGCTTGCAAAATGAGTATCAAAAGAAGAATCAATATGCTGAGTTATGAGGACAGGAACAGGAACAGAAGGCCCAAGCCCGGACAACAGCTGCAGCAGGGCTGCAGGCCCTCCTGTAGAAGCCCCCGCCAGCAGAATGTGATATTCTCCGGGAGTTTGTGAAAGTGCCGGGTTCAGATACGGGCTGTCAGGTAATGCAGACAATGTCTCAGGCTTCTGTTCTGCTTCACTATATGTCCTGTTGTGAGATATATTCTGTACCCTGTCTTTTGAAAATCCGGGAATGTGTACAACAGGCATCCCCTGTCCGTCACCTGCTGAATGGTGTCTTTCACCAAGTGCGGCAAGCCGGTCACAGAATAACTTCATCATTCCGGGAGTCATAACAGACAAATCAGGTTTTGAAATAACTTCAAGTGCACCTGCCTGAATGCAGCGGTATCCCATAACTGCGCTGTCTTCCGTTGTAAATATAATGATTGCAGGATTACTTTTTTTCAGGATCTGCTTTGTAGCCTCAATTCCGTCCATAATAGGCATATTTATATCCATAATTATCAGGTCAGGATGGAACTGTTCAGTATATCTGACAGCATTTTCTCCGTTTGAAGCTTCACCTGCAATTTCAAAACGGGAATCGTTCTCCATCACCTGTCTCACCATGGCCCGCACTATTGCAGAATCATCGACTATCAAAACCCGCATCATACCGCTGCCCCCGCTTTTTTTATAAGTTTCTGAATGTCTACAACATACTGAATCCGGTCCTGCAGAAACCGGAATGCAATAATTCCGCTGCGGAGAAGAAAATCTGCGGCAAGCCCTGATACGGGCCGTAAGTCGGACAGCGCTATCTCCTTCATGACGGGAACAGCTTCTGTCTGTACTGCAAAATCATTCTGACCACGAAGGATAATAGTACAGTTCAAACTGTCAGTCATACTAAAACCGAAACTGTTTTTCAGAATCAGGTCAAGATTCACCGGACGAATATAGTTGTCATTCCACCTGACTTCCGGGGCGATTCCCTCATCGTATCTGCATTCAAGTATACCATCCCGGGGAAAGAGAATATCTTTTTTTTCAAAAGAAAGACATGCAAACCATTCAATTGTTTTCAAGATCTGTCCGGATTTTGCCGGTTATACCGGTCACAGTAAGTACTGAAGCCGTTATACTGTTATAGCTGACGGCTCCGCTGAAATAATCACTCCGGGATGCATCCGAAATTCTTTTAAAATCACCTTCACCGGCTGTATGAAATTCCCTGATTTCAGATATTCTGAGTGCTATATTATTGTCGTTATTAAGAATAAGAAAAAGATTTTCAGATAATTCTTCCTGCCCGAGAAATAATGAAATATCGATAACGGCATACGGATCTCCGTGCCTGTTCAGGACTCCCTTAATGTAGGGAGGAACAAACGGAAGCGGATATATTTCCGTATTCCGTACTATTTCCCGTACCTCTTCAGGAGCCAGTGCAAACGTATCTTTGCCTGCGGTAAAAATGAGCCATGTAAAATCTTTCCCGTCAGATGCTGACGCCTTGAAATCTTTTTGATTATCAAGAATTTCCTGGTAGAGTTCTGTATCCATGATGTAATTATACAACCGGAATAGTGCGTTTACAAGGCATCCGGGCTGTATATAAATCCCTGAGTAAATCGCAGGATGAAAAAATACAGGCCGGGTGGCGTTTTACCACACGGCTGGTGGTAAAAAAACACAGGCCGCAAGATGTTTCACCATCCGGCGTGCGGCGAAAAAAAATAAGCCGAAAGACGTTTCACCATCCGGCATGCAGCGAAAAAAAATAAGCCGCAAGACGTTTCACCATCCGGCTGGTGGTAAAAAAACACAGGCCGGGTGACGTTTCACCACACGGTTCATGCTATAAAAACAGTAACCCTCTTTTATAGCATGAGCCGTCTGAAAAGGCCTCGTTTACCCTTAAATTGACAACACGCCTGTATAATGCTACAATTATTCACTTTTCTATCCATTGAAATAGAATATATTTTGTTCACAAAGGGTTTATAGTATGAAAAGAAGTTTCTATACAATTGGTTCGCTCATCATTCTTTTGATTTCAGCAATCGTCTTTGTTCTTGTGCCGGCAATGCTGGGACGTGGTAACAGCAATAAAATGCCGCCGTTTGGAAAATATGACGGAAAAGAAATACGGTATGAACAGGGATCCGACTTTTCGGATTATGTTTCCCGCTATGCTGATATGTTAAAAAATCAGGGGCAGGAAATTAATACTCAGTCCTACTATTATATTTTTAACTATGCTTTTAATGCCACCGTTCAGAAAATGGCCTTTTCTAAAGCTGTCAGCAAAAGCGGGTATGTTGTTCCCCAGAGTGCTATAAACCGTGAAATGCTTCCCTACTTTTCTGATTCAAACGGAAAATATTCTCCGAAACTGTACAAAGAGACACCGGCATCTTCAATTGAATCGATGCAGAAAGATTTCCGGAACACGCTGACGACAAGCCGTTATTCCGACGACTGTTTTGGTTCACAGCGTGCCGTCGGTAAAGACGCTCTGTACGGCCTCAAAACTTCATCAGCAGAGACTGCCTTCCTCCAGAATATCGGAAAGGCAAAACGTGCATTCAATATGGTCTCCTTCAACATGAAGGACTATCCTGACAGCGAAAAAGCTGCATATGGAAAAGCCAATTCACAGAAATTTGTGAAATATGCATTGTCCGTCATCACCTGCGATGATAAAGCAAAAGCGGAATCCGTTGCAAAACGGCTTGCTAACAATGAAATAAAATTTGCAGACGCTGTCGGTGAATATTCAAAAAAGACATACAGCGATGAGAACGGCAAACTTACGAGTCCCTACTACTATCAGCTTGAAAAAATAATCAAAAATGCGGATGATCTTAAGGTTGTTACGGAACTTACAAAGGATAAAGTAAGCAAAGTGATAGAGACAACCCAGGGGTTCTCTGTTTTTTATGCAGACGACAACGCAGTTCAGCCGGACTTTACAAACGATGCAACAGTCAAAGATGTATACAATTATCTTAACACATATGAAGCCGGACATATTGAAGACTATTACACGAATATAGCAAAGAACTTCGCTGCTGCTGCGTCTTCAACGACCTTTGACGATGCATGCAGTCAGTATAATCTTACTAAAACAGAAATTGCCGCATTTCCGTTAAACTACGGCAGTGTTTCGCTCACAGGCTCTTTCGATACAAAGATTGCGGAACTTTCCGGTGCGGATACGAATGAAAATTTCCTCAAAACAGCTTTCTCGCTTAAACAGAACGAAATTTCTTCTCCCGTTATAAATGGAAAGAATGTTATTGTTCTTCAGTTCACAAATGAAACTATGGAAGACAAAACAACCGACGATGGTGTTCTGAAAAACGAAATCAGCAATTATGACCAGACTTCAGCTTCTTCCGCTCTTATGCACAGCCCCAAGCTCAAGAATGATCTTACCACGGTGTTCTTCAATAACTTCATGAAGAACGGTTCGGCTCAATAATCCCGCCTACAGGGAACTGCAGTGTCTGAACAAAATAATGAAAAGCCCTGTCTGGTAAAAGCCGGTCAGGGCTTTTCCGTTTTATACAAAGGCAGATATCTCTATTCGAAATACAATCCTGAAAAAAATATTTTGACGGCAGTCTCTTCTCTGCCTCTTCTCCCGGGTACACTTGTACTTGCCTGTTCTCCCTGTCTGGGCACGGGACTTGCGGAATTGTCGGAAAAACTACCTGCCGGCTGCTTCATACTTGGATGCGAGTGTGATGAAGAACTTTACGAAATTGCAGGAAAGTTTATACCGCCTTCTACAAAAAATTTCGCACTGTCCGCTCCTTCTGAATTACCGGATCTTCCTGTGCTCTTAAACAGGAGGAACGCCGTACTCAGAAATGGTGCCGTGCTGCCGCTTCCGGGAACATTCAGAAGAGTTGTCCGCATCGATCTTTCCGCAGGCGTCCAGTTTGCAACGCAGTATTACGAAAATCTTGCAAAGGCTGCAGAAGACGCTGTAGGGCTTTTCTGGAAGAACCGTATCACGCTCACAAAATTAGGGCGCAGGTATTCACTTAATTTATTCCTCAACCTTTCGCATCTGCCGGAATCAAAGCCTGTTGAATTCCTTTTCCGCTCTGTTGAAAAACCAGTGCTTGTGTTGGGTGCAGGAGAGAGCATGGAACAAACGGTAAAAGAGCTGAGGGGTATCCGCAGTCAGTACTATGTTCTGGCTGCAGATGCAGCTCTGCCGTCGCTCACTACATCAGGCATTACGCCTGATGCGGTTGTCTGTGAGGAAGCCCAGGCTGCAATAGCAGACGCGTTTTTCGGCATCAGGGACAGAGATATTCATATTTTTACGGGAATTACATCATGGCCTGATATATACGAACTTTGCGGCGAAAAAAAACGTATCAGCTATTTTGCAACTCAATACGATGATACATCATTTTTTGAAAAACTTGGGCAGCAGCAGATTCTGCCGGCTGTTATGCCTCCGCTCGGCTCCGTCGGACTTACAGCAGTATATCTTGCACTGCACCTCCGCGCAAATGAAAACGTTCCGGTTTATGTGTCCGGCCTCGATTTTTCCTACTCCGCGGGCCTGACACACGCGCGGGGAGCACCCGCACACACGACAAGGCTGTCAAACTCAATACGGACAAAACCTGCTGCAAATTACGGAGCCTCTTTCGGGTACGGAGTGTCCGCTGTAAAAAGCAAAACCGGAAAGACCGTTTTTTCCGCGATTTCACTGCTTTCCTATGCACAGACTTTCCGCGGAATGTTTTCTGAAACAAAAAATATTTTTGATGCAGGAAAATCGGGAATCGAACTCAGTATACAAAAGAAAAATATAGAGTATCCTCTCGTTTCTGACGTTTCAGGAAAGGAAACTGCAAAAGAAAAAAAGATTCCGGCGATTGAGAAAAAGCAGCAAATCCTCCAATTCTATGAAAAAGAGGAAAAGGCGCTGAACATGCTCAAGGACATTCTTTCTCATGGGCAGAATATTCCGGAAACAGAGCGGAATCTGCGGATTTCGGAATTACTAACCGGCCGCGAATATCTGTATCTTCATTTTCCGGACGGATACAAACTTTCGCTTGAACCGTCTTTTCTAAAGAGAGTACGCACGGAAATAGACTTTTTTCTTAAAAAGATACATACGGGAAAGCAGCTGCTCTTCCCGTAAATCGTCATTTATCCTCTTTCTCCTTCAGGACGGCAAGAAAGGCCGACTGCGGGATGGCAACATTTCCGACCATCTTCATCCGTTTCTTTCCTTCCTTCTGTTTCTCAAGCAGCTTCCGTTTGCGCGAAATATCGCCGCCGTAACATTTTGCAAGAACATCTTTCCGCACCGGATTCACCGTTTCCCGGGCAATAATCTGACCGCCTATTGCGCCCTGAATTGCAATTTTGAACTGCTCCCTGTTTATCTCATCTTTGAGCCGGTCGCACACTTTATGCGCACGATCGGCGGCATTACTTTCAAAGGTAAGCTGAGAGAGAGCATCAACTATCTTTCCGTTCACCAGAAAATCAACTTTAACAAGTTTCGTAGGCCGGTAACCAATCACTTCATAATCAAAAGACGCATATCCGCGGCTGTAACTTTTGAGCTTGTCATAAAAATCGAACAGGACTTCCGCAAGCGGCATCTCATATGTTAATTCAACGCGTTTTTCATCAAGATACACCATGTTTGTCTGGTCTCCGCGTTTCTGCTTACACAGTTCCATAAGAGATCCAAGATATTCCGAGGGAGTAATAATGGACGCCTTTATATACGGTTCTTCAGCTTCCCTGATCCTCCCCGCAGGATATTCCGACGGGTTGTCAATATACGTTTCCTCTCCGTTATTGAGCAGTATCTTATACCGCACCGACGGAGCAGTGAATATGACTGCCTGATCGTAATCCCGTTCAAGCCGCTCCTGAATAACCTCAAGGTGAAGAAGTCCGAGAAACCCACAGCGGAAACCGTTTCCAAGCGCAAGCGAATTGTCTTTTTCAGACACAAGGCTTGCATCATTTAATTTCAGCTTTTCAAGAGCAGACTTCAACTCTTCGTAATCGTTTGAATCCATCGGATAAATTGATGAATAGACGACAGGTTTTACTTCCTTAAATCCGGGCAGAGCTTCCGTAACGGGATTTGACGTCAGCGTTATTGTATCGCCGACACGGACTTCATTTACCGTTTTCATACCGGCAATGATATAGCCTACATCACCTGCTTCCAGTATCCCTGTTTCTTCAAAGTCGATTTTAAAAATGCCAAGCTGCTCTACTTTGTAATCGGCACCGTTGCTCACCATTCTTATGCTGTCACCTTCTTTTATGCGGCCGTCCATCATCCTTACATGAACTACGACACCTCTGTATTCGTCATAGTTGCAGTCAAAAATAAGGGCTCTTGTCTGCCCTTCGGGATTTCCTGACGGCGCGGGAAGAAGGGTCACGATAGCTTCCATAAGTTCGTCGATTCCCTGCCCTGTTTTTGCAGAAACGAGCAGTGCTGAAGAGCCGTCAAGACCAAGCTCTTTGTCTATCTGCTCTTTCGTACCTTCAACATCAGCTGATGCCAAATCTATTTTGTTGATGACGGGCACTATCGTAAGATCGTGTTCGAGCGCCATATACATATTGCTCACGGTTTGAGATTCCACTCCCTGCGTGGCATCGATAAGCAGCAGGGCGCCCTCACATGACGCGATTGCGCGGGATACTTCGTACGAAAAATCGACATGACCGGGTGTGTCGACAAAATTCAGCTCGTAATTCTGGCCGTCTTTTGCCGTATATGGAATCGTTACGGCCTGACTTTTTATTGTAATGCCCCGTTCCCGTTCTATATCCATATTATCAAGCAGCTGATCCTTCATTTTCCGTTCGTCTATTATCTTTCCCTTTTGAATAAGACGGTCGGCCAGCGTTGATTTACCGTGATCAATATGGGCTGTAATACAAAAATTACGTTTGTGGCTGATATCTATCATACTTGCATCCTAAAAATAATAAGGGCTGTCAAGCCCGGCGGTAATTCCCATCGATATGTCAAGGAATCCTTTTTTGCTTTTGCGGGTATACAGCTGGATATATGCCGCGCTTTTATCATCGTTGAATTTTACATCGGATACTGTTACCGGATCGTTTTCCGAAAATCCGGATTCATCCGCTACGCTGCCCTTTATAATTTCAGTTATTGCATACGTGTGCTTATTAATAGTTGAAGCCGGTGTCATCCGCATTCCGAGTATGGGTACAAACGATCCTGATATAAGATCGCTGCTGTAAATTTCATATCCCGGATTCTCCGGACGTGGTTCAAGATATATAAATCTTTCACCGCTTCCCTTATCATTTGAGTATGAGCATTTTATTATTGTATCCGGAATATAATTACGCAGAATGTCCTGCATATCTTCAATCGTATCAACTTTTTTTCCATCGACAGCTGTAATCACATCGCCTTCTTTGAACGATGCGCGGTTTGTGCTTCCGCCTGGCATAACATATTGAATTTCGAGTCCCTGGTTTTCCTTTCCGTCGTTGCCTTTTTTCGTATGGCCGTATGAACCTGTCCATGGGTGATCACGCTTTCCGCCGTGATACAGCATGGGAAGGTCCTGCCGCAGATATTCAACAGGTATGGCAAAATTCAATCCCTGGTACTGCAGCATTCCGGCAAAAACGACCGCCTGAACACGCATCTGGGAATCGATGAGAGGACCGCCGGAGTTGCCGGAATTTACGGCGGCGTCAATCTGAAGCACGCTGCCCGTCGTGAACAGCTTGCGGTTTACGGCAGAAACGATACCTGATGTGATTGTGCCGTCAAGGCCGAGCGGTGTCCCGATTGCAGAAACTTTATCGCCTATTGAAAGATCCGCACTTGAACCGAGAGCGAGAATAAACGGTGCGTCTACTTCGGCTTTGAGAAGCGCCAGATCAAGTACAGAATCATAGCCTATAACTTTTGCAGGAATGCGTGTATCAGCATCTGCTGCAAGTTTTATATAAAGCCGGGAGTATTTTTCGTTTTTCGGATCAACTATGTCGGATATGACATGATGATTCGTCACGATATATCCGCGTCTGTCAATGAAAAAACCGGAACCTATAACGCGGTCTGCATATCCCGCTCCATCTTTTATTGTAATACCGCGGTCTACCCATATTGTCACAGTCGCATTTATACAGTCCGCTATTGATTTCGGTAAATACTGCCTGTCTGTCGTAAGTCCGGGAACGCCTTCGGCATTTAACTGATTAAGTTTATCCTGCGTCATGTCATTATACATGGAAAAATCCGTTCCCACGGCAGAAAGGGAACGATAATATTTCAGCGCATCATAATAATCTTTTGCATCTATTGATTCATGATATTTCTGCGTCACTTTTTCAATGCATGACGAAACAAGTTCATCATCACCGAGCAGTTCTGCACACCAGAGAGCCTTTACAGGCTCCTTGTCTGATAAGTCCGATATGCGTGCCTTTTCCTTTTCATATACATCATGTTCAGTATAATTCAAGGGCTGATATACGTCTTTCGGCTCATGAAGCGTTCTGCATGAACAAAACAGGAGTACAGAAACACAGAACAGCAAACATTGTTTTACCTTATTCATTCTTTTACCTCAGTCAGTTATTTAGTCCATTTATTTATCGGTATCACTTTCCGGTATGGCGTCATGCTCAGGAAGTATTTCCAGATATGATTTATTTTCGACACGCACCGCAAGAATCCTCTTTTTATCGGACTGTACCAATACAGACACTCCCTGCGATGAACTCCGGTTAAGTACGGCAAGTGCATTTCTTTCATCTTCGTGCGAACCTTCCGTCCCTATCCAGAACAATCCATCTTCAATGCCTTTTGCAACAGTATAACTGAAATTTCCGGATGAAACTTTTACAGGTTCGCCGTTGACACTCGTAACAGTAACAAGACTCTTTTCCGGCGGTACGTAAAAAGATGCATCTTCAATAATAATATTTTTTTCATCTTTCTGAGGATACCTTTCATAGCGTATATTCCAGTTGCCGTCAGCGTCGGTGTCCCACGATGCAATCTTTCCGCCGTCAGGAAGGTATTCTTCGGTAAAATCAGGAACGGTATCGCCGTCTTCGTCGATCTGGATCATTTTTATATAGACCCCGGATTTTTCGGACAAATTTCCGTCCGTCACTACGTTATCCTGCGCTGTATTATGCATCTTACCTGTCGGATCGTACCCGAATGTCTCCGTCGTTTCAAAAATACCGTCGTCGTCATTATCTACAGAACGCATGGCAGGATAGCCATTTTTAAAAACCTCATGTGCATACATTTTCCTGTCAGCTGATTGCGCTGAAATTCCGCCTGTATAATAATCAGCTGTCCGGGGCAGACCGTCCAGCATTGTAAAAACGATAGTGCTGCCGCCGCGTTCCTGCGACGGTATTTCATAACTTGACGAGGCTTTGAGGAGCGCATCTGTATCAGGCTGAGCAAGTCTCAAATCAACAACAGGGACGAAAAAATCACATCCGGGATCGTTTTTGAACTGTGCGAGCGTTTTCATTTCAAACGGCGACCAGTTGAATGTCTCATCAGCAAGGGTAAACGATGCATCACGGAACTTCCCTGCATTGCCCGAGAATACGGCCTTTACAACGGCAGGATATGTGCCGTAATACAATTCAATTTTTCCGGCACCAAGATTGACTGAAACAGGCGTACCGAAATCGCACAGTGCTGTCCATTCATTCACTCCGTCATTATTACTGTCCCACACGAGAGACTGCGGCCGTCCGCGCTTATACTGCACAGTAAGATTCGGTTCGAGGTCTCCGTCGGTATCAACAGTAAGCACTCCGTCATATGCATTAAGATGCTCAATAAGGGAATTCTTCGCTGCATCTTCTGTTATTAACGGCACGAACGAGGTAAGCATTGAAAGTGAAACAGTTTTGTCTGCAAATCTAAAGAAATAATCAAGAGCCTGCGGCTGTGTCATAAGTCCGGCGGCAAGTGCAGCCCCTGCGTACAGCGGATGCTCGTTATTGTGTGCAGAAAAAGCCTGCAGCATGCGTACCTTCTTACTGCCGGTCGCAAAAAGGGCCGCATATATTTCGAGTTCCGCATCGGGATTGCTATATTGTGACATGCGGGTGATGAACGAATCAGCAATGGACTGTACCTCGGGAGAAATATCACCTTTTTTTCCCGCATATTCATAGCGGAAAAAGAGACGCGGAAAACGGGTATCGTCCGAATATATTTTACGGGCACCGTTAACTTCATTGCGCGCCTTTGAAACCGATTCAGGAGTATTCATGCGGTAGTATGCTTTTACCCTGATGTACTCAGCGTCTGCAGAATAGATAAAAGGAGGCGCATCAATAACATCGACGGCCTTTGCATATTCGCCTGTATCGCAGAGGAGGTCACTGTATAAAATACGCGCGCCGTCCCTGTTGTAATCAACCCACTGTCCTTCTGACAGTGCTTTAGTCACGAGAGGCAGTACTTCGGCCCGTGGCTTTCCAAGTCCGCTTTCTGCCGCCGCTTCCATATACCACAGATCCGCAACTGTATCATCATAGGCAATTCCCATACGCGCCTGTGAATACGCACTATCCCAGTTTTTTTCAATAAGATATTCTTCCGCAAGTTTTAAAAAACGCACAGCTGTTTTTCTATTGGCCGCAGAAAGCGACTTACCCTGCGCAGAAAGGGGGGAAATAATAATCAACAAGAACATGCACAGTGCAGAGAGTACTGTTTTTCTCATATCATTTCTCCTATTCAAAACCCGTGGCATCTGTATGTCATAAACAACAGGGATTTTACGTTTTAGCAATCCAGTCATCATATTCGTATACACTTCCCCACACGCATATAATCTGCTGAAAAGGAGAAAAAAGTTCCTGAATGACAGGAATACGTTCCTTATTTTCTTCACAGACTTTCCAGTCAGACAGAATGTCAGAAACAGATTTCATACCGCCGGAAGCGGTTTTTACTTCGTCTCCGGGTTGTCTGCTCCGTATGCAGAACGGCAGCGGTACATTGTGCACAGCTGCTGCATTGCTGTCATTCAAAAAAACAGAAAAGCCGCCTGTACCGTTACAAATAACGTCGATTGTACCGCATGGCAAATCATACGAGCCGATTTTATTTATTATAGCAGAAAAGCCGCTGTCGGTCGCTCTCTTTTCCTCTTTTTCCACTAAAATCATACCGTTTTTTATCTCGACCGCCATTCCTGCAGCATTTTCTCTGAACCCGACAGATTCCGGGCCGCAGCTGCATATGCGCTCAATAAAACTGTACGGAATCCGGTGCATACAGCCTGCAAGACCAAACGCTGTATACAAAAGCCGGGTTTGTACAGCCTTTTTCTGCAAAGAAAATACACTGTACGGCATTTTTACGCACTTTCCGCTGCAATTCCATGTTATGCCGTCTGCAATTGCTGATATAACGTCGTCGGTATCTGCAGCCTTTTTGCCACCTGCCATGACGGCTGTCTGCCATCCCGGTACCGTTCTGTCTAGTTCCGGCATAATAATATGGCGGATTCTGTTCCTCAGATACCGTGTATCGCTGTTTGTACTGTCGGTACGCCATGTAAAATGATTTTCCGTTAAAAAGCGTTCTATATCGCATCGTGGAATATCAAGCAGAGGCCTTACGAATATTCCGCGGACTTTCCGTATGCCTGCCGCCGCTTCTCCGCCGCTTCCCTGCAGAAAACGCATGAGCAGTGTTTCAAGCTGGTCGTTTCTGTTATGCGCAAGACAAATGCAAGCCGTTCCAGCCTGCACAGAAAACTCATCAAAAGCCTGATATCGGAGATATCGTGCAGATTCTTCCAGTCCCTTTCCCCGCCGTTCAGCAACAGCAGCTACTTTCCCGGGCGGAATCACTTTGAGAGTACAATCAACCGGATATCCGTCCATATGCAGCGATGCGCACAGCTGCTGCACGAACTGTGCATCGCCGCATGTCTCTTCCGCCTGACGTATATTATGATTTACAGTAATGGCATGAAGAAAAAAACCTGCATCCTTTGCAATACAGGCAAGCGCTGCCAGCAGCGAAACGGAATCAGCTCCGCCGGAAACTGCAACCCCCACGGATTCCTGATTTACTGCAAGTCTGCCAGGAGCAAATCCGCAGGAGCTTAGTGCTTCCCTCACTTTTGCAATAAACTGAATCACAAACAGGCTGCTGTCGTTTATCATCTGCACATTCCTTTAAAAACAGAAAGGGCTGCCCGTAAAAAGACAGCCCCAATATACAAGTTGCTACAAATCAACGGGCAGGTGTAATGCTTACGAGCGATTCAGTGCCGTCTGTAAGTATAGTAACACCCTCACCAAGTTTCAAATCTTTTACGTGCAATACATCTCCGATATTAAGGGAAGAGACATCAGCAACGATTGCCTGAGGCATATTTCTCGGAGCTGACTGAACCTTTATCTGAGGCAGATGTTTAAGCATAAAACCGCCTTTCAAAACACCGGCAGGTGTTCCGCTGTAAGAAACTTTGAAGGTTGCAACAATTTTTTCATCTGCATCTGGTTCGAAGAAATCTGTATGAAGAACTTTATCATGAAGCAGATTGTATTCTGTATCCTTGATAAAAGCATCGTGAGCATCTTTACCGTCGATTTTGAGAGTAATGAGAGTTGTCGGAGTAATTGTTCTCCAGACTTTATTAAACTCAACCTCATCAATATCAAGAACTATTGATTTGCCTTTTGCATCATACATGACAGCAGGGAGGCGGCCTGTAGCACGTAACTTCTTCGCAGCGGTTTTACCCGTCGTTGTACGGGTCTTCGCATTGATGATTAACTGATCCATTTCTAGGACTCCTTAAAAAAACAAAATAACCACTATAAAAAGATACATCTTCACACCTCAAAAAGAAGTCGAAGGGTGAGAAACCTGCGGTTTCTCTTTTATATGAGACGTACGTAAACGATGCCGTCATGGCATCGTTTACGTACTCTTCTGGGACGACAGGATTCGAACCTGTGGAATACCGGCACCAAAAGCCGGGGGCTTACCGCTTGCCGACGTCCCATTAAAACCAGTTTTATGCGTTGCCATCAGAAGAAGATGCAGGCACATCATCATTTGTATCTGCAGTCTCTACATGACCGGCATTGTATTCATCCAGAATCTTGTTCTGGAGTTCAGCCCTGAAATCAGGACTGATAGGATGCGCAACATCCTTATATTCACCACTCGCAGTTTTGCGGCTCGGCATTGCAATAAACAGACCATTTTTTCCTTCGATGATCTTCACATTGTGAACAACAAAGCAGTTGTCAAATGTGACCGTGACATAGGCACGTAACTTGCCTTCGCCTTCAACTTTCCGGATTCGTAATTCCGTAATCTGCATAAGCTATCCTCCGTTCTCTAGAACAAGTCTATCTGTCACGGAAAGGGCGTACTATCATGCAACCCTTCCAGCGCTCAGCAAGCACACATCTGGCATTTTCAGCTTCCCTTTCGGAAGGGAAAATGCCATAGACTGTAGAACCTGATCCGGACATCTCTCCATACAAAGCACCCGCATGCCGGATATCATCCAGAGCACGAGCGATTTCCGGAAAACAGCTCATTAAAGACGGAGTAAAACTGTTTGCAAAATTCCAGGACGAAACCTGACTGTTGTACACAGTTTCCAAATCCGTATAAGCCGGACAAACAACCGTCTTTCCCGCATTAAAGTACGCATCTACAAGAGCATATGCCTCTTTAGTCGGACTTTGTACACCGGGAAATACAAGCAGTATATACAAGTCATCGCGCGCGCGAATCGGTTTCACGACTTCGCCGCGGCCTGTAACAACCGCACAACCTTCTCTGTCACAGAGCAGAAAAAAGAAAACATCACTGCCCGTTTCTGCAGCAATTTCCTCTTTCTGATGGAAGGAAAGCGTTATTCCGCTTAACTTTTGAAGCGCTCTGATAAAAGCAGCAGCATCCGAAGAACCGCCGCCCAACCCGCCGCCTGAAGGGATTTTCTTTATAAGCTCGACGCTTACTCCGAAAAACTGCCTGCCGGTGACAGAACAAAACGCCCTGTACGCTGACGTAATCGTATTGTTTTCAGGAAGATTCATATCTCCGCAAAAAACGGTACAAGTATTTTTCTCACCTGTCACCCTGACATTCAGCTGATCTGCAAGAGTAACTGTTTGAAAAATGCTTTCAATATTGTGAAATCCGTTTATTAACCCCGGCAGTACACGTAAATTGAAGTTTATTTTAGCCGGTGCAATTTCACGAATTTCCGTCACCATACGTAATAATTAGTATAGCAATTTTCAGAGCTCCTGTCAAATCAATGCAGGGTTCACACATCCCGAAAATGTGAAAACATTCATATACAGACGAAAACGTAAGAAAATACAGCATTTCATACAAAAACCTGTTGACAGAAATACAAGTGTAAATTACATTCTATGTAGGTGAGAGCAAAAAAAGTTCTTTTCTTTTTCAGGAGTTGTTATGTCCGCTGCAGACGATTTCCTTCTTTTTTCCATGGTAAGTGAAGCATTTTCGTATGATGACGAATACGATGACGATGCATTGGATGATGCAGATGATGATTTCAACGACGATACCAGTGATGAAACCCTTGACAAATTCGATGATGATGCCGAACTCTTTGAAGATGCTTTCGAAAAGGAAGATGCTGACGAAGCGTATGACGATCACGAAGATGAAGACGGATACGGCGATATGACCGATGACGACGAAGAGCTTACAGATGACGAAGACTTCGACGACATCGATGATGACGACAAATAATTTTTCTACTTAGAATGAAAGTCGATTATTTTACCTGCATGCCATAATTTTTCAAGATCATAAAATTCACGGGCCTTATCTGACATCAGGTGAATAACCAGGGGACCAAAATCGATTAAATTCCAGTCGTCACCATCGGATATCTTTTTATTCGTGAGGTGAATTTCAAGGTCATTATCTTTTGCATAATCTCTAGCCTGTTTATACAAACCCTGTGAATGAGCGGAACTTGTAATTGTCGCAATGACAAAATAATCAGTCCAGCTGTTCAATTCTGAAATATCGAGAAGTACCACATCTTTCCCCTTCCCGTCTTCCATAAGCTGAGACAATTCTACAGCTTTTTGTTCTGTCGTCTTCATAAATAGTCCTTTTCCTTATTTCGATGACGGCCGTACATAGCGGCCGTCAAAATCTTTTCCAAGAATAATTGTAAAATCGACATTCGCAGCAGAATCATTTCCCGCGTCATCAGGTTTCACTTCTTCCTCCTGGATATTTGTGCAGTGTATAAAATCACCGACCATTTTTGCAATGTCCTTATTTCCAATATGATCGATAATTACCGTATTCTCATAATCATTTTTATCAGCATTCGATGTGCTGAGTATATCGTAGCTCGCATTCTGAAACAAAACTGCTGTATTATGCGCAAGCCCCTGTATCGCCGTACCGTTCTGTATATCAAGAACATAAATACGGCTCGTCATCGTACTTCCTGTTGATATAAGCATATTCGTTGACTGAGCAACGGCCTGCTTTATAAAATCGCCCCCGTTCAGAGGAAATACCAGTACAGAACCGTCTACATTACGAGCTGACCCGGTAACATTCTGCTTGATAATGTACTCCGAATCCATACCGGAAAGAAGTTTCATCAGTTTGTAAAAATCATTCTGATCAAGATTCGTAGACATAAGGGAAGAATACAACCTGAAATTTTTCTTCTCCAGAATCACAGATTTATAATCACTGAGCTGCGTAAAAAATGCAATCATTATATTCTGATAACGTTCATAAACATCCGGATTATTTTCATCAGGCAGCCGGTATCGGAGAAAGACCGAAACTTTATCACCATCAAATGTAACTGCGCCCGACGGAAGGAGCCAGCGTTCGCCGTTCTCTGAAACAGCATCGACAGGTTCCGGAACAAAAACGTGCATACCGCCCATCATGTCTGTAAGCTTGACAAAATTATCAAGTGTCACGACCATATAAAACGGTATTTTTGTTCCAAGAAGATTTTCTATTTCTTCCCTGTATACATTAATTCCTTTTTCTTTGTAAACGGCAGCTATGCCGTCAACCCTGCCAAGGCTTGCATAAATAGCGCCGATATTTGCCGGAATATTAACGATAGCAGCTTTTTTCGACACCGGGTAATAGATGATCATTTCAGTCATCAGGGCATCGCCCGGTTTGTCTTCCATTACATACAAAACACGAATTACCTGATCATTTTCAAGGCTTTCAGCAACAGTGTCTGTACGCAGGGAAAATGCAATGATTATGCAGGCAGCTGCTATAATCAGTCCGATAAAAACAAGAAATAACAATCCTTTCTGTTCATCGCGAATACGCATTTTTTTTCTCCAGCGATTTCAGAAGTTTTCTTGATTCAGGAGCAACAGTACACCCCCTGTTTTCCAGAGACGCAATGCCGTCGGAAAGAACGGACATAACAAGCTCATCAAGACTCAGCTTCGACAGTTTTTCAACGTACATTTTTGTCACATAACTGCGTCCGGGTTCAATTTTGTCCGCAGCATAGATAACTTTTGCAAGATCGCACATACCGACAGCACCGAATGTATGATCCGCGACAGCTTCCAGTATCTGACTATCCGTAATATGAAAATCTTCAGCCATTTTCACAGCGGCCGCGCGGCCGTGAAGCAAAGCCGGTTTTTTCTTCTCAATAGCTATAATCGGTCTGCCGTCCCGCGATGCAAGTGATAAGAGCAGTTCATCGTTCATATCCTTGCACATATCATGCCCGATACCGGCGAGATATCCTTTTTCTTCGTTCAGTCCGTATCTTCTGCATAACTTTTGAGCGGTTTCTGCAACGCGGACAGAATGTTCATATCTGCTTTCTTTTACGGCTGCCAACGTATATATTCGGACTTTTTCTATTACAGCTGCATAATCTTCAGTATTATTTGTATCCATAGAGCTTTCGTTCTATAATATACTGAAAAACAGGTTCCGGGACAAGATAACGCCAGCTTTTTCCCTCTGCGATACGTGCACGTATTTCTGTTGAAGAAAGCGGCATCATCGGATTGGACAACATGCTATAAGGATAGCGGAACGTTTCAACAATTGAGTCAGACGTGTATCCGCCGGTATATACTCCGGCCGGCATATTCTCAAACGCAGTCGTATCAACGTTATTATTATCCCTGTGACGACGGGCTATGATAATATCAGCCATCTGTACTATTTCGTCCACATGATACCATTTATCAAATTCGGCCGCAGTCTCCTGACCAATTATAAGTGCCGGCCGCCCGCTTACGGCTTTTCCGTATTTGTTCATAATAAAAGTTAATGTATCATATGTATAGGACACGCCGCCTCTTTTTATTTCGCAATCTTCTGCAACAAAATGTTCTGAAGTTCCGCAAAAGGCACGTACCATTCCAAGCCGGTCCTCCGCGGATGGCGCATTTGTCAGCATCTTGTGCGGAGGAATAAACGTAGGCACAATAATAACTTTATCGTAACCGAGCTCTCTGACGGCAGTTTCCGCAAGCATTGCATGTCCTATATGAAGCGGATTAAACGTGCCCCCTATAAGTGCAACTTTCAATTTTAACACTCACTCCCGGGATATTGTATATCCACATTATCATCAGCAACTGAACGATTTTCAAAAAAATCAGAATGACTGGATTCAGCCGACTGTATAGTAGAAGGAGCACGCCCCTCAAGCTTGTCTACCAGCCCGATAATCTGAATCTTTGCATCACGCATATTCGTATTCATCATAACAGATACAGGAAGTACAACAGTTTCCGGTTCTTCTTTTCCTATTGCGGCAATCACTTTCTGTGCATTTTCAGCCGCGCCTTCAACGTCAATCTTATTACAGAGCACCATACGGGGCTTTGCAGCAAGTTCCGCAGAATAGGAAGCAAGCTCATTTTTCAGCGTATCATACGCAGTAAGATATTTTTCGTCAGAACAATCAATCATGTAGATAAGACAGGATGTACGTGAAATGTGCTTAAGAAATTTTATTCCGAGTCCGGCGCCTTCTGAGGCTCCTTCAATAATACCTGGAATATCAGCAATGATTATATCGCGGTCATCATCCACACGAAGCACGCCGAGATTCGGAATTTTTGTCGTAAACGGATACGGTGCTATTTTTGGACGGGCATTGGTAAATGCGTTCAAAAGCGACGATTTCCCCGCATTGGGAAAGCCTACGAGTCCCGCATCGGCCATAATGGAAAGTTCAAGACGGAGTTTCCGCACTTCTCCCGGCTTCCCCGGATGTGCATAACGGGGAGCCTGGTTCGTCGAGGATTTAAAATGGACATTTCCCCATCCGCCGTTTCCGCCGACAAGAAAAACAAAACGTTCATCTTCGCTTTCATTTGTAAAATCATGAATAAGCTCGTCGGTTTCCGCATCACGGATTGTCGTTCCCGGAGGAACGGGAATCAGAACATCTTCGCCATCCTTTCCGTATTTATTCCAGCCCTGACCGTCGTTGCCGCTCTGTGCCTTAAACACAACCTGATTACGAAGCTTTGCAAGAGTACGCATATTCCGTTTTATACAGAATACAACATTACCGCCTTTACCGCCATCGCCGCCGTTAGGTCCTCCGTGAGGAATATATTTTTCACGCCTGAATGCGATACAACCGTTTCCGCCCTTCCCCGACCGCACTTCTATAACAGCTTCATCTGCAAATTGCAGCATAATACCACCTTATCTGAACCATACAAAAAAAATACCCGGCACAGATGTACTGAACCGGGTTATATAACATGTCACAAAGATGTATCTATTACGCTTCAACCGGTGATACAGAAACAAACTTTCTGTTCATCCGCTCGTGATAGACGACCTTTCCGTCTGTTGTTGCAAAAAGACTGTCGTCCCCAGCTTTCATGACATTGTCGCCCGGATAAAATTTCGTTCCACGTTGTTTAACAAGAATGGAACCGGCTGTTACCGTTTCTCCGCTGTATTTTTTTACTCCAAGATATTTCGGATTAGGATCACGTCCGTTCTTTGCGCCGCTACCGCCTCTAGTTCTTCCCATAGTATTCTCCTATTTACCACATTGTATCTGCAATTCAACATTAACAGGATATTCCTCAGCAAGGGATGTAAGTCCCTGCTCAAGAAAATCACCTGCATATATAAGCCTGATATCCGTTTCCGGCGAAGGCTTTTCGACACACACGCTGAAAGAAAGCGTCCCTCGTGTCGCTGTATCAGCTTCCAGCTTTACACCGGCTGTTTCAGAAAGAGTCTGCATCGCTGTTCTCAACAAAATTGTTACAGCACTGCATACAATATCCGAACCGGCTGCAGCAAAATCTGCATGTCCGTCCGCTTTACAGGATCGAAGCACACCGGTACTGCTGCGTACCAGAAGTACCGAAGTCATTATGCTACGGTGATGTCCCTCACAGTCACTTTCGTATACTGCTGTCTGTGACCGATAAGACGATGGTAATCCTTCTTTGATTTGTACTTTAGTACAAGAACTTTCTTGTCGCGGAAAGATTCTCCTACTTCGATCTGAACTTTTGCACCTTCCACATATGGAGTGCCGACACTGATTTTATCTCCGTCGCTTATAAGCAGAACAGAACCAATATCAATTGTTGCGCCTTCTTCAGCGTCGAGTTTATCAACGGTCAGTACAACGCCTTTTTCTGCTTTGTACTGTTTGCCCTTATATTCAACAAGTGCGTACATAAAAATACCTCTACAAAAAGATAATGCAAGCAAAGCAGCCGCAGTATTAAACGGGGAACGATACTACAAGCCGTTTTACAATACGTGTATTGTAGATATTACCAGAAAATACACAAGTTAGTCAAGAGTAGTCAAACCTGCCCAACAGAATGGGCAGGTTTGACTATGTCTCTATAAATTGAAACTGCGTAAGCAGTTTCTTCCTTCGACTTTTATATTACCTGCCCAACAGAATGGGCAGGT
>DCFX01000020.1 GCA_002314445.1 Treponema sp. UBA1793
CCATTCTTCAGACAATTCTTACTCCTGCCTCTGCTGTTTCTTTTCTTGTTTTTACGCTATTATATATGCCGTGCATTGCAGCTTTTGCTGCTATCCGGAGAGAAATTGGCACAAAAGATGCAGTCGCAGCTATGGCTTTTGCAACCGGTACCGCATGGGTTATGGCCTGCATTGTGTATCATGTAGCAATACTATTTTGAGGCTGGAGGAATTATGTCAAATTTTTCGATGTATGTCCCAACCCGGATTCTATTCGGAATTGGACGATTAAATGAACTTCACGAGCAGCACCTGCCGGGAAAAAAAGCTCTTATTATCATATCGTGCGGAAAATCGACTCGTGCCAACGGTTATCTTGACCGTACAGCTGCACAGCTGAAGCAGGCTGGAGTCGAATCTGTTGTGTTCGATAAAGTGCAGGCAAATCCCCTTAAAACGACGGTGGAAGAAGGCGCATTATATGCAAGGGAAAACCGCTGTGATTTCGTCGTCGCACTCGGAGGCGGCAGCGTCATGGATTCCGCAAAAGCTATTGCAATCATGGCGACGAATCCGGGCGACTTGTGGGATTATGCGCTCGGCGGAACGGGAAAGAGTATGCCTGTAGTCAGCACTCCGCTTCCGATTATTGCCATTACCACGACAGCCGGAACCGGCAGCGAAGTGGATGGCGTCGGCGTCATTACGAACGAAGCGACTCACGAAAAGATGGGAGTGGGCGGGGAATGTGTTTTCCCAAAAATTGCAGTTATCGACCCTGAACTTATGAAGACCGTTCCAGCCAGACTTACCGCATATCAGGGATTTGATGCGCTGTTCCATTCGCTGGAAGGATATATCAGCAAAAAAGCGAATCTCATGAGCGATATGTATGCGCTTACTGCTGTAGAAAATATCGGCAGCTATATTGTCCGTGCAGTAAAAGACGGAAATGACATGGAAGCCCGCGAACATATGGCTTTTGCCAATACGCTTTCCGGCGTCGTTATGGACATAAGCGGATGCACAAGCGAACATTCTATGGAGCACGCACTTTCCGCATATCATGAAAAACTCGAACACGGCGCGGGCCTTATTATGCTGAGCAAAGCATATTTCGGCTATTTTGCGGAACATCACGTGTGCGATGAGCGGCTTGTGAAACTTGCACAGGCTCTCGGCATGAAGGACGCACAGAACCCGGAAGATATAGTGAAAGTACTTGCTCAGCTGCAGAAGGAATGCGGAGTGGACGACCTCAAGATGAGCGATTACGGTATTACGCCCGGCGAATTTGAGGAATTTTCAAAAAATGCACATTCGGCAATGGCCCGCCTTTTTGTAAACGACCGCATACAGCTTGACGATGAAGCTGTCATCAGCATTTACCGGAAAGCATATAGATAAAGATAAGCTCCGGAGCGCAGAAAGCCTGGAATAATTATTCCGTAAGTACATGGTTAATTGCTGCGAAAGGCATGATTATACTTTGTAAGTGTATTATAAATTTTCTGCACTGAGACTGGTTTTATATTTTACGTTTTCGGGGATGTAAAACCGGCAATGTATGCAGCCCGTAAGGCGGATAAGCCTCCGCCATGGATGGCGGACCCTGCGAACGTGAATTCTGGCGAGCCTTATGCGAACCGGAATTCACGGTAAGTAAGATTTGCATGGATGCAAAACAGACAATACAGGCAGCCCGTAAGGCGGATACGCCCCCGCCATGGATGGCGGGTCCTGCGAACGTGAATTCTGGCGAGCCTTTTGCGAGCCCGAATTCACGGTAAGTAAGATTTGCATGGATGCAAATCTTACGACACGTTCACGCCTATATATTTGAGAAAACTCGCCGCTTCGGGAAGGCTGAAACGGGCTCCTTTTAGTTTGTTCGCCGACGGATCTATGGCATAGCCTGAAGCTGAGCGGAAATCAGAGCCTTCAAGGTTGCAGCCGAGTATTGCGCAGGTCTGGAAACGGGAACCGCTGAAGTCGATGTTTTTCAGGCGGCAGTTTGTAAAATCTGTATTGCGGAGCGTTGTGTTAATAAAAAAGTCTCGGGAAAGCGTGTTGTCGTAGAATACACAGTTGTCGAGCAGGCTGTCCGTAAAGTCGGGACTGAATCCGTATTCCGATGCTTCCGTAAAATTTATCCCGGTCAGCCTGCATGATTTGAAATGGACGCTGTCAATCGTAGTACCGTCTATTTTGCACAGGATGAATTCGCAATTCGTAAACGAGCAGTCGGTGAATGTTGTGTTTGTCAGGTCTGTCCTGGTAAAAGAACAACCTGAAAACGTGCAGTCGGTATATGTTGCATCATACAGGCTGACAGCTCCTGTATGGACGCCTGTAATTATTTTTTTTTCCACATAGCTTTCTGCACCCGGCAGAGAAGGCATATCTGCAGTCTGTACCGGTTTTTCCGGTTCTTTCTGTTTTTCTTCAGCTTCAAGCTGCCGTATAATCGCCCCGAACAGTTCCGGTTGTGCATCATTCTGCATACTATCCATAAAAAATATTCTACTTTGTTTTGAATGAATTGACCAGCTCTGATACTTCTTCTGCAATCATACTGTTTTTGTTTGATGTTTCCGCGGCGCTTTCCGACAGTTCCCTCATGCGTCCGACCTGCAGGGAAATATCATTCATACTCTTCTGCAGTTTATCTGCATACGAATGGACTAAATCGATACCTCCGAATGACTCCGTACTTGTCTGTTCCATGTTTTTCGAGGCTTCGTTGATGGAATCTGCCGTTTCTGCAATGATCTTTGTTGTTTCGAGCATTTCTTTAATGCCGCTCGTCTGTTCGATCATTCCTTTGTGCACTTCCTGCATCATATTGTCTATTTCATGAATACGGGTACCGATATTATTGAATGATTCAAGAGAATTGCCGGACAATCCGACTATACCGGTAATTGCATCTGTTATGTTTGTAAGGAGTAAATTGATTGCGTTTGACTGTTTTGCTGAATTTTCCGCAAGCTTTTTGATTTCACCGGCAACGACCGCAAATCCTTTTCCTGTTTCGCCTGCATGTGCCGCTTCGATTGCCGCATTCATTGCAAGCAGATTCGTCTGCTGAGATATTTCCGAAATAGTAGCGTTCGCTTCGTTCAGTCCTTTTGAATGATCCGCGATGATTTTTATTTGCTTTACGACGTCGTTCTGCAGTTTCCGGCCGCTTTCCGTTACTTTTACAAGATCAGCATATTTCAGGGTAATACGATTGAGACCGGAATCAATAGTGGAGATGTTCGATGTCATTTCTTCCATCGATGCAGATGACTGTCTGATTGCTGCCGTTTGTTCCTGCTGTCTTTCTCCGAGCCGTTGAATTTCGGCTTTTGTTATATTGATTCCCTCGCTGACTTTGTTCATCAGCGCGCTTTGTTCTTTTGTCCGCTTATTAATGTCCTCAATAGCGACGGCAGTAGTGTCAAACGCGCCTGCGGCAGTTTCAGTCTTTAATAACATTTCTTTTCCCGTATCTGCAAGTTTTGAAGCGGATTCTTTTATAGAGTTTATTGTTGCCCCCAGTTTGTGTATGACCCCATTGAAATTTTCTGCAAGCTCGCCCACTTCATCCTGTTTCACAACCGGAATCTCACGGCTTAAATCGCTTTCATCGCCGGCTATTTTGTGGAGACTTACAGAAACCCGGGAGAGTGATTTAAAGAACGGATGTGAGAGCATGAAAAGAGCTGCAATACCTGCGATTATGAATGCAATGCAGATGATAAGCGAGCTCTTTTCCTGGCTTGAAATCATATCGACAAGATCTTCTGAGCGGAATGCGCATGCGGCAAGACCTACTGCTTCTCCGCTGCTGTTTATGATGGGCCTGAATACCGATACAGTCCATCCCCATTTTTTATCTTTTATGAGATTCGAGACGACGACCTGGCGGGTTTCCATACATTTTGCCGGTGCAGAACCGAGCCAGGCTATATCCGTTTCAGTACCGAGCGGTTGATAATTTTCGGAGTCTTTCGGGTCTTCTCCCGTAAGGATGTATTTCCAGACAGTACCGTTTACCGGAGCCATTGCATACACCGTTCTGCATACAAACGTTTCTCTGAGCCTGTGATATTCGGCACAAAGCCTGTTGTATTCAGGATCGGACGTACTGCCGGACTGTGACAACCGTGAAAATGTATCCGGATCGACAGTTTCTACAGCCCTCTGAACGATAATTTCTCCCTGTGTGCCGTATGTATGAATCAGGAGCTTTTTTGTAGCCTGTATATTGATTGCTGAAAGAATGATACTTACTGCAGTAACGATAAATCCTGTTCCGGCAAGAAATCTGAATTTAAAAGAATCTGAAAAACGCATTTTATAAACTCCTTCTATTTTTTTTCTTTTTTTCTACGTATAGTAATTATATCATCAAAATTAGAATTGTATCAAAAAAATGAGTCCGGGGAAATTGTCAGTTTTTAACCGAATTCTAACAATTCATTTACAGATTTCTTACATAAGACGGATACATTCATGTTGTCGATAAAAAGAAAACTTTTTTGGAGGCAATTGTATGAAACTGGTTAAAATAATGAGCTGCATTGCAGCAGCTGTATTTAGTGTATCGGCGGTAGCTGCTATGGGATCAAAAGATTCCGGCGGAATGAACGATGACATAACTGTTATTTCCCGTGAATCGGGTTCAGGCACGCGTGGTGCATTCATCGAACTGTTCGGTGTTGAAGTGAAAAATGCACAGGGAAAGAAAGTCGACATGACTGTCGATACAGCCGACATCACAAACAGTACGGAAGTCGTAATTACATCTGTTTCAGGAAATAAATCTGCAATCGGTTATATTTCACTCGGTTCTCTCAATAACTCTGTGAAGGCACTCAGAATTGACGGTGCAGAACCGACTGTCGGAAACATCAAGAGCGGAAACTATAAAATCAGCCGGCCCTTTAATATCATTACAAAAGGTAATGAAAGTGCAGCGGCAAAAGAGTTCTACCGCTATATCCTTTCGTCTGACGGGCAGGCTGTCATTGAAAAGAACGGATATATTGCCGCCGTCAAAAATCCGGCATATATGGTAACTGTAAAGACCGGCAAAGTAACTGTTGCAGGTTCTTCTTCTGTATTCCCCGTAATGGAGAAACTTGCGGAGGCTTTTAAAGCAGTAAATCCCGGCGTTGTAGTTGAAGTTTCCCAGAGTGATTCCACGACTGGTATAAACAGCTCGATTCAGGGTGTGTGCGATATAGGTATGGCGAGCCGCGAACTCAAAGACAGTGAGACTGCACAGGGAATTACGGCCACAAAAATTGCACTCGACGGCATTGCGATAGTCGTGAACAAAGTAAATCCGGCAGAAGGGCTTACGAAAGAGCAGGTACGCAGAATTTTTACCGGTGAAAGTACAAAGTGGACGGAGCTTAAATAAACCAGTATGTCATCTGCACAAGTGATTTCAAGGAGCAGGAATATGAACAGCGGTAAAGAAACGTCAATGAAATACATATTCTTTGCAGCAGCATGTGTATCTGTCGGCGCTGTTGTACTTATCTGCATATTTATGTTTGCGAACGGCGTTCCTGCAATGGCAAAAATCGGGTTCGGGAAATTTCTGTTCGGTTTAAAATGGAAACCCGATCTTGATCTGTACGGCATATTCCCGATGATTATGGGAAGCATAGCCGTAACGTCCGGTGCAATTATACTCGGCGTGCCGGCAGGAATACTGACTGCCGTTTTTATGGCGAGGTTTTGTCCCAGGCAGATATATTCCGCACTGAAAAGCGGTGTTGAACTGCTCGCGGGCATTCCTTCTGTTGTATACGGATTTTTCGGGCTTACGGCAATCGTCCCTCTGATAGGGAGAATCGGCGGCGGCAGTGGAACGAGCATTCTCGCGGCATCGATGGTGCTCGCAATCATGATTCTGCCGACGATTATCGGAGTGAGCGAAGCTGCCATCCGTGCGGTGCCTTCAGGATACTACGAAGGCTCTCTTGCACTGGGCGCCTGCAAAGAACGGAGCGTGTTCTTTGCAGTACTGCCGGCAGCTCGTTCGGGAATTGTTGCAGGTGTTATACTCGGAGTGGGACGCGCAGTCGGAGAGACGATGGCGGTTATTATGGTGGCGGGAAATCAGGCTGTCATGCCGCGCGGGATATTTAAAGGAGTGCGTACGCTGACTGCGAATATCGTACTTGAAATGGGATATGCGGCAGGCCTTCACAGAGAGGCGCTTATTGCAACAGCGGTTGTACTTTTCTTTTTTATATTGATTATTAATTTGATTTTTATGCTTGCAAAAAATCATGCGGATTAAGCTGGAGATTGTATGAAACAGACGTCACAGTCATATATATTGCGGACACTGGTGTACTCTTCTGCAGGAATTACTGCGGCTGTTATAATCGGACTTGTTGCATATATCCTGTATATGGGGCTCCCGAATATTTCGCTTTCTTTATTTGCCGTCCATTACACGAGCGACAATGCATCTCTTTTTCCTGCATTAATAAATACGCTTACCGTAACGCTTTTTTCGCTTTTGTTTGCAGTTCCCGTAGGTGTGGGTGCGGCAATTTATCTGGCAGAATATGCACGGCGCGGCAATAAATTTGTGCGCGTCATACGAATAACTGCGGAGACGCTTTCAGGTATTCCTTCAATCGTTTACGGTTTGTTCGGCTACCTGCTGTTTGTGACTGCATTCAAATGGCAGTTTTCCCTGCTGGCAGGATGCTGTACGCTTGCAGTCATGATTCTGCCGGTAATTATGCGTACGACGGAAGAAGCTTTGCTTGCCGTACCTGATACATACCGCGAGGCGAGCTTCGGGCTTGGAGCAGGCAAACTCCGCACGGTGTTCAAAATCGTGCTTCCCTCCGCAGTTCCCGGAATTGTTAATGGTATAGTACTGAGCACGGGACGAATCGTCGGTGAAACGGCTGCACTGCTGTACACGGCGGGAACTGTAGCTCATATTCCCGGATCTCTTATGGGGAGCGGACGCACACTTGCAGTGCATCTGTATTCACTGTGGTGTGAGGGATTAAAGACAGAGCAGGCTTATGCAACGGCTGTCGTGCTGCTTGTTTTTGTTTTGATACTTAACTGGATTTCCGGACGGCTGGAAAAAATAGCCTTAACTGGAGGAAAAAATGGATAATGCTGTAACTATCACAGAAACAAAATCCGAGAAACAGCAGACTCAACAATGGTTTTCAGCGCAAAAGACTGCAGCAGAAAAAACAGCAGAACCTGTGTCTAAAATAAGCATACGGGACGTAAATCTGCATTACAGCAGCTTTCAGGCGCTTTATGACGTTAATCTCGAACTGCTTACGCACAAAGTAACCGCGTTTATAGGTCCGAGCGGATGTGGGAAGTCAACGCTGCTGAAAACACTGAACCGCATGAACGATCTTATTCCCGACTGCAAAATTGACGGAAACGTCCTGCTTGACGACATCAACATCTATAAGGACATTGATGTCAATGTGCTGCGTAAGCGCGTCGGAATGGTGTTTCAGAAACCGAATCCGTTTCCGATGAGCATCTATGACAACATAGCATACGGACCACGTACCCACGGAGTAAAAAACAGGGCAAAGCTCGACGAAATAGTGGAGCAGTCTCTCCGGGGTGCAGCTATCTGGGATGAAGTAAAAGACAGGCTGTATAAAAGTGCCCTCGGAATGAGCGGCGGACAGCAGCAGCGTCTGTGTATTGCGCGTGCCCTTGCCGTAAATCCTGAAGTACTGCTTATGGATGAACCGACTTCGGCGCTCGATCCCATCTCGACAAGCAAAATAGAAGACCTTGTATCGGAACTGCAGAACGACTATACGATTATTATCGTAACACATAATATGCAGCAGGCGGCGCGTATCAGCGACAAGACTGCATTTTTTCTGCTCGGTAAAATTGTTGAATACGGAGACACAGAACAGATATTCTCTGATCCGCACAACAAAAAGACAGAGGAATACATTACGGGGAGGTTCGGTTGATATGCGTGAAAAATTTGAAAGCCAGCTTAAAGAACTGAATGACAGTCTTATTTTTATGGGAGCACAGTGTGAGGACTGTATAACGTATGCAACTCAGGCGCTTCTTACCGGCACGGAAGAAATGGCGCGGCGTGCAGTCCAGATTGAACGCGAAAGCGACAGCAGGGAGCGCGAAATACAGGCGCTGTGCATGAAACTCCTTCTCCAGCAGCAGCCTGTCGCAAGCGATCTGCGTGCAATCAGTGCAGCCCTCAGAATGATTACCGATATGGAACGCATTGCGGACCAGGGAAGCGACATTGCGGAAATTTCACGTCATGTCGATCTGACCGCGAGTAAAAGCAACGTACATATTGCAGAAATGGCCGATTCCGTTATAAAAATGCTGACAAACGCTGTTTCTGCCTTTGTCCGCCGCGACGAAAGGCTGGCCCTGCAGGTACAGGCAATGGACGACATCGTTGATGAACTTTTTCAGACTGTAAAGAAAGAGCTTGTCGACATGATGTGCGGGGGTAAAACGAGGAGCAGGGAAATTGCAGAACAGGCGCTTGAAACGCTCATGATAGCAAAATATCTTGAACGTATCGGCGATCATACGGTGAACATCACCGAAGCTGTTCTTTCCATGCTTGATCATAGCGCAGAGACATCTGACGGGGTATAATAGAATCATGAAGATTCTTGTAGTTGACGACGAAGCACCGATCCGGGAACTTATCCGGTACAATCTCGATAAAGAAGGCTATACGGCCGTTACGGCAGAGAGCGGAATAGAAGCGCTTCGTCTTGTCCGCAGCGAGCATCCAGGTCTGGTAATCCTTGATCTGATGCTTCCGGATATGAGCGGACTTGACGTATGCCGTGTGCTTAAAAACGATACGAAAACTTCAGATATTGCAATCGTTATGGTGACGGCAAAAACTGAAGACACTGATATTGTAGCAGGCCTTGAACTTGGTGCCGACGACTATGTAACTAAGCCGTTTTCCCCGAAAGTGCTTGTTGCGCGTATACGTTCCGTGCTGCGCCGGGCCGAAAGTGCGGGAAAGACTTCCAGTGACTTGTCGGATGAAATAATTGTGCGCAATGTCAGGATTAATCCGCTCAAACATGAAGTCGTCGCAGCCGGCGCTGCCGTCGATTTCAGCGCCACTGAATTTGCAATCCTGGAGTTTCTTGCACGCCATCCGGGGCAGGTTTTTTCCCGGCAGCAGATTATCAATGCAATCAAAGGTGAATCGTATCCGGTGACGGAACGGGCAATCGATGTACAGATACTTGGCATACGGCGCAAACTCGACACTGCTGGTACGGAAGATATGATTGAAACGATCAGGGGTGTGGGATACCGCATGTGTGAAAATGAAAAAGATACGGAGTGATTATGATAAAACACAAGTCTTTCCCGGTGTGGGTATTCCTTTTTCTCATCAACGGATTTGTTCTCTGTGCAGGATTTATTATCCTTCTTGAGCAGAACGTAAATGCCTTGAGAAACACGTCCCAGGATCAGACAGAGGAAAATCTGCGCACGTTTGCATATGCTCTTTCTCCACTGGTCATACAGCATGCGGACGACATCAATAAATTTGTAAAGGATATCGCTTCACGTAATCCTGATTTTCGTATTACCGTTATTAATAAGAACGGTGTGGTTGAAGGCGATTCAGATGCCGCAGATATTGCAGCTCTTGAAAATCACGGCACACGCGCAGAAGTAAAAGCCGCACTCGGCGGAAAAGACGGAAAGGCACTGCGAAAGAGCACCGTGTCGAAAGACGATGTTATGTATTACGCGGTGCCTGTTGTAATAAACGGGGAAAATTATGCACTGCGGCTTTCAATGCCGGTAAAAACAAGCGTCTATTTTTCGACTAACGTACGCCGTACTATGGAGCTGACGGGCAGCATTGTGCTTATCGTCATACTTCTTGTGTCGTTCTTCGTCTCCGCTCATATCGTCCACGAGATAGGTGAGCTGCAGAAAGCTGCCGGCAAATACAGCAACGGCAGTTTTGATTATAAACCTGCAGTACGCTCTCCTCGGGAACTTCAGGAACTCGGAAATGCAATGAACAATATGGCAGAAGAACTGAAAAAAAACATTGCGGATATTACAGAAAAACGCGACGAGTTCAAAGCGGTGTTCAGCGGTATAACGGAAGGTCTTGTCGTATTTGACGAAGGCATGAACGTCATTGAATACAATGACGCGGCTGCCGGTATGTTCGGTGTTACAAGTTTACAGGCTGCATCGTCGCTTGCAGGATTTGTGTATACGGCTGATATTCTGTCGCTTGCAAAAGAAGCAGTGAAAGGCAACCCTCTGCCGGAAGAGGGGATTGAAACAGAAGTCCGGACGCTTACAGCTTCCCGGAGCCTGCTTGTCCGCTGCGTAAATATCGCACGGCAGCAGAAGAGGGAGCGCTATCTGCTCGTATTCAACGACATAACGCATTTGAAAAAACTTGAAAAGGTGCGCAAGGATTTTGTGGCGAATGTTTCGCATGAGCTCAAGACACCTGTCACGTCGATAAAAGGTTTTACAGAGACACTTCTGGACGGTGCGCTTGAAGATAAAGACACATCAAAACATTTTCTTGAGATAATAGATTCGCAGAGCGGCAGACTCATGAACATAATCGACGACCTTTTGACGCTTTCCCGCTTAGAACAGGACAGTAAACTGCCCGACATGATTCCGTCCGATATTGTCGGTGCGACTCAGAAAGTCTGCGGAACGTTTGCCCATGCTGCGGGGGAAAAGCATATAGTACTTTCGTTCAGTACAGCGGTGGATCATGTTCAGGTGCTTATGAACGCAGGCCTGTATGAGCAGGCTGTCGGCAATATTATTGATAATGCCGTAAAATATTGTCCGTCCGGCTCTGAAATTGACTGCATCATTCAGAAGAATGGAGAACATGCGGAAGTAATAATTCAGGATACGGGAACCGGTATTCCGCCTCAGTTCCGCGAACGTATTTTTGAACGTTTTTTCCGTGTTGATAAAGGCAGGAGCAGAGAAGAAGGCGGCACGGGACTTGGTTTATCGATTACGTCGCATATAATCCAGATACATGGAGGGACTGTGGCGGAAACGGGCCGTACCGACGGAAAAAGCGGAGCGCGTTTTGTCATTATGCTGCCAGTCTATGAACAAACGGCTTTATAATACGCCGAAGTTTATTTACAAGGGTTTTTAAGCATGCAGTGTTAGAATAGATATAGGGTTTCGAATACGATTCTATGTGGAGGTATCTTGTGAGACGGGTATTTCGAGCTTTCATATCTATTTTTGTCTGTTCTGCAGTTTTTTTTACTCTTTTCGGGTGTCAGCAGCCGACGACCGGTACGACGACATCTACGTCTGCGGCTTGGTCATATAGCGCTTCATCGCCTGTTGATGAAGTATCGGCGGATACTCTGACACTTACGATTACCGGTGACGATCTTTCCGGCAAAGTGCTTTATCTTGCAAAGGTAAACCCGACGTCTTCTGCCATTTCAAGCAGTTATACGCGGTACGTGAGTGCTACCACAGGGCTTTCAAGCAATATATCATCTTCATCTGCAAAAAGTATAACTACAGTCTCTGATTCGGCTCCTGAATCTGCCGTTTCGGATAGAGGCAATATTGAGAATTTTATTCCGCCACAGACATTCGGCGGGACGGAGTCATTTGACTCCGTTTCTTCTGCGGAACGGAGTGTTGTAACACCTTCCGCATCGGTGACGCAGCTCGAACCTGAAGCTGGAACAACGACAAAATCAATCTATATTGATCAGGATAGTGATATTTCGACATTTGCTTCGGCATCGGCAACATGTGAAGCCGTTGGGACGTACTGCTATGTCTGGGTTGTAAACGATTATCTTGCGGATACGGCAAGCGGTGATAAAGTTAATCAGGCCGTTGCAGAGGCGTTTGCGGAAAAATTCGACGCAATGTATCCCATGATACGCAACGTATTCGGCGACGAATCAGATGAGATTTACTACAAATATTCATCTTCGGGATGGTCGACGGAAGATATGGATATGTTAAGCGATACGGGGACGAAAGTGAACATCGTCATATACGACATTGGCGGTGGAGACAGCTCGAACGGCAGCATCGTAGGATATTTCTATGCAAAGGATTATTATCCGAATGAATCCGATTTAATAAAGACAAGCAGCGTCAGTTACAGTACGAGCGACGCACGGTATTATTCGAATGAAGGGAAATATTTCTACATTGATTCATACTTTGCAAACGAAATTATTGATACGACATATTCGACGCTTGCCCACGAATTCCAGCATATGATTGACTGGAATACGAAAGATATGGCACAGTCACTTTCTCCTTCGACGTGGTACAACGAAATGATGTCCATGCTCTGCGAAGACATGATGCAGTCGTATCTCGGTATTGACGATTCCGACAGTCCGAAGGGGCGTCTGCCAACATTTAATCAGTATTACCGGTATGTCGGTCTCGAATACAATTCATCGAGTACAAGTTACACTGTCGTTTCATATGCGACTGCATATGCATTCGGTGCATGGTGTGCACGTCAGTTCGGCGGTGCAGCTCTTATAAGTAAAATATCTCAGAATGACTCTGTCGATACAGCCTCCGTCGTCAATGCAGTTAACGCTATAAACGGAACAAATTACACAATTTCCGATTTGTTAAAAATGTACGCGGAAGCCTGTGTTTTCAATACATCAGATACGTCGTATACGTATCCTACATTCAATCAGGATGCGGCTCAGACACTTACGTACAGCAGCTCGTCGTATGCATATCCCATGACGGCAGTAAATCTGTGGAATACTGCATACGAATGGACCACATCAAGTTCAACATATTACAATACGGCAAGCGGTTCATACGAGCTGGGACCTGCTCTGTATCCGTGTACATCTTCATACTGCTATGATCTTCGTCCGTACGGTTTTACGCTTCATGAAATAGGTACTGCTTCGTCCGATACGGTAACCGTAACATTTTCTTCTACGGGTGCCTCCGACGAGGATATGTACATATTCGTGCAGTAAAAGTGCGGATCTGCTGGCCTTTGATGCAGAAAGCCTTCTTCCCTGCGGCCTGAAATCTGCCGCAGGCACGATTGAAGTTTAACAGCAGTACGGCAGCATCCCTGTTTCGTACATGCGCTCATATATGTGCGTGCAATACCCGCGGTGATATGATATACTTGGCGTATGGAAATACTTATGACACCGGAACAGGCGCGTGACAAGGCGCAGAGTCTGTTCCACAGTGGTTACAACTGTGCACAGTCGGTTTTTGGAACGTTTTGTGAACAACTTGGTATTGACTTTGATGTTGCTGTAAAACTTGCCCAGCCGTTCGGCGGCGGAATGGGGCGTATGCGCGAAGTATGCGGGACGGTGAGCGGCATGCTGATGGCGCTCGGTATTGCAACAGGGTCATCCGATGCAGCCGATAAAAAGGCAAAAGATGCTGAATATGCACTCGTCCAAGAGCTGTCCGGCAGATTCCGCGCGCAGAACGGCTCCATTATCTGCCGCGAGCTGCTCGGCATTGTTCCGTCCGGACAGCCGGAACGTGCTCTCAACGCTGAAGATTCAGCTGTGGCATCTGTACAGCAGAATGACATACGCAGTCCGGTCAGTTCGGAGCGTACCGCAGATTATTATAAAAAGCGGCCGTGCGAAATGCTTTGCGGTGATGCGGCCGAAATTTTTCAGACATGGTATATTGCAAATAAAAATGCAGGAGAACCGCAATGACGATTTTATGGATTGTGCTTGCAGCATGTGTTGTATTATTTGTCGTATGCACTGTACTGGTGTATATTTTTTTGTTCCGCCCGAATATTCTGCGGAGTAAAAACCCCGCAGCTGACGTTCCTCCTGATGAACCCGACTTCGCGCCGTATATTCCCGGAATACAAAGCTGTGTCGACTGGTATAAAGCGCAGCCTGTACAGCAGGTTCGTATGACATCGTACGACGGCCTTACGCTTGCCGCTGAATATCTTCCGGCCGGCAATGCAAAAGGAACGGTAGTGTGCATGCACGGCTTTCACAGCAGCGGCATGCGCGATTTTTCACTTGCGGTGCGGTATTATCATGAAAACAACTGGAACGTGCTTCTGCCGTCCCAGCGGGCACACGGTGCGAGTGAAGGCCGGTATCTTACATTCGGAATCCGCGAACGGTATGACTGCCGTGACTGGGTGCGTTTCATTAACAGACAGAACGGCGATGCACTGCCGGTACTGCTGAACGGCGTTTCAATGGGATGCGCGACAGTTGTCATGGCTTCAGGCATTGACCTTCCGGCGAATGTGAAGTGCATTATAGCAGACTGCGGTTTTACTTCACCGTATGAAGAAATAGTCCACGTACTTACGAGTGACATGCATCTGCCGGCCTTTCCCATAATGCTTTTTGCGGGCATGCTTACGCGCATTATCGCAGGATTCGGTCTCCGGGAGTATTCGACGCTTGACGCAATGAAGGTGAATACGCTTCCGATTCTGTTCATACACGGAGGTTGCGATGACTTTGTTCCGACAGAAATGTCAAGGCAGAACTATGAAGCATGCCGTGCAGCAAAGGAATTATTCATTGTACCTGAAGCGCGGCATGCCGTAAGTTATATCATCGATAAAACAGGATATGAAAAAAATGTCTCGGCATTCATAAAAAAATATGCAGAATGATAAGACATTATTAAAAACAGTTTTCTTACACATTGAACTGATTAAGCGTTTCCGCCAGCGTTGCAATATCATCCTGATTTTTTGAAGAGAAAGCAACCACATGCTGCATTGAATTTGAAATCTCATCGACATTCTGAGACATCAGGTTCATGTTCTCTGTGATTTTACGTGTAACCCCGCCAAGAATGCCCATTTCTTTTACAACCTGTTCCCCGCCTGTAAGCATTTCTGCCGTGCCGTCGCGGACAGTATTCGTAGAATCACTTATATCTTTCATTGCGTCGAGTACCTGCTGGTTTCCCGAAGCCTGCTCTGTCATTGCATTCATCACGACAGTTTCCTGATCTTTGACTGCTTTAGCCAGATTGTATATCGCATCAAATTTCTGTTGAACTTCCTTCGTGCTGTTCGAGACCTGCGCGATTGCTGCCGACAGCGACTTCAGGCTGTCATTTATTACCTTACCCTGTTTATTTGACTGTTCCGCAAGTTTTCTGATTTCATCGGCAACGACAGCAAATCCCTTTCCGGCTTCCCCTGCATGGGCCGATTCGATTGCTGCATTCATTGCGAGAAGATTTGTCTGGCTCGCTATGTTCTGCACAATTTTGCTTGCATCAAGAAGACCGGCAGACTGTTTGATTATATTGTCTGATATTTCGACTGCGCTGTGCACGCTGCTGCGCCCCTCATCGGAAGCTTTGCTGAGACTGCCCACCGATTCTGTGTTTTTTTCAAGAATCTGAGTGACGCTCCGTATGTTCGCAACCATCTCATCCACGGCAGCCGACGATTGGTTTACCGCAGATGCCTGCGATTCAACGCTTGAATGCAGTTCCCGTATCCGTGCCATAATCTGATTGACGGAAGCATTTGCTTCTTCAACTCCCGCTGACTGATTGTTCATCTCGTCGTGTACGGATTTTATATTTGTGTTGATGCTGGCAATATTCCGGGTAGAACTATTCATCGTTTCAGACAGTGATTTTGCAGTATCTGTCGAAGCTGCAATCGATTTATGAATGCTGTCTACAAGAATTTTTGAGTTATGAAGAAATGAGTTCATATCGTTTACGAGACTTCCGATTTCGCAGCGGCAGATAACAGGCATATCTGAAATCGTATAATCGCCGTTCGACAGGCTGTTGGAAAATTTTTCCACATGGAGAATTCCGTTTTTGATATCACGGATATTCATAAAGCTGCTCAGTATTCCTATGACTGCCGCAAGAACTGCCATCGGTGTAAGCTTTGCCAGGAGAAGCTTTATGACAGACCGCTGAAGGTTTGCAGGTACGAGCAGAACGCTTATGATGAGAAATACAATTCCTGCATTTGCAATAACCGTTACAGTACTGACCCGGAGAATTATCGACATTGTCTGATACTCATTTTTGTACGGAAGCCACGTAAGGTCATGTTCAAGCTCCTGCATAAAGATGACGTATGTAAAAAGCGAAAACAGAAAGGTTATTCCCAGAAGCATGATAAGCCAGCAGGCGAACGGTGAAGTTTCGTTAAAAGCCGTGTATACAATATTTCTCTGCAGGCTTCTCAGATGCACCATCCCGGCAAAGATAATGTATGAAATTATTACAATTGCGATTGTGCCTCTCTCAAGCTTTTTTACCGCATGATTGATGTCTGTGGCCGATTGTTCGGAACCGTCGTAGGCAGCCGCTTTTTTCAGAAAAAGTTTGTAACTGAAAAAAGAAGCAATAATCTGGAAAAAAAACATAGGATACAGAAAAGGATCGCTGATTGTCGTTACATATTCCTCAGAATTAACTGCGCCAAGAAAGAGAGCTATCGGGCCGAATGTGAGGATCGGCACGATGTACGTAAGAAGGAGAGGAATAAATACTTTTAGATTGAATTTTACTTTTTTGTCTGACACTTTTGTGGGAAATTCCATTTCAGGGAGACCTCCATAATATACGCTATTATTATGGGAAGATGACTTTTATTCAATATATTTTTTCAAGGTAAATATGATATAGTTGATAATAAAAGAGGCATATATGAATACTGTCATTGAAGAAACAAAGCTTGTCGTGAATCAGCTTCTGATGCAATGTCATCTGAAAAAAAATGACATTATTGTCGTGGGATGTTCTTCAAGTGAAATTCTTGGAACAAAGATAGGAACGGGGTCGAGTGAAGAAACGGGCAGGGATGTGTTCAATACGATTTACGGTATATTGCGTCCGCTCGGGATATTTCTTGCAGCCCAATGCTGTGAGCATTTAAACCGCGCGCTTGTCGTTGAAGAATCCTGTGCGGAAAAATACGGCTGTGAACAAGTATGCGTTGTTCCCTGGATTCACGGCGGCGGTTCGTTCGGATCTGCCGCTTACCGCGGTTTTGAACATCCTGTCATGGTTGAGCATATAAAGGCTCATGCCGGTATCGATATCGGAGACACTCTCATAGGCATGCACCTTCGCGACGTAGCCGTTCCTCTCCGTGTTGCACAGAAGACAATAGGGGCGGCGCATATTGTGTGTGCATATACACGGCCTAAGCTTATCGGCGGAGAACGTGCACGGTACACACTTTGATATTAGAGATACATAAAAAAAGCGGAGTCAAACTCCGCTTTTACTCTTTATGCTTTCTTTGTAAAGGCATCCTTTGTGGCGCCGCAGACGGGACATACCCAGTCATCAGGAATATCTTCCCATTTTGTGCCGGCTTTTATTCCGCCGTCGGGATCACCTTTTGCCGGATCATAGACATAGCCGCATACGCCGCATTCATACTTATCCATAGACATCTCCTGTATTGCTGTCTGTTTATACAAACAGTTTGTAATAAGTACAAATATAGCACCAGATACACAATTTAGCAAATGAAATCGTACGGAATTATCGAAGTCGTCTGCATCGTTCATTTGTGCAGAGGGTTTAATACCACGCCCCTGGAACATGGTTGCTGTTTAGCGCACCGGGGTTGTTGATTCCGTTTTTTTGCTATAGACTTTATTTGATAATTGTTGATCTGTCATTATAATCTTACACCAGTTAAGGGAGCTGTATATGAAAGTGGGAATTATCGGGGGATCCGGTCTTGATGATCCTGATATGTTTAAAATCGAAGAAGAAAAAGATGTTTTTACAAACTATGGCAAGCCGTCCTCTCATCTTAAATTCGGTAAGATAGAAGGAACAGATGTTGTGCTGCTTGCACGCCACGGCATCCGTCATCAGTACAGTCCGACGCAGGTGAACTACCGCGCAAACATTGCCGCGCTGAAAGATGCGGGTGTCACGCACATCCTTGCGACGACTGCCTGCGGTTCGCTCCGCGAGGAAATCGGGCGGGGGCATTTCGTCGTTCTTGACCAGTTTATCGATTTTACACGGTTCCGCAAAAATACGTTCTACGAATCGTTTGAAAACGGAGCTGTCCATACCGCAATGCCCGAACCGTTCGACGCTTTCCTGCGGGACAAGCTGTATAAAGCGGGGAAGGAAATCGGCATTGAGATTCATGAACGCGGCTGCGTTATAACGGAAGAAGGTCCCCGTTTTGCCACACGAGCTGAATCAAAAATGTTCCGTATCTGGGGCGCCGATGTCGTCAACATGTCAATTGCGCCGGAAGCGATGCTTGCCTGTGAAGCTCACATTCCATATGCCGCAGTTGCGATGGCAACTGATTATGATTCATGGAAAGAGGATGAGGAACCGGTCACATGGGAGCAGATAAACGAAGTGTTCAGCCGCAACGCCGAGAATATGATCAGGCTGCTCAAGACGACTGTAGCCGCTCTCGGAAAATAACGTCAGTCCGAAAACACGTCGGTGAAGTAGCCCGATGCGGAAAGCTGTTCTCCGCCGTCGTGAAGATGCTGCGTATCGCCGAGCACCTGCACACGGAACGCTGCGGTTCCCGGTATACGTTCTTCTGAGCCGAGCACCGTAACTGACGACGGTGCGACAAAAAATCCCTGCCACAGCTGGACGGGAGATATAGTAAGCAGATGGCTGAGAATGGTGAACATGACGCCGAGATGGCAGAAGAATACGAGGATGCGGTCATCGTACGACTGTTTGTATGTGTCCGTCGATTTCCGGAGTTCGCCTTTCTGGCAGTGTGTGCCGTCTGTCGTATATATGCCGCCGCTGCGTACATAGCCGTACCGTGCAAGAATCTCATCAATTCCCTTACATACTTCCTCGTAATGCCCGGCTATGCTGCCGCTTTCCATGACTGGTGCGTTCATCCAGGTATCTTTATCGCAGAGCTGCCTGTTTTCAGGAGCTGTAAAGAATGACGGGAGCCAGTCCCATGTAATGTGCTTTCCTCCTGTCGCAGGATCAACGACGGGATAATAGAATTCCTGCAGCCACGGGCACGTTTCCGCAGTCCTGCCGGTATCTTTCATGGCAATCTCTGCTGTTTTCTGTGCCCGTCCGAGCGGGGATACAAAAAAATCGGCTTTATGCCATTTTGCAACCCGTTTTGACAGAAGTTCAGCTTCGTGAACTCCCTTCTTTGTTAATGAATCGATCGTATAATCAGGATCTCCGTGACGTATGAAAATTAAGCGCATGCGGCGAGTGTATCATGAACGGGAACTCAGATTCAAGATTTAGGGAAAATGGAACCCGCACATGCGGAGACGCTGTGCGGATTTTCTATTGTACCGGAACAAGTCCTTTATCCGTTATTCTGAGTGAGGGGATGACGGTAAGGGCCATAAACGACAATGTGATGAACGGATCTATTCCCGTCTTTACACCGAGCCGCTCAGCTTCCCGGAGCATGGCCGCGAGCGTCTGTTCTACTTCCGTACATGGCTGTGCGCTCATAAGGCCGAACACCGGCAGGGCGAGTTTTCCGGTTATGATTCCGTTCGCCGAAACTGCGTATCCCCCGTGCATCTCCTTTATGCATTTGACTGCATTGAGGATGTCTTCATCATTGTCGCCTGCCGCAATAATATTATGGGCATCGTGGGATACCGAAGTCGCAATTGCACCTGCGTAAATGCCGAATCCTTTGAGGGGAGCGGCTGCAGCTGTATGCGTTCTGTTGTGACGCTCAAAAACGCATACTTTATTGAATGTCCGGTCGGGAACAAAATATCCGTCCCTGCCGTAAACCTTCTCGCAGAGGCTTTCGGTGAGCAGCTGTCCCGGAATCATACCGATGACGCTGTTCCTTTCGTTCAGGAGAACGCGTATGCGTTCAGGTACAATATTTTCGACATGCACCGTATCGCAGAGCGGTGAGGGGACGGGAATATTGTAGTTTGCAGAAAAATCAGCGCCGCCAAGAACTTTTCCGCTTTTAATGACGCATTCTGGTTGTACGCTGTCAAGTTCATCCATAATCAGGATGTCCGCATCGTATCCGGCGGCGACGGCACCTTTATCATGCAGTCCGTAGAAACGGGCTGTCTGGAAACTTCCCATTTTGTACGCCTGAACGGGCGGCACGCCAAGCGCGATTGCTTTGCGCACGCAGGTGCTTATATGACCTTCCCGTTTTATTTCCGCCGTGTGCTTGTCGTCGGTACAGAACATGCAGTTGTCAAGCGACACATTTGCCTCAAGCAGTCCGGACAGCACATCATGAAGGTTTTTTGCGCCGCTTCCTTCGCGGATGAACACGGCAAATCCGGATCGCAGTTTTTCAACAGCCTCTTCCGCCGTCGTTGACTCGTGGCAGTCTTCAACACCAGCCGCTCTGTATGCCTGCATCATTTTGCCGGTGATTCCCGGAAGGTGGCCGTCTATGCGGTGGTTCGTGCCTGCAAACAGATCAAGTTTATCCGCCATGCGTTTTTCGCCGTTTATAACATCGTAACAGCGCATCGCTTCGCCAAGCCCGAGTATGCGCGGATGATGCACATACCGTTCCATCATTGCAGCGGTAAACTCCCCGCAGCCGTTCGTGTCGCTGTCAGATGCCGGAACGGAAGACGGCACCATGATGTACACGTCGGTGAGCGTATGTTCTGTTGCTTCAAGCAGATAATCAAGTGCGGCCGTTCCGCTTACATTTACCGCTTCGTGCGGATCCGCAATGATTGTTGTCGTCCCTGCCTGTACGAGGACTTTTGACAGCTCTCCGGGAAGGAGCATTGAAGATTCCATATGCATGTGGGCATCTATAAGTCCCGGCGCAATATACCTGCCGGTACAGTCTATTTCAGTTTTACCCGAATACGTCCCAAGCCCTGCTATTTTGTTCCCGCAGACTGCAACGTCCGTTTTTATGAGTTCTGCAGAAAATACGTCGACGACAGTTCCGTTTTTGAGTACAATGTCGGCTTTTTCATCACCGCGCGCAACAGCAAGAAGTTGGGCGCGCATATTGTATGGTACAGGCATAGTTATAGTATAACACGTACAGGCGTGTTTGGTTTTACTTATTTTCTTCAAGATGCTTTACGAGCCAGGGGACGACAGTCTCGAAGTCAACGCCGTACCAGTTATAGTCTTTGTGCGAAACGGTAGCCTTTATTGACTGGACAACATAATCCGCAGCGAGTGCATACGCTTTTTCCAGCGGCCATCCGCGCATGAGGGCGCCTACGCATACGCTTGCAAATATATCTCCGGTACCGTGGAAACTTGTCGGCAGTTTTTCATGGAAATAGCTCGAGAATGCATCAGAATCTTTATCGTAAGATACTATGCCAATTTTTCCCGAGACACCTTTCATGCTTTCCTGGTCCTTGTCGAATTCGACACCTTTGAGTATGACTCTTTCGGCTCCCAGCGCGGCAAGTTTTCTGAGAATATCCTTGATATAGGCTTCGTCATATCCTGACGCTTTGTACGGTATGCCGAGCATGTACGACGCTTCCGTGAGATTGGGGACAATCACGTCAGCTTTGCCGGCAAGTTCCGCCATTGCAAAGGCAAATTCCTGTGTAAATCCCGGATACAGTTTTCCGTTGTCGGCCATGCACGGATCGACGAATATGAGCGTATCATTTCCGCCGAAATCCGTAAACAGCTTCGACATAAGCTCAAGCTGTTTAAATGAACCGAGATAACCGGTATATAGTGCATCGAACGCTATCTTTTCCTGTTTCCAGTGGCTGGTGATTGATTCAATGTCGTCGGTAAGATCGCGGAATGTAAATCCTTTGAATGCGGTATGCGTCGAAAGTACTGCGGTGGGAAGCACTGCGGCTTCGACGCCCATAGCTGAAATAATCGGCAGCGCAACTGTGAGAGAACACTTTCCGACACATGAAATATCCTGAACAGTAATAATGCGTTTCACTCTGTACCTCTGAAAAAGATTATTCAGTTATAGTATCATCATTATTAATTTGTGTAAATATTTATTGATTTACTGGGAAATAACGTTCTGCGTTCCCTTCACATAAAGCCTCGTTTACTATATAGTAGGGAAAATATTTTTTTGGAGGTACAATATGGTATCATCAGACAAAAATGTCGACATCCTTGATTCCACCCTGCGCGACGGAGCTCAGGGCGAAGGAATTAATTTTTCTGTTCAGGACAAAATTCATATTGTACAGGCTCTCGACGAACTTGGCGTTACATACATAGAAGCCGGCAATCCCGGTTCAAATCCCAAAGATATGGAATTTTTCCAGGAAATGGCGAAACTGCCGCTTTCACATGCGAAGCTCTGCGCATTCGGTTCGACGAGGCGTAAGGATATTTCCTGCAGGGAAGATGCAAATCTGCAGAGTCTGCTGGCGGCCGAAACGCACGACGTCGTTATATTCGGAAAGTCGTGGACGTTTCATGTCACGGAAATCATAAAGACGACGTTTGAAGAAAATCTTGCCATGATACGCGATACATGCCGTTTTCTCACGGAAAACGGTCACAACGTCATTTACGATGCCGAACATTTTTTTACCGGCTGTCACGAAGATAAAGCATACGCGATGAAAACGCTGCAGGCCGCTCTCGACGGAGGAGCAACGGTACTTAATCTGTGCGAAACAAAGGGCGGCTGTCTTCCCGATGAATGCCGCGGGATTGTAAGCGACGTCGTGAATCAGTTCGGCAGCAAAGCTGTTATCGGCATACATACCCACGACGACAGCGGTGTCGCCGTAGCGAACTCCCTCATTGCAGTGAAGGCCGGAGTCCGCCATGTTCAGGGGACGCTGCTCGGATTCGGCGAGCGTACCGGCAATGCAAATCTTTCCACAATTATCCCCGATCTGCAGCTCAAAATGGGGTACTCATGTATTCCGGCCGATAAGCTCTGTATGCTTACACCGACTGTGAAGCGCGTCGCAGAAATAGCAAATATTGCAGTGAACCCTCAGATGCCGTATGTCGGTGCGAATGCATTCGCACATAAGGCCGGCATGCATATAGATGCCGTCATAAAGAATCCTGTCGCATACGAACACGTCGAACCGGAAAGCGTCGGCAATTCGCGCGTCTTTCTCATGAGCGAAGTTGCAGGCCGCAGCATGATTATCGAGAAAATCCAGAAGTTTGATCCGACTGTCACTAAAGACAATCCCGTCGTCAAAGATATCATGAAAAAAATGAAAGAGCTCGAATTTGAAGGATACCAGTTTGAAGGCGCTGACGGGAGTTTTGAACTGCTGGTACGCAAAATAATCGGCAAATATCAGCCGTTTTTCAAACTTCATTACTATCAGACAAGCGGCATGAACCCGAGGCCGGAAAAAGGCGTGAACGCATGTGCCCAGATTAAAGTGGAAGTTGACGGACAGATTGAAGTGACTGCAGGGGAGGGCGACGGCCCTGTAAACGCACTCGACATAGCGCTCCGCAAAGCGCTTGTGCGCTTTTATCCGGCAGTTGATAAAATCCGTCTTACCGACTACAAGGTTCGTGTTCTTGACGGAAAGTCCGCAACTGCGGCGCGCGTCCGCGTCCTTATTGAAAGTACCGACGGCGTGGACGAATGGACGACCGTTGGGGTTTCTGCGGACGTTATGGAAGCTTCATGGCTTGCACTTGTCGACTCTTTCGAGTATAAACTTATAAAAGATATAGAGAAGCATTTCAGGAAGATGATATGAAATTCTGGTTTCTTGAGAAATTTTCGTGGCGCCGTCTTATAATGTCGTTTACCGGCACGGCTTTTCTTGGTGTTGTCGTTGCCTTTCTGCGGAAATCGGAATTGGGAACAGATCCCTGGACGTGCTTTGTTGTAGGCCTTGCACGCGTTTTCGGCATTTCGTACGGTTTGATGTATCCGGTTATCATCGGAGTACTGCTCATAGTTGTATTCTTTGTCGACAGGCACTACATCGGCATAGCTACAGTTATCAACCTGTTCCTTGTCGGTACCGTTGCAGACGGCGTAAAGGTTCTGCTCGACAGCAGTTTTTCAGCTTCCTCTTTGTGGGTTAAAATCGTATGCCTGCTTGTCGCCCTTGTTATCCTGTGTATCGCTTCTTCGCTGTATATTACCGCCGACCTCGGCGTTTCGTCATATGATGCAATCGCGCTCATCATGTCGGACAAGTTCCCCATACAGTTCCGCTGGTGCCGTATTACGACAGACGTTCTGTGTACCGTTGTCGGTTTTATCTGCCTCAGGGATATATGGCAGACGACAATAGGCATCGGTACTATCATTACCGCGTTCTGCATGGGCCCGTTTACACAGTTCTGCTGTGTTCATATTGCACAGCCCATTCTCCGGGGAAAGGCATAATCATTGTTTGAGCTTGAATGAAACAAGGCTTGCATTTAATTCTGCTATACCGTTTCTGTTGTTCACCGTGTAAGCCGCCGTTTCTTCGACAATACTGTCTATGCCCCGGGCATTTGATGAAATGCTGTCTATCTTTTCCGTAAGCTGCTGAATCTTTTTTGCAGCTTCTATTGTCCCTGTTGCTATAATGTCGTTCCCCTGCTTCATTTCGTTAAATCCTTTTGAAACGGAGGCCGAAGAATCCGATACCGATTTCAGACCTTCCGATATGCTGGTGCTCAGCTCCTTTTCCCTTGTTAAGCTGTCTGTAATAGTATTCAGCGATTTTTTTACATTTTCCATATTCCTGATGCTCTGAATAATCGCCGTATCAGCTGTTTGTGAAACGGCAGATACCTCATTTATGGAATTGGTAATATCCGTAATGACCTTCGCTATACCTTCCGACTGCCGTTTTGTCTGTTCCGCCAGTCTTTTGATTTCCTCTGCAACGACCCTGAATCCTTTTCCTGTATCTCCCGCATGAGCAGCCTCTATTGATGCGTTTATGGCCAGAAGGTTTGTCTGCTCTGTAATTGAAGCTATTATTGTGTTCGTCTCAAGCATCAGAGCCGTCTGTGTTGAGATTTTTCCTATCAGATTTATAACAGTTGTGAACTGCTCCGCACTGTCTGATGAGTTTTTGTACAGATCAAGGATGTTCCTTTCAGAACTGCGGTTAATATCGTCTATTGACTGAACGAAGGCAAGCATCTTTTCTATGTCGCCAGTCGCCCTTTCAATCGCTTCCGCCTGTTCCTGTATTATCTGCTTGAAGTTTTCTATATCGATTTCATTTTTTTGCACGGATTCTGCCGTCTGGTCAAGAATTTCCTGTTCCTCGCTGGCTGCCGTATCGGCGGCTCCGAGCGCTGTAACAATCTCAGATGTTCTTGCCCTGCATTTCTGCATGTTGTCAAGCTGTTTTTCGGACAGCATACTGACTTCAGAGGCACGGTGGCGTACACCGTTTATTATTTTTGAGGATGAATCGGTGATGGAGGCAAGGCTTGCGCTCAGGCTTCCTATTTCATCATGCGTACGGTATTTCATTTCTGCCGTGTAATCACCCTCTGCTATTGACAGCATGGCAGTGCGCAGCCTCCCGAGCGGTTTAAGCATATGACTGACGAACATGCTGTACGAAACAATAATAAAAGCAAAAGCAAGTATGTCACCCGCAAGAACAGCCAGAAGGAGTTTCTGGTTTGTTCCCTTCCCGGTGATTACCGGCTGCACAGCTGCGAGATACCAGTCGTATGTGGGAAGATACGTAACAACACCAATCTTTTTCCCGTAGGTAAAATGGCGTATTTCGCTGCTTTTCATATCCTTTGTAAGTGTGTCGAAGTCGATGCCGCTGTAAACGGTGCTTATTTGTTCTTTTTTATCAAGAATCGTTTTATCGGCTGCACCCGTAATTGTTTTGCTGCTGTTAAAGAAATATAACGCAACAGAAGGATCAAGGTCTTCGTATACTCTGCTTATGAATGTGTCAAGGGGAATGGCTGTCCCTGCGATCCCTTTCGGTTTTTTCTGTTCATCGTATACGACCGCGTTTATCCAGAGATTTGTTTTTTTTATACCGACATCATAATCGATATGGAAACTGTACAGCTTTCCGCCGTTCAGCGTCAGATTATACCATTCCTGCTCTGCCTTTTCCGGTTCAACAGTGTATGAATACGTGCAGTCAAAATAATATTTTTTATCAGCATCAGTAACCCAGAAAATTTGTCCGGATTCATATGATTTCTCATAGCTTTTCAGTTCGATGAGGGCCTGCGAGCGGACAGGTTCTGCTTCCGGATTTTTGAAATACTGCAGGATTAATGGTGACGTAACCATCTTAACTGCAATCGCAATGTCGGGTTTTACAGAACTTTCGAGCGTACAGTTTTTTAAAAGTGCAAGTTTATCAAGTTCCTGAGAGACTGTATCAGATGCTATCCGCTTCGTTAATGCACGGTATATCCCAAACGAAATGATTGAAATGATAAAAAAAACTGAAATCGAAAAAATAATAACTTTTCTGAAAAGTGACATGCTGGGAACCGCCCCCTTGGAATATCAATTGCATCAGATTTAGTACAAGTATAACACTCTTTATCCTGTTGTCAGTTTTTGCCGTCAGTTGACATATTTTTTTTACTTTAGTATAACTAAAGTAAAAGTAGTAATACTAAAATTATGCTGATAGAGGAGCTTACTATGAATAAGACAATCGCTTTAATTCCCGGAGACGGCATCGGACCTGATGTTGTTGCAGAAGCAGTTAATGTGTTGAACACTGTTGCAAAAAAATACGGACATACATTTACCTATAAAAATGTTATTGCAGGAGGAGCCGCAATCGACAAATGGGGAGAGCCGCTGCCCAAAGACCAGCTTGAAATATGCCTTAATTCTGACGCAGTCCTTCTCGGGGCTGTCGGCGGACCGAAATGGGATAATGTCGATCCGTCGATACGCCCGGAAAAGGCATTACTTGGCCTTCGCGGCGGCATGAAAGTTTATGCGAACCTTCGTCCTGCTGTTATGTTCCGTCAGCTCAAAGCTGCATGTCCTTTGAAGGATGAAGTTGTTGGTAACGGCATAGATGTCCTTATTGTCCGCGAACTTACCGGCGGCATTTATTTCGGCGACAGAGGTACTTCTGCTGACGGAAAAACAGCATGGGATACAGAAAAATATACCTGGAACGAAATTGAACGCATCGTACGTCTGGGGTTTGAGGCCGCACAGAAACGCCGCAAAATTCTTTGCGTTGTCGACAAGGCGAATATCCTCAACTCAAGCCGTCTGTGGCGTAAAGTCACGGAAAGCATAAAGGGTGAGTATCCTGACGTTACGCTCAATTATCTGTACATCGACAATGCATCAATGCAGCTTGTGCGTAATCCGAAACAGTTTGACGTTATTGCGACAAGCAATATGTTCGGCGACATTCTCAGCGATGAGGCAAGCCAGATTACGGGCTCTATCGGAATGCTTGCATCCGCATCGCTCGGTGACGGAACAGGACCCGGTCTGTATGAGCCGATTCACGGTACAGCTCCGGACATTGCAGGAAAGGACATTGCGAATCCGCTTGCTACAATTCTTTCTGCCGCAATGCTGCTGCGTTACAGCTTCAAAGCTGAGACGGAAGCGAAAGCTATTGAAAATGCAGTTGACAAAGTTCTTGACGACGGCTGGAGGACAGGCGATATTGCCGGAGATATTGACGCCGTGAAATCCGCAGGTAAGCTTGTGGGAACAAGTAAGATGGGTAAACTCGTGGCTGAGTATCTGAATAAATAAACATTCGTTTTTATCTTGCCCGAGGGGAAAAAGGGAATTATAATAGAGGAATGAGCAATGATTCCGCTGAAAACGGTCTTCTGCTTTCCGATGACCGTACTACAGTCATTTCCTTTACCCCGGGGGCTGATACAGAATCAGTTGAAATTCCTGATTCCGTTACATTGCTTCCCGAAGGCCTTTTTTCCGGATGCAGCCATCTCAGAGAGGTCAAGCTTCCGTATGCAGTGCGCGTACTGCCTGACCGGCTTTTTGCAGACTGCACATCGCTTGAAAAAATCAGCATGCCGCCAGAAGTTGATTCATTCGGCTTCGGTACTTTTTCCGGCTGCACTTCCCTGAAATCAATTCCATTCCGGGCAGGACTTGCAGAACTCCCCGGCGAAGTATTCTCATGCTGCACATCTCTTACGTCGCTTATTATTCCTGAGACAGTGCGTATTATCCGCAGGGGAGCCGTATCAGGCTGTACTTCGCTTGAAACAGTCGTATTACCTTCATCTCTTGAAACTCTTGAAAAGGAAGCTTTTACAGGCTGTACAGCTCTCCGGCACATCCGGATATCAGAAGAAAACAGAACATACCGTGTTGATGAAAACAACGGCTGTTTGTATGAAGAACAGGATGACGGAGTAGAACTTATTGTTCTCAGTCCTGTTGAATATGAACGTTTTGCTGCAAAGCTTGTTAAAATAGATGGGGAGAATGATACTATGACTGAATTACAGGATGAATGCAGTGATGAAATTGAGAAGAAAGCAGCAGAGATAGTCGCATCTGATACTATTGGGACGGAAAATGAAGCCGAACCTGTTTCGGAACAGGAAATACAGCTCCTTTCTACAGAAAGTGATATTCTTTCGCAAAACACTGTAGTAAGCGGTAATCCGGTTGTGCTGACACAGAATGAGGTTGATGCGGTTCAGAGAGACAGAAAAGTCGTAACCACATACGACGATGACTATTTCGGCCCCCCTGTAAAAAGAGTTGAACGGGCTGTTGAAGAAAGTATGGAGCCGGAAAAAAATATATCCGCCGAGGACGTTATGCTCGGCCGCATAGCTGCAGCCTCAGAAAAATCTGAATGTATTACACTCAGCAGTACGAAGAATAATCCGGAGTGGAACGGCAGTCTGTTCGTGTTTGCAGAGAATCTTGTGTTTGACAATGACGGAGAAGGACATTTTTCTGATGCGCTCATTAGCTGCTGCCGGCGTATAGCGCGCATTCACAAGTATACGCATATTTACCTGTATTACGGCATACCGCTGGACAACAGTGAGTTTGCCGAAATGTTCAGTGTTTTCATTTCAGAGCGCAGTACGCTCTATGCGTGCAGTTCAACCAATACGACAGGTTTGTCGGAAAGTGCCCGCCGCTTTATCACCCTTACCGGAATCAGCCTTGATAAGGATATGCTTGAACTTGAGAACAAGCTTGCAGGAACCGAGGAGGCGAATGTTCTCAAGATGATTGTTCAGGATGATTATTCGGCATGACACGAAAAGAATATGCGGAGTCATACTTTAAAGGTGATAAATTTGCAACAGAGACGATGGGAATAGAAATTGAGGATGTCGGAAATCAATATGCAAAGTGTGTGCTCAAAGTTAACGCCCGACATCTTAACGCTGCCGGTATTGTGATGGGCGGCGCTATATTTACGCTTGCTGATTTTACATTTGCACTTGCGTCCAATCCTGAAGGAACGTGGACTGTCTCTGTTTCATCAACGATTGAATATCTTAATCCTGCGAAAGGCCCGTCTCTTTATTGTGAAGCGAACTGTTTAAAAGACGGCAGAAGCGCATGTTTTTATGAGATGACGGTGACAGACAGCAGCGGAACACCTGTTGCAAGGATTTTGACGACCGGATTTAAAAAGTAAGTGCGACTAAAATTTCTTCAATATTTGTTCAGAAATCTCTTGACTATCATCATTTCTATTAGTAGTATATTGTAAACAATTGCTAACTATTATTAATATATTCTGTTTTTCAGGAGTTTACTATGGCCGAAATGAAAAGCGACAATGCAAAAAAGGGAACTGCGCGTGCTCCTCACCGCTCTCTGTTCTATGCTATGGGATATACGGACGAAGAATTAAGCCGTCCGCTGGTTGGTGTCTGCTGTGCCAAAAACGAGATTATTCCGGGGCATATTGAACTTGACCGTATTGCAGAGGCTGTAAAGGCCGGTATCCGTATGGCAGGCGGTACTCCTGTAGAATTCCCTTCCATTGGTGTCTGCGACGGCATTGCAATGGGGCACGAGGGCATGAAATATTCGCTGGTTACCCGCGAGCTTATTGCAGACTCTGTAGAATGTATGGCAAAGGCACATCAGTTCGATGCTCTCGTTATGATTCCGAACTGTGATAAAATAGTTCCCGGCATGCTCATGGCTGCCGCCCGTCTTGATCTGCCGACAGTATTTGTGTCCGGCGGCCCTATGATGCCCGGGCATCTTCCCGGTCATGAAGAGGGGAATCCGTATTCAGATAAAAATCTTTCACTTACCGATATGTTTGAAGCTGTAGGCGGGCTTTCTGCCGGAAAAATAAGCGAAGGACAGCTCCGCGAGCTTGAGCAGTATGCCTGCCCGGGATGCGGTGCCTGTTCCGGGATGTTTACGGCAAACAGCATGAACTGCCTTACCGAGGTTCTCGGGCTTGGCCTTCCCGGCAACGGTACAATTCCGGCTGTTACAGGCCGCCGTATTGCACTGGCTAAACATGCAGGTATGCAGGTTATGGAAATGTTCGAAAAGGGAATTACAGCCCGTCAAATGATGACTGAGGATTCTTTCCGCAATGCGCTTACCGCCGATATGGCGCTGGGATGTTCCAGCAACACGATTCTCCACGTTCCTGCAATTGCGCACGAGGCGGGTATAAATATAGACCTGCACATGATCAACGAGATAAGCGATCATACTCCGAATCTCTGCCATCTCGCTCCGGCTGGCCATACGTTTATATGCGAACTTGACGATGCGGGCGGCGTTCAGGCTGTCCTTGCGGAACTTGCAAATAAAAATCTTATCAGGACAGACCTTATTACGGCGACAGGGAAGACAGTTGCAGAAAATATACGGAACGCAGTTAATCGGAATCCGGACGTTCTGCGCCCGATTGAAAATCCGTATTCAGACAACGGCGGTATTGCCATTCTGTTCGGCAACCTTGCACCCAACGGTACTGTCGTAAAGCGGAGCGCGTGTGCAAAAGAGCTTATGAAGCATACCGGACCTGCCCGTGTGTTCGACGACGAAAGCGAGGCGATGGACGCTGTTCAGAAACGTCAGATAAAACCGGGAGACGTTGTCGTTATCAGGTACGAAGGACCGAAAGGCGGTCCGGGAATGCGCGAAATGCTTGCTGTCACTGCCGCTCTCGCAGGGCAGGGGCTCGACAAACAGGTTGCACTTATAACTGACGGAAGGTTCAGCGGTGCAACCCGGGGAGCGTCTCTCGGACACTGCTCGCCGGAAGCTGCTGTCGGCGGGCCTATTGCACTTGTTAAGGAAGGCGATCAAATTACACTTGATATCAACGCATATACAATTTCCCTTGATGTAAGCGATGAAGAACTTACGGAACGCCGGGCTGCATGGAAGGCACCTGCTCCGAAAGTAACGACAGGCTATCTTGCCCGTTATGCGAGGTTTGTCTCTTCAGCTGATAAAGGCGCGATTCTGCAATAGGGCGGCAAAGGCATATTGTATGCTGCTGTATTGGTAAAATAAAACGATAAAGGAAAATCTGGTACATGAAATATACTGGTGCAAGAATAGTGATAGAATGCCTGCTTGAACAGGGAGTGGACACCGTATTCGGCTATCCGGGCGGGGCTATACTCAACATTTACGATGAACTGTATAAGAACAGCAGCCGTCTCCGCCATATACTCACGGCGCACGAACAGGGAGCGTCCCACGCTGCTGACGGTTATGCACGTTCGACAGGAAAAGTCGGCGTTGTTATGGCAACAAGCGGTCCGGGCGCAACAAACCTTGTTACCGGCATAGCAACTGCATATATGGACTCTGTTCCGATTGTTGCGATTACATGCAACGTAACGACAAGCCAGCTTGGAAAGGACAGCTTTCAGGAAGTTGATATTACCGGCGTGACTATGCCGGTAACGAAACATAATTTTATAGTGCGCGATGTTGCAAAGCTTGCAGATACAATCCGCGAGGCTTTTCTCATCGCAAGAACCGGACGTCCGGGGCCAGTCCTTGTTGATATACCCAAAGATATTACATCCGCACAGTGCGAGTATGTCCCGGTCGTTTCCGGCATCTCAAGCGAAACACAGCTTGCAGCCCGCAAAGAAAATCTCCGCCGTATTATAAAAATCGACGAACCGGGTGACAGGGAAATTAAAAATGCAGCAGAACTTATTAATGCTGCGCAGAGGCCTGTCATTTATGCGGGCGGCGGCATCATCATTTCCGATGCATGTGCGGAACTGAAAGCACTTGCGGAACGTGCCAATATTCCGGTCGCAATGAGCCTTATGGGAAAGGCTTCGTTTCCGAACAGGCATCCGCTTGCACTTGGCATGATCGGCATGCACGGCACAAAGGCTTCAAATATGGCGGCAGATAAAAGCGATCTGCTTATCGCCATCGGAACCCGCTTCAGCGACCGCGTCATAGGCGATCCGAAAAAATTCGCACATCATGCAAAAGTCCTGCAGATAGACATTGATCCGGCGGAAGTTAATAAAAATATAAAAGCATCGACAGCCCTTATCGGCAATATAAAGGATGTGCTCGACAGACTTCTGCCGCAGATTACGGTAAAGCAGCCGTCTGCATGGAACAGGCAGATTGACGAGTGGAAAGCAGAAGTTCCTCCGAGCTGGACTAAAAAGGAACAGCTTGCTCCCAGATTCCTTTATGAGTACGTAAACAGCAAAGTAGGCGATGACGCAATTATAACGACGGAAGTCGGCCAGCATCAGATGTGGGCGGCTCAGTTCTATCAATTTACGCAGCCGCGGACATTCCTCACCTCGGGCGGACTCGGGACAATGGGGTACGGTACCGGAGCGGCTATCGGCGCACAAATCGGAAACCCCGGGCGTACCGTGGTACATTTTGCTGGTGACGGTTCATTCCGCATGAACTGCAACGAACTTGCCACAATCGGTCATTACGGACTTCCGATTATCATCATTGTTGTTGATAACGGCGCGCTCGGCAATGTGCGCATGTGGCAGACTCTTTTTTATGAAAAGCATTACAGCCAGACAACGCTTGATTTTGGGCCCGACTTCGTAAAACTTGCAGAAGCGTACGGCATCCGGGGATTACGCGCGAAAAATGAGGATGAGTATAAAAAGGCTGTCGATGCGGCGCTCCTGTCGGGAAAGCCTGCCGTAATCGATGCCCTTATAGATATAGACGAAATGGTCCTTCCGATGATTCCGCCGGGAAAGCCGGTTGAACAGTTGATTATGGAATTGAAGTAGAAGTTTGCCGGAAAAAACTGTATATTCATATCGAGGGATACTATGTACGAATCCGGTGAAGATTATCTTGAATCAATTCTTATGATACACAACGAGAAAGGCTCCGTCCATTCCGTGGATGTGGCAAAAAAACTCGGTGTTTCAAAACCGAGTGTGAGCCGCGCTATGGGAATATTAAAGGACGGGGGCTATCTTGACTTTGAGGGAACGGAACTTCATCTTACCAGTAAAGGTATGGAAAAAGCGAATGATATCTATTCCCGTCACCGTCTTCTTACCGATTTTCTCGCAAAAATAACAGGCGTACCTGAAGATCAGGCGGAAGAAAACGCCTGCCGTGTCGAGCACGATATAGATGCGGATGTTGTTGCCGGAATAACAAAATGGATGGAAAAAAATAAATAGTCACATGCTCCTGTAAAGACTGTGAACGTCTCAGGTGTTCAATATAGAGTGGATAAAATAGAGATATCTGTAATATTTATCATTATATTCACTTGCTTCCTTTAATTTTACAATTTTCTATTACAGGTGTATCCTGACTGTAACATATGGCAGGCCGATGAGGCGTGTTATAGGAGGGATTATATGATAACTTTTTTTCTGTGTATCGCGCTGCTTGTAGCGGGATACTTCCTGTATGGAAAATTTGTGGAAAAGATTTTCCATCCTGATGCGGACAGGCCGACACCCGCTGTCGCAAACCCGGACGGCATCGATTATGTTCCGATTTCAAACGGAAAGGCCTTTCTCATTGAACTGCTGAATATTGCCGGACTCGGGCCGATTTTCGGCGCCATTTCCGGTGCATTGTGGGGACCCGGCGTCTATCTCTGGATTGTCGGAGGTACGATTTTTGCCGGAGGTGTACACGATTATATGTCGGGTATGCTTTCCATCCGCAACGACGGTGCAAGCATTTCCGAAATTACCGGAAAGTACATGGGGCCAGTCATGAAGAACGTCATGCGCATATTCAGCGTGGTGCTTCTTGTTATGGTCGGTGTCGTCTTTATGGTCGGGCCTGCGGGGCTTCTTGCAATCCTTACGCCAGAATGGATGAACGTAAAAATATGGACGATTGTCATACTTGTATATTATTTTCTTGCAACGCTTCTTCCTGTCGACAAACTTATAGGACGTTTTTACCCGGTGTTCGGAGTCTTTCTTATTATTATGGCGCTCGGTGTTTCCATTGCGACTATCGCTAACAACGGCACACGCCCGATGATGGAACTGACGCTTGCAAATCTGTATCCTGCCGCGACTCAGAAACCGATCTGGCCACTCATGTTCATCACTGTTGCGTGCGGTGCTATTTCCGGCTTTCATGCAACGCAGGCTCCTATAGTTTCGCGCACGCTCCGAAATGAAAAAGACGGCCGTAAAATTTTCTATGGTGCAATGGTATGTGAAGGAATTATCGCCATGATCTGGGCGTCTGCAGCAATCTCTTTTTTCTGGCACAAGGACGGATCAAACGGGCTTGAGAGCCTGCTCAAGATGGGCGGCGGCGGATCAAAGTCCGTCTACGCAATATGCACAGGACTTCTCGGTTCCGTTGGAGGGGCGATTGCGCTTATCGGTGTTATTGTCTGTCCGATTACATCGGGCGATACAGCTTTCCGCAGCGCGCGCATGGTCATTTTTGACTGGTTTAAACTTGACGAGAAAAAGATGAAAATCCGCCTTTCAATCGCCGTTCCGCTTCTTCTCATCGGCTACGGTATTTCATTTATTGATTACAGCGTTGTGTGGCGTTATTTTTCATGGTCGAACCAGACTCTTGCAATGATAGTACTGTGGGCTGCGGCCGTCTATCTTGCCACGAACTATCCGGATAGAAACCGCTGCTGGATTGCAGCCGTTCCTGCCGCTTTCATGTCGGCTGTATCCGTTACATACCTCATGTATGCGCCTGAATGTTTCAACTTCGGCCGTTTCGGAATGAAGGGGATTACGATTTCGTATGCGGTCGGCATTGCTGCAGCGGTGGTATTCCTTTCCATATTCATACTTACGGCGTATATTCATCCGCAGAAAAGCCTTGAACGTCAGAAGCTGAACGATTTCAAGCGCAGATAACTAAACGGGATGCCTGGAAATTCTTTTCGGAGCCCAGCTGCATGCAGAATTTTTAATTACTGCTGGCTGTGTTTGTGCATGTCGCGTATTACTTTTATAAGCAGCATGACGAGAAGCACGGCAGCGGCAATAAGAATGCCGAATAGTATCCTGTAATTTACAGGCATTTCCTGCTTTTTTACTTCTGAATCTGCAGCTGCTTCCGCAGATTCAGAAGTTTCTGCAGAAACGGCTGTTCCCTGATTGTTACTTTTTTCCCCGGAGAGTTTTGCCCCCGGGTTCACATTCTGCTCTTCGTAAAGTTTTGTCCCGGGGGTACTTTTCTGTTCTTCTGCAGATTCTGCCTGCGGCGTATGGACTGGTTCTGCTGCCGCTGGTACTTCCTGTTTTACGAATACGAACGGTATGACGATACGTGTTTTTCCCGGCCAGTATTTATATGAAGCTGCAAGACCTGTAACTGCTGTTTCATTGCTGAATGCAGCAAGAACATCAGGATTGAAATTTGCAGCAAAATAATCATTTTCATCGTAATGATTGTTATTCCACCAGCAGACTTTTACTGCGATTTTGTCAGCCTGTTCCATCGGGATATCATATGCAGTTTCTATGTAGCCGGAAACAATACGGAACAGACCTTTCGTCGTCGTTACACCTGCAGGTTTACTGATATAGATGACGTCTGCGCCGGCCTTTGTATCAGAAGAATAAACTCTCATTGCCTTGTATTTATATGACGGTGCACCGTTTACATACGGGGCAGATTTTTTCTGAGTCTGTTCCTGATAGCGGATTTCTTTGCCGAGTGTACGTCCCGTATCCCTGATTTGTTTTCCGGTGCTGTATTCAAGCCGTGAAACAGGAGACTTATCCTCGATGAATCGTACTTTTTTTGCTTCGTCGAGAAGTTTCGTGTCGATTTCGACCGCAGAAAGCATTCCTGCAAAAAATACAAGCGGCAGACCAAGTGTTAATTTTTTATACATATTGACCTCGGTTCCATATCGTCTTAATTTTGTACTATACACCAAAACATTGTAAAAAGATACTCTTTACGATATACTTAACTTTATGGATAAGCACGGAACAATGACTGCCGGTAATCATGCAGCACTCTGGCACGGACGTTTTGAAGATGGTCCCGACGCTCAGGCCGTTTCATTTGAAACTTCAATTCATGTTGACGAGCGTATGGCTCTTGACGATATTCAGGGCAGCAGGGCTCATGCAGAGATGCTTGCCTGTACAAAAATAATTACGCGCGGTGAAGCCGATTCTATCATACAGGGACTTGATTCAATCAGAAATGATCTTGAATCAGGTGCGCTTGCAATAGATTATTCCGCCGAAGATATTCATTCCTTTATAGAAGCAACGCTTACCGACCGTATAGGTGAGGCCGGTAAGAAAGTACATACCGGACGCAGCCGCAATGATCAGATTGCACTCGATGAGCGGCTGTACCTGCGCCGTGTTGTCCCTGAACTTCAACAGCAGATTCTTAACTTGATTCGTATGCTTGCAGATACAGCGGCGAAACATACTCATTCACTCATGCCGGGATTTACACACATGCAGCATGCTCAGCCGGTAACGCTTGCGCATCATTTATGCGCCTGGGCGTGGATGTTTTCCCGCGATTACGGACGTCTCGGAGATGCACTCAGCCGTATTTCTCTGTCGCCGATTGGAGCCTGTGCACTTGCAGGGAGCGGGCTGCCCCTCGACAGGAAACTGGAAGCGGAGCTGCTTGGTTTTAAAGGTGCAACACAGAATTCGCTTGACAGCGTTTCCGACCGCGATTACTGTATTGAGCTTTCCTCTGCTTTTGCACTGCTTCAAACCCATCTTTCCCGTTGCTGTGAGGAGATTGTTCTCTGGTCTACGACGGAATTTTCCTTTATTGACTTGAGCGAACGCTGGTCAACAGGCAGTTCAATCATGCCTCAGAAAAAGAATCCCGATTTTGCAGAGCTTATCAGAGGCCGGACCGGCAAAGTGTATGGAGATCTTTTTGCTCTTCTTACGATGATGAAAGGCCTTCCCCTTGCATATGACCGCGACATGCAGGAAGATAAGGAAAGCCTGTTTGATGCGTTTGACACAGTGAGTTCGTGTCTGTCAGTCTTTGTACAGATGGTTTCGACTGCCAGATGGAACACTCAGCGTATGGCGGCCGCATGTGAAGACGGCTATCTTAATGCGACTGATGTTGCCGACTACCTTGTCAGTAAAGGAATGCCGTTCAGAACTGCCCACGGAGTTTCTGCCCGCGCCGTACGCCTTGCCCTGAAAAAAGATTTACGCCTTGAAGATTTAACGCTTGAAGAATTTAAATCATGTTCGGAACTTATTGAAGAGGATATCTATACATTTATTACTCCGGAGGCATGCGTTTCTTCCCGTCGGACGGAAGGAGGTCCTGCTCCGGAATGCGTAGACAGACAGATAGAACTGCTTAGGAAGTTTGCATCAGGAGAGGAGAAATAAATTGTCATGAGCTGTGACGATACGAAACTTGGAGAATGCATAAAAGTCATCTTCAGGGAGACTGAATATGATGTTTTTGAACAGAAAATCATATTACTGTCTGATCCTCATGATATATATCGTACTGCTGCAGAATTTATTATCTCCAGAATGAAACCCGATTTTGTTATGTTTTATGCCGGCCGGCAGAAGACGGAAAGTAAAATACAGTACTGCATAAAACTGAAAAAGATGGAATGCAATATTAACCAGTATATGAAGGAACGCAGGGATGCCGCCATTGACGACGATTCTGCCTTCCTGCATCCGTCCGGCTGTCTGTCAATTCCTTATAAACCCGGGTCAGGTTCTGCAGGCTGTATTTATATAGGTCCTTCAGGCGTGAATAATTATACATGTGAACAGGCAAAACCTCTTATACCGCTTATCCGTATCCTGAATAAGGCTTTGCTGTATCATGAAGCAGAGATGGCTCGTAATGAAAGGAACTGGCTTCAGGAAGCCTTTTCTCATTATGTATCGCCCGATGTCGTCCAGAATATTCTGCAGAATCCTGATATGATTCATCTCGGCGGTGAAAAGAAATTTCTTACGTGCATTTTTACGGATCTGCAGGGGTTTACACCTCTTTCCGAAAAAATGGATCCTATTCTGCTTGTCCGCGTTCTTAACATGTACCTCACTGAAATGAGTCAGGTTATAATGGCTTTGGGCGGAACGATCGACAAATTTGAGGGTGATGCAATTATGGCATTTTTCGGCGCGCCCCATGAACTGAAGGATCATGCGGTCAGGTGCTGTCTTGCAGCCCTTCGTATGAAACGCATGGAAAAGGTTCTTAACGACCAGCTTATAAGTGAAGGGCTTATTGAAGCACCGCTCTTTACGCGCATCGGAATAAATTCCGGCGATATGGTTGTCGGAAATGTCGGTTCTATACAGCGGCTTGACTATACTGTCATTGGCGGTAACGTGAATATAGCATCCCGGCTTGAAACAGCAAACAAAGATTACAATACGTCTATACTTATAAGCGGAGCAACGTATGAACTTGTTAAAAATTTTTTCGACTGTTCTTCTCTGGGATATATTACTTTGAGGGGTGTAAGAAATGCAGTGGAAGTTTTTGAACTTGTAGAACAGAAGGACGGCGTGGATTTAGAATATGATAATTTTTCCGGAGAATGGGAGACTATTCCGGAACTGGAAAGTGTATAAAAAATGCGGAAGAGCTTTAATAACAGGAGATTTCTATGAAAAAGATTGTGAAGGCTGCGGTTGTATGTGCAGCAGTTGTGTCGGTTTGCTTTGCAGGCTGCAGGAAACAGACAAAGACGAATGGCGATACGTCTCTAAGTGATTTGAAGAGCCGCGGTGTATTTGTGCTTGGACTGGACGATTCGTTTCCTCCGCTTGGTTTCCGCAACGAGAACAATGAGATTGTCGGTTACGATATAGATCTTGCAAAAGAGGTTGCAAAACGCCTCGGTGCCGAATTTAAGGCTCAGCCGATTGACTGGGATGCAAAAGAGATGGAACTCAATACCGGAAAGATAGACTGCATATGGAATGGTTTTACCATAACGAAAGAACGGGAAGAAGCACTTGCGTTTACAAAACCGTATCTGAACAACGAGCAGGTTCTCGTTGTCCGGAACGACAGCGGAATTAAATCGCTTGCTGATATGTCGGGAAAAGTTGTCGGACTGCAAAGCGGATCAAGCGCACAGGAGGCCGTCAACGGCAATGCAGGTTTTGCCGGCTCCATAAAAAATCAGATATTGTTTAAAGATAATGTCACCGCGCTCAACGATCTTGAAATCCGGGGCGTTGACGGCGTCGTTATGGACAGTGTTGTTGCCGATTACAGTATTGCGGCGACGAAAAAACCTTTTTCTGTAATAGACGAACCACTGTCGAAAGAAGAATACGGTGTGGCATTCAGAAAGGGCGACATTGCTCTGCGCGATGAAGTCCAGAAAATCCTTGAGGAAATGCAGAAAGACGGGACTGCTGCAGCTGTTTCCATAAAGTGGTTCGGACGCGATATTTCTGTTATTGGTAAATAAAAATGATAAAAATGCTCCAGTCGATGCTGCAGGGGTCTGTGACATCTCTGGAAGTATTCTTTCTCACTCTGGTTTTTGCAGTGCCTCTCGCTCTACCTGTTGCTGCCGGCCGCATGACAAAGAATAAAATACTTTCAGCAGTCACTAAAATATTTCTCCTCATAATCCGCGGAACGCCGCTCATGCTGCAGCTGCTCGTCGTTTATTTCGGGCCGGGGCTGTTATGCATATGGATTAATAAACAGTTTGGAACGGATATACGTCTTACGTGGCCGCGCTTTCTTGCGGCAAATGTTGCCCTTATCATAAACTATGCCGCGTATTTTGCGGAAATTTACCGCGGCGGCATTGAGTCTGTTCCTCAGGGGCAGTACGAAGCCGCAAAAGTACTCGGTTATACGAAAAATCAGACGTTTTTTTATATAATTTTACCGCAGGTTGTTAAACGCATCATTCCTGCAATGGGCAATGAAGTAATTACACTTGTAAAGGATACAGCTCTCGTGCAGATAATCGGCGTATCGGAACTTCTGCGCGTGGCTCAGGAAACTCAGAGCAGACTGTTTTCGTTCATGCCGCTTTTTGTGGCAGGTGTTTTCTATTTTGTCATGAACTGGGCGGTCGAAGCAATATTCGTAAGAATTGAAAAACGGCTAGCATATTATAAATGAGTCAGAACAGGTTGTCATGGAACAGTCAGAAGAAATAATCAGAGTTGAAAATCTGTCGAAATCGTTCGGTACGACAGAGGTTATAAGGGATATATCTTTTTCCGTATACAAAGGCGAAGTACTCGGTATTATAGGCCCGTCAGGAAGCGGCAAGTCTACAATTCTACGCTGCATCACTCAGCTTGAATCTGTTTCCGGCGGTTCGATTACGATTTGCGGCAGAAGTCTTGTAAAGGACTGTGTGTATGCCGGTAAAAAGGAACTGCGCGACATTGCACTTAAAGTCGGCCTCGTATTCCAGAACTTCAATTTGTTTCCGCACTATTCGGTGCTTAAAAACGTAACCGACGCGCAGATTCATGTATTGGGAAAATCGAAAGAGGAAGCGGAATATACTGCGGCACAGCTTTTGGCACGGGTCGGTCTGTCTGCAAAGGCCGACAGTTACCCGTGTGAACTTTCCGGCGGGCAGCAGCAGCGTGTATCGATTGCACGTTCCCTTGCCTTGAAACCGGAAGTTCTCCTGTTTGATGAACCGACGAGCGCACTTGATCCGGAGCTTACCGGTGAAATTCTTGCAGTCATAAAGGATCTTGCTGCAGAAAAAATGACGATGGTAGTTGTTACGCACGAAATGGCATTCGCCCGCGACACCAGCAATCATATCATTTTTATGGACGGCGGCGTCATTGTGGAAGAAGGCAGTCCGCAGGAAGTAATCAATAATCCGAAACAGACACGCACAAGGTCTTTTCTTGCGAGATTTAATGCTTGAAATACCTGCATTTATTGACTTTGCATATTTTTTTCATTAAAATAGAAGCTCACACTGTAAGGTGTATAGGCTGCTTTTCGCAGTTTATTCAATTATGTATTTCAGAACTTGGCTCTGTTCGGTTCGAGTTCTAATGGAGGAATAAAGTGGTCAAAATAAGACTTAAGAAGTTCGGTACTCAAAAACGTCCGTACTATCGTGTTATCGTCATTGACGAGCGCAAGCCGCGCGATGGTACAGCCATTGAAGAGGTCGGTACGTATCAGCCAATTGAACCGGCTGACAAACAGATTAACCTCAACATGGATCGTGTAAAGTACTGGATGAGCGTCGGTGCACAGCCTACAGACGTCGTCGGAAAGCTCATCAACAAACAGACTAAAGCACAGTCAAAGTAAATTACCGGAGTAACTGGAAATGGAAAAAGACCTGATCGAATATATCGCGAAATCACTGGTCGACGATCCTTCAGCTGTATCGGTAACTGAAACAGAAGGTGAACGAGGACCTGTTCTTCAGCTGAAAGTGGCTGACAGCGACATTGGCAAGGTAATCGGCAAATACGGCCGTATTGCGAAAGCTATGCGTACGGTTTTGAGCGCATCTGCAGCAAAGGACGGAAAACACTGCAGTCTCGATATCCTTGATTGAGCCGTCGATGAAAGAACAGCTTATTGTAGGTTTTATCCGTGCTCCTCACGGAATAACGGGTGAATTTAAAGTAGAGAGTGCTTCCGGAGCATACGAACATATTGTAGCGCTGAAGAATGTCACTTTACGGCACGGAACGGAAACGAAAATCTGCGGTGTAGAATATGCAGATATCGGCGGAAATTGCGTGTACATGAAACTGGCGGGAGTCAACTCACCGGAAGATGCACGAAAGTACAACAACTGGGAAATAGTAGTACCGCGCGAGTACGCTTATCCTTTGAAAGAGGGAGAGTGGTACATCGAAGATCTTAGAAATTGTTCTCTTATTTATGAGAACGGCTGTGAAAACAGCAGAGTCGGACCGGCAGCTGAGGCTGCACCTGCCGAAAAGGTGGGAACGATCACAGACGTATTGGAAGGCGGAGCAGCCTACCTCTTTGAGGTTACACTCTCCGAGAGTTGCAATGTTTTGTCGGATACTGTCAAATTGACTGCTTCGGGAAGTCCCCGTACAGTTCTTGTGCCCTTTACGGAGGAGCACATCGGTAAAATTGATATTGACAACAAAACAGTACAGCTGATGCACCTCTGGATTCTGGAGTAATTCCATGCAATTTACCGTGCTGACCTTATTTCCTGACATTCTGCGCGCTTATTTTGAAAACTCAATCATGGCGAAAGCAGTTGAAAAGGGGATTATTGCCTACGATCTGGTGAATATCAGGGATTTTGCCCGTGATAAACATCATACCTGTGATGACGGTCCATACGGCGGAGGAGCCGGGCAGCTTATGCTGGCGGAACCTCTCGGAGAAGCGCTTGACAGTGTAAAAGCTTACAAGAAACGCGTAATTTTTGTTACGCCGGGCGGCAGACCGTTTACACAAAAGAAAGCGCTTGAATTGAGCCGCGAAAGTGAACTCGTATTTATCTGCGGGCGGTACGAAGGTATTGACCAGCGGATAATAGATTCCTATGTTGACGACGAAATCTCCATTGGCGATTACGTTATGTCGAGCGGCGAAGTTGCTGCAGAAGTGATTATTGACACAGTCTACAGGCTGATCGATGGTGTTATTTCTGCAGAATCTCTTGAAGAGGAAAGCTATTGCGGCGGACTTCTGGAATATCCGCAGTTTACACGACCGCAGATATACAGAGGCATGGAAGTGCCTGAAGTATTGCGTTCGGGCAATCATGAAGAAATCCGGAAGTGGGAGCTGAGGAAGCGTCTTGAAAAAACGCTTGCAAACAGACCTGACATGGTAGCAGCCGCAAGAACAGCAGGACAGCTTACTCCCGAAGCCGAAAAGATGATTGAGGAAATTACCGGGCAGTTTCTGCTGAAACATGCAGATAAAAGAAAGAGGCGGAAAGGTCTCAAAAGAGATGCCTCTGCTGTCTAAATGGAGATTATTATGGATATTATCAAGAGTATTGAAGAAAAACAGAGACGTGCAAGCGCTCAGGGCTTCAATGTCGGCGATACAGTAAAAGTGTTTTTCAAAATCGTCGAAGGCAAGAGTGAACGTATTCAGATTTATGAAGGCGTCGTTCTTTGCATAAGAGGAGCCGGTACACGTCAGACTTTTACGGTTCGGAAAACGTCTTACGGAGTCGGAGTTGAACGTGTATTCCCTGTTCATTCTCCCCGTATTACCAAAGTCGAGATTACTCGCCCTGGTAAAGTCAGACGTGCAAAGCTTTACTATCTGCGTGATGCAATCGGTAAAAATGCAAAAGTTAAGGCTCTTGTCGGTGGTAATGTTGCAGCTGAACTTGCAGCCCGCAACGCACGTGCCGATGCTGCAGCAGCTGCTCAGGAAGCTGAAATCAAGAAGGAATTCAAAGAAGAGCATGCAGCTGAAGCTGTTGATGACAAAAAGAAGAAAAAGTAAACTTTTTCCTGCGGCATGAATACGACTCAGAACGTATACATACATAAAACTGCCCTCTCCGGTACAACTGTTTCACAAGTACTGAGGGAGGGTAGTTTCGTTTCTGTACATGTAATCTCACAGACTGGACCGCAGTCATATACAGTTTCGGCTGCAGGCGGCCGTTTTTCCGTAACATCACAGACACTTCTGGAAAAAGGATCATCATTTACTACTGTAGTTTCGTTCCGTGATGAAAAGATTATTCTTACGCCTCTGAACAGAGGAGGCATTCTCTCTGCGGATCTGCCGGTTGTACAGAATTTTTCCACACAGATAAATGCCGATGGGCTTATAGCCGATCCTCAGCTTGCCTCATATTTTATGTCGTTGGGACTTTCCCCTGATTCTGTTACACTTGCGCTTTTTTCTGAAATGAAGCAGCTTGGAATGAAGCTTGATCCTTCAATGCTCAACAGAGCAAGACGGACGGCTGAAAAATTTTCAGGAAAAGAAAAAGAAGCTGCGGAAGCGGCACTTATCCTGGAACAGAAGGGACTTCCTGCCGATGAAGATGCTGTAGGACAGATACTGGGTAGAGAAGGAAAAAATGGAGATAAGGAAGCCGGTAAACGGGATTGCAGCGGCAGAAAGCGCAACAGTGAACATAAAAAGATTATCCATACAGCAGACAACGCCGATTCATCGCTTATCAGTGAAATTACAGATGAGGTGAGGCAGTTTTTTGGAGGCATATTTGCAGGTTCAATTCCCGGACCTGAATCCCGACAGGGATTGCTTACTTTATTCAATCACCGGGGTTTTAAGGATGACAAAGAGTCCGGTGGCAGCTGGGTTCAGATTCCTTTTGAAGTGTCTCTCGCAGGCGGAGCCTCTCACGGGAACGGTATGCTGAGATGTTTTTTTGATAATGGACGCAAAAAAAGTGGAAAATTTGCAGTAAAAATTGATTTTTACATGAAATCGTATTTTTTTGTGCTATATTATATAAATGGGGTGTGTAAAAAAATACGATTTTGTATAGATCCTTACGATGAAATACATAATGATCCAGAACTGAAGAATCAGTTTTATACGCTGCTTCAGAATATTTTTCATGGTGATACTCCTGTAGAAACGGAATGGGCAGATTCAGATATTTTGTCCGGTTTTTGTACAGAGCCAGAACCTGTTTCTGTTGTTCGGGGTAATGCATGAATACGGCGGGGGAAAAAGCTGTAGCCCTTAAGTATCCGGAAGGTGCGCCTGCACCGTTTATTACGGCAGTTGCAAGAGGTTTACAGGCAGAAAGACTTATTGAAATTGCGGAAAAAAACTCAATTCCTGTAGTAAAGAATACATCTGTAACAGCTATTCTTTCGTTACAGGAAATTGGTTCATTTGTACCGGAAGAGACGTGGACTATATTGTCAGGGATTTTTGCTTTTATATTGAAGGCAGAAGGGAGACAAAAGAATGAATAATTTTACAAAAATAAAAAGTAGTGAAGTCAAAGAAGGAATGCGTTTTTCTGCTCCAGTTTTTTTTGATGATGGAAAAAACATGTTTCTGGCAGAAGGTAAAGCTGCAAAAACCTATCACATTACAGCCCTCAAGCGCTGGTCTATTCCTTATCTCCTGACATATGGTCATCTGCTTTCTGAACCGGAAAAAGGTTCCGGAGGGGAGGGGCTGCCTGTTGATGAACTTGAACTTGCAGACGATCTTGAACCGCTTTCGGATGACGGAGACTCTGAAAATGATGTGCCCCTTCAGTTTCTGGGCGGAAAAATAAATATTGCGTAATATGCAGTGAAAGATACAAGAAAAATCACAGGACAGTATGGCGAAGACCGTGCGGCAGATTATCTAAAAGCGCACGGTTTTTCAATTTTAACGCGTAACTGGCGGACAAAAACCGGTGAAATCGATATAATAGCATTCATAAAAGATACGCTTGTATTCGTCGAAGTAAAAACCCTGCCGCATGGGACTCCGGAAATACTTGCGCATGTCCTTGACAGCAGGAAGCAAAAAAGAATTATCGAAACGTCTAAACGTTTTCTTTCAATCAATCGACAATATAGTAAGAACTATATTCGATATGATGTGATTGTAGTTGATATGCCGGGAATGCCGACAGTGTATCACATCGAAAACGCTTTTTCGGAGTTTTTATGATTTCTGGTGTAAAGACAACAACGCTTGTTCTTGAGAAAAAAAAGGAAGAAAAACTTCCGGCACGAGTACTTGAACTGCGCAAAAAAATTCATGATGAGGAATATATTGATAATGCTATACAACGTATTGCTCAGGTTATAAGCAGAAAGCTTATAGAAGATCCTGATGATGATACGTTGTTCAGGGATTGAAAAAACTTTCGTTCTTTCCCTGCAGATTTTATTTAAGAGGTGAAGAGCATGGGAAGAAATAACAGGCACAGCCACAGCAGACACAATTGGAATAATCAGAATGGTCAGAATCGAAGTCAGGTAAACAACACTAAAGAGCCAAAGGTACATGTATCTGTATTTCAACGGACAATTCATGAAAATCCAGAGGAGCAGCAGAAGAGAAATGCTGCAATCCGTGAATTGAAGACAAGGGAAGTGATTTGTCCGATTTGCGGCAAACCCATAGAGGATATTACAAGCGCAATTGCCGACAGGACAACAGGAAAGCCAGCTCATTTTGACTGCATCCTGCAGCAGTTGGGCAAATCTGAATCACTTGGTGATAACGACAAGATTACGTATATCGGGCAAGGGCGCTTTGCCGTGCTTCATTTTGACAATCCGCGTGATTTGAAAACGTTCAGGATTGTTAAAACAATTGAATGGGAATCACGCGATACAAAAATCGAGTGGCGCGACGAAATGAGCGGTCTATTCAGTCAGGTATTGTAAAAAAAAGAAATTTTCTATATCATATATGACACTTGCCAGGATGGTGGAATGGTAGACACAAGGGACTTAAAATCCCTCGACGGTTAAACGTCGTGCCGGTTCGATCCCGGTTCCTGGTATGTATGTAAAAGGGGCTGCTTTAGTAAGGCGGTCATTTTTTACCAAAATTTATAAACTACAAGATAAGCGTGCTATGTTTTCCGATACACATTTTCATTTTAGTATGGTACAGGAGCGGACATGTTCCGACTGTGCGGATATTCTTTCTCAGATGGCTCAGCGTGATTGTTTTTTTGCGATGGATATAGGAACGGCATGTGATGACCTTCCTGTAAGAAAGGCCGCCGTACAGAAAGCTATAGAAGGTGTTGTCCCGGCACTCCGTCCATCCGTCCAACGTATGATTCATTATACGGCAGGCATCTGGCCTGACGTGAACGCAATACGGGAAAGAATGCAGCAAATTGATATTCTTAAACAGCAGATTGCACAGTCGGATGGAATAACGGCTGTCGGTGAATGCGGCCTTGATCATCACTGGAATCCGTCAGGAGAAGACGGCAGGTGTGAAGATGATTTTGATGCCGGTTTGTATGACGCGGAAAAGGAACTTTTTGAAATGCAGCTTCTCCTTGCAAAGAATCTGAATCTCCCCGTCGTCGTACACAGCAGGGATGCTTTTTCCGATACGCTTGAATGCATAAAAAAGACAGGATACGATACAGGAATTATTCACTGCTATTCATACGGGCTTGAGGAAGTAAAACCCTTTCTCGACCGGGGCTGGTACATCAGTTTCAGCGGTTCAGTGACATATACAAAACGGAGCAGAATGGACGATATGCGCGCCCTTCTGCAGTATGTACCGGAAGACCGCATTTTATGCGAAACTGATGCACCATACCTGGCGCCGGTACCCATGAGGGGGCAGCCGGATACACCGCTTTTTGTCGAGCATACGTACAAGTTTGTTGCTGATGCGCGCGGAGAGCGTGTGGAACAGCTGTGCAGCATTGTTGATAACAATTGCAGAAAATTGTTCAAGCTGTAGTTTTTTTATATTTATTTCAGAATTAAAAAAAACGCAGAAAGACTTTTTCTGCGTTTTTTTTGTCAGAGACTGTGTTGTATTACAGTATGACTATTTATACAGATTGATACAAAAATACGGCTATTTTATAAGCAGTTCCGCATATGCCTTTAATGCACCTTCCATTTTTCCTGAAAGTACTGTTTTTGCCAGTGTCTTTCCAAGCTGGACGCCTTCCTGGTCAAAACTGTTGACATTCCACATAAATCCCTGGAACATGACTTTATTTTCGTAGTGGGAGAGCAGCGCGCCGAGCGATTCAGGTGTAACCTGCTTTCCGTAGATGATGCTGGATGGACGTTCGCCTGCGAAGAACTTATTCGAGTTTTCATCATCCTTACCGCATGCAAATGCAACAATCTGCGCTGCAACGTTCGCACATAATTTTGTCTGGCTTGTTGACCCCTGAATCGTCACGTCTTTTCCTGTCTGATTCTGCTGGAATGCAATGAATTGCAGAGGAATTATGTTTGTTCCCTGATGCAGCAGCTGATAGAATGAATGCTGTCCGTTTGTGCCCGGTTCGCCGAAAATGACGGGGCCGGTAACGTATGTAATTTTTTTGCCGAATCTGTTTATGCTTTTTCCGTTTGATTCCATGTCAAGCTGCTGGAGATGAGCAGGGAAACGTGAAAGAGCCTGTGAATAAGGCAGAACGGCAGTCGAAGGATATCCCTGAACGTTGCGTTCATATACGCCGATAAGTGCATCCATGAGTGCAGCGTTTTTTGTAATATCGGTTTCTGTTGCGAGCTTGTCTTCAGCTGCCGCACCTTTGAGAAAACTGGCGAATACGTCAGATCCGAATGCAAGACTGAGGATTGCACCGCCGACGGCACTTGTCGAAGAATAGCGTCCGCCTATAAAGTCGTCCATAAAGAATGCAGCCAGATAGTCAGGACTGCTCGCAAGCGGGCTTGTTTCACTTGTAACAGCAATCATGTGCTTTGCCGGATCAAGACCTGCTTTTGTGAGAAAATTCTTTACGAAAGATTCGTTTGTAAGTGTTTCAAGTGTTGTGCCGCTTTTTGAAACAAGAATAAAGATTGTTTTTGCAATATCTATCGAAGTAAGGACAGTTGCTCCGTCATCCGGATCAACGTTGGAGATAAAATGTGCTTCCATCTTGAATGTATTATTTGCTTTAGCCCAGTTTTCCAGCGCAAGATACATGGCGCGCGGTCCCAGATCGCTGCCGCCTATGCCAATCTGGCAGACGGTTGTATATTTTTCACCTTTTTCGTTGACGATCTTTCCCGTATGCACTTTATCTGCAAAATCTGCTATCGCTTTCTGCTGCTTACTGTAGAAGTCCCGTTTGTTTACTCCCTCAACGATGACATCATTTCCGAGCTGGCCGCGCGTAAGATGATGGAGAACCATGCGGTTTTCACCGAGGTTTACGATTTCACCGTTGTACACTGCTGCAAATTTTTCAAGAAGCTGATCTTCCTTAGCGAGAGATTTTAATATAGTAAGGACCTGTTTGTTTATCTGCTTTGCAGCATAATTATAGGTAAGGCCGCTGCTCATCGGAATGGAAAATTCCGCAACCCGTTTTCCGCCGGCAGCGCCGCTTAATGCTTTCGCTACAGAAACAGCATCTTTGAGCGCTTGCAGTTTTTTGTAGCTTTCAAGTTTGTTAAGATTATCCCATGATATGGATTTCATACATGCCTCGATAGAATTTTAAAGGAGATAAAATGACTATATCAGAAAATTATGAAAATGAAAATAGCGTGTCATTGCTTATTTCTTTTGCCTACTATATAATGATCCATTATGAATAATGAAAAAAATCCGCTGCTCTGCCACTGGGCCGACCAGATGGCAGATAAAATCATCTCCCAGAAAGGAGACCGTGATTTGTACACCTGTGCTTCAGGCATTACGCCTTCGGGTACTGTCCATATTGGAAACTTCCGCGAGATCATCACGGTAGACCTTGTTGTACGTGCACTCCGCGAGCGCGGTAAAAACGTACGGTTTATTTATTCATGGGATGATTACGATGTTTTCCGCAAAGTTCCTGCCAACATGCCCAATCCTGAAATTCTGAAAGATTATCTGCGCTTCCCGATTACCATGGTGCCTGATACAACCGGCCGCAATGAAAATTATGCGCGTCACCATGAAGTTGACATTGAGCAGGAACTGCCGCACGTCGGAATCCATCCTGAATTTTTATATCAGGCTTCACGTTACCGGGCTAACCGTTACACTGAAGGCATGAAAAAGGCTATGCAGAACCGTGAGCTCATTAAGGAGTGTCTTAACGAGTACCGCGATGACGAACACAAGATGAAGAAAGAAGATGAATACTGGCCGGTTTCAGTTTTCTGTTCAAGGTGCAACAAAGATACAACTGAAATAACCGGTTACGACGGTGAGTACGGAATTACATATAAATGTGAATGCGGGAATGTTGAAACTGGTGATCTTCGCACATTTAAAGGATTTAAACTCGGCTGGCGTGTCGACTGGCCAATGAGATGGAATGAAGAGAAAGTTGTATTTGAGCCGGGCGGAAAGGATCACGTAAGTCCGGGCGGATCATATGATACCGCAAAACTCGTTTCAAAAAGAGTATTCGGCTGGGATGCACCTATTACCATGAAATACGATTTTGTCGGACTCAAGGGGCTTCCCGGAAAGATGTCGTCGTCAAAAGGGAAGGTCATTGCGCTTCCTGACGCGCTCAAAGTGTATCAGCCGGAACTTCTCCGTTATATTTTTGCAGTAAATAAAGTGGACCACGAATTTGCAATCAGTTTTGATCTGGACGTCATTACTATGTATGAAGCGTATGACCGGACAGAGCGCATTGCATGGGAACTTGAGAAAGCAAAGAACGAAGATATTTTCAATCATGAAAAACGTGTATACATCCTTTCTCAGATTGAACCGGAAATGCCTGGTGCGATGCCCTATCAGGTTGGTTTCCGCATGCTTACGACACTTCTCCAGACTTATTCAGGAAATATCGATGCAGTCATAGAATCGCTGGGAGACGTAAAACCTGAACAGGTGGCCTGCCTCCGCCGCCGCTGCGAATGTGCCTGGTACTGGGTTACTGAATGCGCTCCTGAAGATTTTAAATTTGCGCTTTGCCTTGACGGGAAAAAAGCCGAGCTTACGGATATCGAGCTGCAGGCTGTTACACAAATACGCGATACGGTGCTTCCTGTGATGGATGATGTTGACGAAAAGGAACTGGGGCAAAAGGTATATGATGTTGCAACGGGACTTGGAATAGCTCCCAAACAACTGTTTGAAACAATGTACCACGTTCTTGTCAATAAGGATCAGGGGCCTCGTCTTGCAAGTTTTATGAAAATTATCGGAAAAGAAAAGCTTGAATTGATTTTTAAAAAATATTAAATCTTAGATACTTTTCAGACAGAATATAATAATGAAAAAACAACTGTTATAAAAAGACTGTTTTATAACAGCTGTTTATATGTATTTTTTTCAAACATATGCTAAAATGAGTGTGCTGAAATCTATACAGAGTGATGAAATACTGGTGTAAGGAAACAATATGAAGCTTAATACAAAATTTTCACTCATTGTTTTGTGGGCTGTTTTTCAATTCAGTATTCTGGCTTTTGTAGCCCTATACGGATCGAATATTGTCCAACGCATGAAGAATTATCAATATCTGCAGGCTGATCTTCAGTACAGTCTTGCTGATATTGATAATTTTATATGCTCTGTTGATTATCGTGGTGTTGATACAACAACAGTTTATACTGACTGGAAAACTAAAACTAATCACTTAGCCGATATAATGAACAGTATAGCAACAGATCCGGTTACCCGTTACTTTCCGGACTTCTTTAAACAGAGTCAGGAGAATACCATTACCATCTGGAACAGCATAAGAGCCGGTTTTAATGTGCTTGACCCGGTTCTGCAGCGTATGCAGGAGACAAAAATACCGGAGAGTGAGATTGCCCAGCAGGTTAAATGGTATGGTTTCCGTTTTGCAAAGGGACGCTATCCTTACTCTCAGCCTGTGCAGTATCTCAATGATCAGCTTGAATTTTTTGACCTTCAGAATCTGAATATTTATGCCGGCACAAAAAGGCTTGGGGATTCCATCGTAAAGCTTTCGGAAGACTTTACAAAAGTCCTCAAAACAGCAGAAAGACTTTACGTCGTCATAGAACTGGTGTTTTGTGTCATTGCTGCAGTCGTTTTGTATTTCTCGCTTATTATAGTTACTACAAGAATAAGCAGACGGATCAAGCGGATACAGGCAATGTCCGCAAAACTGACTGAGAAGGATTTTACTGTTTCCATCGTTCCATCCGGCAGTACGGAAATGAGCAGCCTGATGGCAAATATGAATCGAATGGTAACGGAACTTAATGATTTTTTTCTCATTGTAAAAAAAACGGCATCCCGTGCGATTTCATCAGGGTACTCAATAAACGATTCTGCCAATAGTACGGCAGCGGCAACCGCAGAGATTAATGCAAATATTGAATCAATCACGAAAGAATTTGATCAGATAAACGAATCCGTTGAGCGTGTTGCAAAAGCGATTGAGGAAATCGATGGCGAAGTTGATGTCCTTGTGCGGGATAACAATGCGCAGACTAAAGCTATAGACGACAGTGACAAGGCTGTTGAAGATATGTCCATGACGCTTGGGCGGATCAGCGGAAAAGCTGCCGAACGGACAAAGAGTGCAGAAGAAATGAGGGAACTTGTTGCCGACGGTGATGAAAAAATATCTGCAACGAATGATTTACTGGAGCAGATTACTTCCAGCCTTGATGAAATCGGTGAAATCGTTACGATAATAGATACGGTAGCGGAGCAGACAAATCTGCTGTCAATGAATGCCGCAATAGAATCAGCCCATGCAGGCGAAGCCGGAAAAGGGTTTGCGGTAGTTTCCGAGGAAATACGAAATCTTGCCGAATCAACGGCTGACAATGCAAAAAAAATAGGCGATTCAATTAATAAAATCGTACAAAATGCGACAGCTGCCAACAAATCAAGCAATGCAGCAGCTGAAGCGTTCAGGAAGGTTAGTGAGCATTCCGAGCAGATGATTGACTCTCTGAATGAAATAACGGGCGGTATTGAAAAAATTGATGAAACAACAAAGCAGATTACATCCAAGACAAATGACACGGCTGTTACTGCTGATAAGATAAACGGATACTGTCAGAACCTTTCCGTGCAGCAGAAGAATATTTCTACAGAAATGAAATCAATGACGGGCTTGTTCAGCGAAGCTGTCGCAGGAATAAAAGAGATAAGGACAGGAACAGAGGACATCGTAAAGCGGATGTCTGCAGTCGGCGAAAAAAGTGAAGAAAGTTATAAGAATATGACGGAACTGGAAAATATCCTTGAAGAATTCAAAACAAAGGATATTGTTAATGATATCGTCAAAAGAACAGATGACGATGTGAAAATCGAAAATATTATTTCGCCGGAACTCAAAGCAGAAATAGAAGCAGGCGTTCCATCTGGTAAACGTGAAACCATAGATTTTGATCCGGACGCAGTTGAAGAATATAAACCGTAATGAATCCGTCTGATAATTAATTTCCGGAGTTTTTTCCAGGTTCAATGAAAATAAGTATAATTGCCACTATATAAGGAAATGAAAGAAGCAGCGGTGTTGAGATATGCGGAAGTACATTCTGCAAATTGGCAGCAAAATATTCGGCAGCACACATGGCTGCAACCGCAATAATAGTTCCCGTGCTTGTTCTCTTTCCCAAAAAAACGGCAGCGAGGGCAAGCCATCCCTTTCCGCTTGATATGTTGGGAACGAAGGACGAAAGACGGATTGCAAGTATGCAGCCGGCACATGATGCGTATACTGCAGCAAGGCATCCCGCCAGTACTCTGGTGCGGGAAACATTTATACCCTTTGAAAGCAATACGTCAGAATTAGTTCCCGTTATCCGTATGTACAATCCCCGTTTTGTCACGAAAAGAAAGATAATGCCGGCTGCTGTGAGAATGCATGCCGCAATAAACGTACTGTACCTTGCCGGTACTGCCTGAAATGTAAAGAGAGGGGATGTCAGTACGCCTCTTGTGCCGAATATTTCGGCTGATAACAATGATACGATGGCGCCGGAAAAAATATTAAGGGCAAGTGCTGCAAGGAACGGGTTTGCGTGTACCTGTTCTACTGCAGTTAAAAAGAGTAATATGAATGCTGTACTGCATACGACAGAAAGTATACATCCTGCAGCGGGGGACTTCGTTAATACGGTAAATGCATAGCAGAGGAAGGCTGATAGATTTATTATACCGTCAATAAAAACTGCCGTACGGCCCGCGTATTCACTTATAAGGGCTCCAAACGAAGCAAGAAGAAGCGGTGACGATAAAAATAAAATATTAAGAATGATGTCTGTCATGTCTCATACCTCCCGCATACTGGATTGAAATGCATGCAAGCATCACACCTTGTATAAGCAGATTTATATCAAACCCGGAATTGTAATTCAGTGAAACCCTGTCTGCCGAAGTAAATATCCACGATAAAATAAGACTTGAAGGAATGACTGCGGCGGGATTAGATGCAGCAATGAGTGCGCATGACAATGCATCCCAGCCCATGCCGCTGTAGAATCCTGAATGACACGTGTAGTATGTTCCTGTGACTGCTATAAATCCTGTTATACCATGCAGCGCGCCCGATATAATAAGTGAACTGTATATTATTTTTTTTCTGGAATATCCGCAGTATGCTGCAAATTCATTTGATATGCCTGTTATCTGCAGCTGTTTTCCGTATCCTGTGCGGTAGATAAGATACCAGCCAAGAATGCATAATAACGGCGCAGACAGGGAAATGACAGAGAGGGGAGAAGGATTCAGTATGTGGGGGAATCTTACTGATTCTCTTATGAAAGGTGTTGCAAGCAGATTTCCGTATGAACCGCGGAATTTTCCGGCAATGAGTGAATCGATGAACGGTATTACCGCTGCGGATATAAGAAACGTAGTAAGCAGAATACTTGCATTTTTCAATTCCTTGAGAAGGGCGGAAAGCAGCGCCATAAGCGCAGGTACTGCAACAGCGGCTGCAAATGCGCAGAGCAGTGAAACAGAAGGCGGCATGTTTTCGGTCAGATTGAGAACTATGGCAGCAGCAAATCCCCCTGCATAAATTTGTCCTTCTCCGCCGAGATTAAATTCTCCGGTCGTTAAAATGATGGCATCTCCCAGACCTGCAGCCATAAACAGAGTTGCAGTGTTCAATACAGCTCCCAAATAATAGCCGGAAGTGAATGAACCTGTCAGAAAATCAGACGCTGCCGAAAAAGTGTGTGAAGAGACAACAAGCAGAATCATTGTAAAGAGAAGGCCTGTAAAAACTGGCAGTGCCTTTGAAGAAAGTATGTTGCGGTTCACGGATACTCCTGAAAAAAACTAAGCGTTGTCTGTCCGCCATAGACGGCGCAAAACAAAGTTTTAAAATAACGCATTCTATTTTCTGATTGTAACGTATATACGTTCATTAGTCTTCCTTTGTCAGTTTTCCACCTTCAAGGGTATAAACAGTACTGCATATTTCCACGGGAAACTCCGAAGAAGACAGAATAAGTACTATACAGCCTTTTGCAGCAAGGGAACCGAGCAGTTTTGTTGTGCGGTCTGCAGTCTGCATATCAAGCCCCTGCAGCGGTTCACAGGCTATAATAAACTGAGGATCCGTATCAAGCTCGCGGGCAATGATGAGGCGCTGCAGCATACCACCTGATAAGGCCGCTGCCGTTTCATCCGGAAGAATGGTAATATCTGCCCTCTTTATAATTTTTTCCGCATATGCGTTATCTACCATCCCTTTTTTCATTGCACAAAGAAGCTGCCCGATGGTAAGCTGCGGATTTGATGCACGGAATGTTCTATCGGATGGAATCAGTGCCGTGCGTATCCCTGACTTTTTCCTGAGAAAGGCAGGTGAAAATTTTCCCGATTTGAGATGCACACAATGTTTTACATCTGCTGTCTGCAGAATGCAGGTACCTGTCATGTGCGTTGTTTCCATCCCGGTTATGACATTTTCAAGCGTGCCGAGACCGCTTTCCTGCAGTCCTTTTATAAGTGTAAGTTTTCCGCATTCCGCCGAAAAAGAAATGTCAAACAGCCCCGGTCTCTTTCTTGGGCGGACTGTAACTCCGGAAAAGGAAACAGCACATTTCATTCCGCATGCATCGCCGCATGGCCCGCGGCGGCATTCATATTCACTCCCGTTTTCAGGAGTCTGTACAGTATTACTTCTTCCGGCACGCTGCTCATTTTCTTCTGTCCCGAAAGTTTTACTGTTTTCATACTGTTCAGCAGACATGCCCTTCCGCAGAACGGTCACTGTATCAGTATAAAGTTCCGCTTCCTGCATAATGTGTGTTATGACGATTATGTTCATACCGCCATTTGCAAGTTCCCTGATATTTGCATACAGTGCGCGGCGCTGTTCCCAGTCAAGCAGTGCTGACGGCTCGTCGAGGATGAGCACCTGCGGTTTGCATGCAAGGGCTGCAATGAGCGACGTGTAAAAACGTTCATCGCCGCCAAGATGGGCGACAAGCGTATGCATATCAAGCTGAGGAGCCCATCTTTTTTTTATAGTGGCGATTTCCTGCAGTATTTTTTTATGCCCGTCTTTTTTGACTTCTGTGCTGTATTCTATCCCCAACAGAATATTTTCCTTTACGGAGATATCGTCGGCAAGAAGAGGGCGCTGCTGTACACAGAGTATACCCTTTTCTACAGCATCCCGGGGAGAGGCGAAGCGGACAGCTTTTCCGTCTGCGAGAATGGCCCCCCCGTCGAACGGGAGCGCTCCACTCAGGATAGCAGCTGTAGTTGATTTCCCTGTTCCGTTTTCTCCAAGGAGCGCATGTATTCTGCCTCCCTGAAATACAACGGAAAGATTGTCGAGCACTGTTTTATGCAGATACTGTTTTGAAACATGGGAAAGTTCTATATCCATATTGCTAATCTTGCGGCAGCAGCAGTTTTCCGTTTCTTATTTGTTCTACGATTTCCGCCATTTTTGTCCGCATGTCGTCCGTAATAACAGGATTGCTATTACCAGGGGCTATAGCAAAATTGATATAGCCGTCTGCAATACCGACTGTTTTTGCCGTTCCCCATTCGGTTTTTCCCTCAAGATATGTCGTTGTTATTTCATCAGCCATTTCAGTCTGGCTGAGGGCAGCACAGGAAATGATATTTCCCGGAGCCTTATCGAAGGAAGTTTCGTCAAAAAATACAAGATATTTTCCATTTTCCTTTGCAGAGCTCAGGACTCCCTGTGCTGCGCCGCCGCAAACCGGCAGAATTACGTCGATTCCTGCCTTATACATAGCATTTGCAAGTTCTGAACCTTTTGAGGCATCATACCAGTTGCCGATGATGCGGAAATCTACAGTCGTTCCTGCGGCCGCAGCCTCTGCACCTTCTTTGTAACCGGGTAGAATTACATTGTTCATAACAGGATATTCCTGCGCAGTGATAAGTCCGATTTTGTGCGATTTTGATACAAGTCCCGCCATATATCCGGTAATGTATGACTGCTCATGCTGGTTATAGCGGATTGTTGCAATATTCCTGTTTCCCGCCTTATACGCATCAAACAGTATGAATTTCTGGGATGGAAACTGCTGAGTAAGCGGTTCGACAAGTTCCGGCAGCGACGGATTTGATGAAATAATGACGCTGTATTTACCTTCTGCTGCAAGTGCTGTTAATTTTGAATACCATTCTGCCTGATTAGTGCCGGCTTCGAGAATGGTCAGCACTGCCTGTTCTTTTTGTTCCTTTCCTGCGTTATAAGAATCAGCAGCACTTTTTACACCGTCAGCGAGCATTTCATAAATCGGGCTGTCAGCTATGATTCCGGGAATAAAAACCGCAACGGACTGTGTTTTTACATTTTTTCCGCTGCAGGATACTGCAGCAAACGATACGATGACTGCAGCAAAAATAAGAGCTATTCTTTTCATAAAACTATCCTTGTCATGACACAGGAAATATAGTTTTATATAAAACAAAAGTCAACTGCTTTTTCTTATTTTTCAAAATTTTCCGCAATCCGCGTAAGATACCCGCAAACCTGCTGCTGCTCATCTGCCGAAAACCCCTTATAAAACGTTTTGAGCAGTTCACCTGACAGATCCGCTGTTATTTCGTTATATTTTCTGCCTTTTGCAGTAAGTGAAATAAGTTTGCTGCGTGCATCGGCAGGACTTTCAATGCTCTTTACAAAACCTTCCTGCTCGAGTTTCCGTACAAGTACAGTTGCTGTAGATTTGTCGCGGTTTATCCGCTGAGCCAGTTCTTTCATTTGAAGAGAATCCTGAAGGGAAAGCTGAAACAATATAAAACCGTGAGAAGAGACAAAATGGGGGAGTCCCTTTTCTGCGAGACGCTTCGTGAGAAAATCTGCAGTATCGGAATGAATCCGTGACAGCAGCGACATGCTTGAATTAATGTCATTTTTCATGGTTTTAGTATAACCTTTGTTGCTTTTGAACGCAAATAGATGTAATATAAAAATATGTATTTATTTTTCATCAAAAAGAATTTTTGCGACGGCTGGGATAATATGATGGCTGTTATTATTCCAAACCTTATTGTCCTTGCCGGAATACTTGGATTTACTTCCCTTATCTACGTTTCCAGAAATATAGTGCCGCTTGCTGTCATCTTTCTTTTTCTGGCTTTAATTGCAATTTCTATTTTGACCTTTGCGTTTGGAGATTCTGCTGCGCAGATTGCGAATTTCGGCGGAGTGCACGTTGCTGATTACTTTAAAGCAATACCAGGATGCATAAAAGACGGAGCCCTGTTCGGTCTTCTGACCGGATGTATTGTTGTAGCAACGTATGTAAGTATTCCTTTTTATTTTGCACAGAAATCCCTCATCAGTATTTTTATAGGTGCTCTGTTTACGTGGGTTGTCGTTATAGTACTTCTCGCACTTCAGTGGTTTGTGGCAATCCGGTCTCTCATGCATAACGATTTTAAAAAATGCCTCAAAAAATGTTTTATCATTTTCTTTGACAATACAGGATTTTCACTATTTATGGCATTATACACGCTCGTACTGCTTGCATTGTCCATTCTGATGGTAGGGCTGCTTCCCTCTGCGGCGGGCATTACCCTGGGTCAGGTAAATGCACTGCGTCTGCGGCTGTATAAGTATGATTATCTCGAGAAACATCCGGAGTTAAAGACTTCAAAGGACCGTAAATATATTCCCTGGACAGAGCTTATTCAGGATGATAAGGAAATGCTCGGTCCCCGTTCATTTAAATCATTTATATTCCCCTGGAAGGAATAGAAAACTGATCGTGCACGGATGGTTTACGATACTATTTTTGATGATTTTGCTTGCATTTCTGTGAAAGTGTGATAATATTCTAAGTGGTGAGAGGAACAGAGCGTGTGAAGCACGCGGAATGGTAAAGAAATACCATTTATGACCAGCACAGTGGAGGGCAGCCAATGACTGAAAATCCGCCGTTCAGAGTAGAGTGCATAGTCACCATTTAATTGCTTTCGACCAGCCTGCAGAGGCTGAGTATGAAGAGACGGTCAACAGACTCAACCAGGATAGAGTTATCTGTGACCCACAAATGCCGGCGTTAGGCCGGCTTTTTTGTTCCCTGTGAAGAATTTTTCCGCCGGTAATTTTATTCATGCGGAGGGTTTAATACCCCGACGCTTGCGGTGGCCACTGAAAAAGTGTCAATTTCAAAATTGTAAGTATCGTTTTCGAGATTATTCTCATAATAATTACACTACATATGGGCAAGAAACTGCTCAAGGGAATTTTTTCAGTGGTCTCTTGTGTCAGGGTTTGTGATTTTTGTAGCAGCATATCAATTATTATACAAATAAAAAGGCGCCTGCATTTACAGGCACCTTTTTAGTATTTATCAACAGAAATACTCTGTACTTTTTCTTATTTTGTGGTCATAAGCAAAGTTTTCGGATCCAGGTTGATGGTTTCCGCTATATCCTTGTTGTCACGGAGCTTCATCACATTGAGTGTGATGCAGTTCTGTGCAGGAGCAAGGTGGCAGACTGCTGAAAAATAGGGCTGAAGTTCAGCACGGCATGAATCGCCGAGTTTTGAACTCTCTTTTGTATCGCTGAACCAAGCTGTGACTTTTTCGTCTTTTACGAATTTATCAACTGCAGCAATATCGTCCTTTGATACTTTGTCCATATTAAGACCATCAATTATAAGTGCGGAAACTTTTATACCGCCATCCTTCAGCGCGTGAAGAGTATTGATGACTTTCGGCAGTGTGAACGTTTCCTGATTGAAGTTGAGGATCGTACGGTCACGTACAATGCTGTCCTTCAGTTCAGAAGAATCGTTCATATTCTTCTTCTTTGAAATTTCCGTAAATATGCTGTCATACCAGGAAATTACATTTGAAGAATGCTGGTCGAAAGAGACATGAACAAGCTGCTTCCCGTGAAGAAGTGCGTCGAGACCAAACTGTACGAGGACAGATGTCTTGCCGAGTCCTTTTTTTGAAGTGATGAGGCCCATTTCACCGTCTTTAAGTCCGCCGTCTGTAATATTATCGAAACTGCGGACGGGGCTGTGGTCAATAAGATCTTTTTTATCCATGTACATCACTCCTTATCTCTGTTCAGCCTTGCGCTGTTCCTGATACTTTTTCTGGAGTTCTTCTGCAACTGCATTCGGAACACGACCGTACTTCAGGAATTCCATGGTAAATTCAGCCTTTCCCTGTGTGGATGAGCGGAGAATTGTTGAGAATCCGAACATTTCGGAAAGCGGTACTTCAGCATTGACTGTTGAAGTATTGTTTTCATCAGTCGTATCCACAATGACACCGCGGCGCTGGTTGATAAGGCCGAACATATTGCCCTGGAACTCTGTCGGTCCCGAAATGGAGACCTTCATAATCGGTTCAAGAATAACTGGTTTTGCCTTTTCATATCCCTCGCGGAATGCTCCGATTGCAGCCATCTGGAATGCTATATCGGAAGAATCGACAGGGTGATACTGACCGTCGTTGATGGTCATCTTTACGCCGACAATCGGGAAGCCGATGAGTGTGCCTTTTTCCAGAGCCTTGCGGAAGCCTTTATCGCAGGACGGGATGTATTCATTGGGAATTGCACCGCCTTTAATTGCGTCCACAAACTCGTAGTCTTTTCCTTCGAGCGGTTCCATGATACCTGCAACACGTCCGTACTGACCGGAACCACCAGTCTGCTTTTTATGCGTGTAGTTGAATGTTGCGCTCTGAGTAATAGATTCACGGTATGCAACCTGAGGCTGTCCGACCGTAACTTCGCAGTTATATTCACGTTTCATACGTTCAACGTAAACTGCCAGATGAAGTTCGCCCATACCTTTGATGATTGTTTCGTTCGATTCAGGATCGACGAACGTCTGGAATGTCGGATCTTCTTTTGTAAAGCGGTTAAGTGCTTTACCCAGCTGGTCTGCTGCAGCCTTATCTTTCGGCATTATGGACTGGGAGATAACCGGGGTCGGCACAAACATAGAAGCCATGGAATAGTTAAGCCCGCCGCCTGTGAATGTATCACCGGAAGCGCACTCGATACCGAACAATGCAACGATGTCACCAGGAGTTGCTTCGTTAATATCTTCCATTTTGTTGGAATTCATGCGTACAAGACGTCCTACCTTGAACTTCTTGCGTGCACGGGTATTGTAAAGTTCACAGCCTTTTGCGATAGTTCCCTGGTAGACACGGACATAGGTAAGCTGACCATACTGACCGTCGTCAAGTTTGAATGCAAGCGCGATAGTCGGCTTATCCGGTTTTGATTCGAGAATGACAGGCGCTTCGTTATTGTCAAGGTCAAGTGCAGTATTTTTGACTTCAGTCGGATCAGGCAGATAGCGTGTAACACCGTCAAGCAGCGGCTGAATACCTTTGTTTGTATGTGCTGAACCGCAGAAAACACCGACGAACTGTTCTGCAAGCGTTCCCTTACGGCATGCTGCAATAATTTCTTCTTCTGTTTCTTTTCCTTCGAGTGCATCTTCCATCAGCTGGTCATCAAACATTGAAGCTGCATCGACAAGATCCTGCCGGTATTTCTTTGCATCTTCGACGAGGTATGCAGGAATTTCCGCGACACGAACATCAACACCATCGTTGCCCTCAAAATAGAGTGCTTTCATGGCAATAAGATCGACAACACCTTCGAGTTTATCTTCAAGACCAATCGGAATTTCCATCATATGAGCATTCAGTCCGAGTTTATCGCGGAGCTGTTTGCAGACACGGAGCGGATTAGCACCCTGACGGTCGCATTTATTGACGAATGCCATGCGGGGTACATGATAGCGCTTGAGCTGGCGGTCAACGGTGATTGACTGAGACTGAACACCCGCGACTGCGCAGAGAACGAGGATTGCTCCATCGAGAACACGGAGTGCGCGCTCAACTTCAATTGTAAAGTCAACGTGGCCGGGTGTATCAATCAGATTGATTGTATAACCTTTCCATGTGACCTGTGTTGCTGCAGACTGAATCGTGATACCACGTTCACGTTCCAGATCCATACTGTCCATTGTGGCACCGACACCATCTTTGCCGTGAACTTCATGAATCTGATGAATTTTGTTGCAATAGAACAGAATTCGTTCCGACAGAGTGGTTTTACCCGAGTCAATGTGGGCACTAATACCGATATTCCGTACTTTGGAAATATCAAAGTCCATATTGTTTACCTCTTATAAATAATATCCCAAGATAGAGTATTAATAAATATACCTTATTATACCTGTTTATTCAACTACTCCGATGACTATTGTCAAATCCAGGCAGCAGGTTCATGCCCGTAAAGAAAAATATAATTCCTTCCTGCTGTACCTGCATAATGGTATCCGCTTTTATGCTTTGTATCAAGGAGCCGCGCTCTTCTGTCGATTACGATCGTACAGCCCAGCGCAGCCGCACTGAGCGGGAGCGGGGATTACTGTAGCGCTCTTCCTTGCTTTCTCTTATTTCCTTGTCCTGAATACGGGAATACAAACCGCATTCTTTTCCCTCTTCAAACGACCTGACTACCCGGTCGTCCTCTCCTCTGTGAAACGTAAGGATTACCGCGCGTCCGCCGGATTTAAGGCAGTACGGCAGATTTGACAAAAAAACATCCAATGCCTGAAACTCTTCATTTACGTCTATCCGCAGAGCCTGATATACCCGCCGTTCTGCTTTTAGTATTTCCCGTTCAGTGCGTTGTAATCCTGTCAGCGTTTCCCGTATGATTCCTGAAAGATCTTCTGTTGTAAGCATTTTCTCACGGTTTTGAAAAACGGCATGAGCAATTGGTTCCGCATCGGGTTCATCAGCGTTATTCCGTAAAATAAATGCAAGTTTACCTTCCGGAATGCGTGTCAGCAGATGAGATGCAGTCTCTCCTGTCTGCTGATCCATCCGCATATCAAGCGGACCGTCATTCTTAAAGGTAAAACCACGTTCCGGATTGTCTATCTGCATGGAAGAAACACCCAGATCGGCCAGAATCATGTCGACACAGGGATGTTTGACCGATGAAAGTATTTTTGGAAGAGCTTCAAAATTTGTATGTATCGCGGCAAACGACTCAGGGCCGAATCCTTTTGCACGAATTCGTGATTCTGTTTTAGCCAGCTCTTCAGAATCAACGTCAAGTCCGTAGAGCATTCCGCCTGGCAGGATTTTTCTTAGTATTTCACAGGTGTGCCCGCCATACCCGAGCGTAGCATCTACCGCTGTTTCTCCGGGCTTTGGATCAAGAATTGTAAGTACTTCCTGCAGGCAAACCGGACGGTGGGTGCCGGCCGGAGTATCTCCCCGGGAAATAATATGCTGGATGTCTTCCTTGTATTTTTCGGGATTTAATTCCTTGTATTTTTCAGAAAAGGTATGAGGGTGCGTACCTGCATAACGTATTCTTCGTTTATGCGGTTGAACAGAAACCTGATCGTCCATTTTTTTGCTCCCTGGCGCATAGTATACCATAGTATCCGGCTGTTGGGGAATCTGCCGTGTGAACGTCATTACAGTACAGCTGCATAGTACCATTGGATTCGGAGTAAGATGAGCTGGTTAGCCAATGCAATTTTTTGTAGTTTTAAGAAGTGTTGTTCTGGGCAGGCTTTTTATTTGATACTGCTGCGATGTATGTGTTCAGTATTCTGTTTTAATATTTATCCGCGCGGTATATTTAAGATACCTTGAAGAAAAAGTGCATGCAAACCCGAGTGAGGCTGTTCCTCCATCGTAGTCACCGTCTTTCTGTCCGAACGAGGTTTTTGCGGATGTTGAAGTGCGTATACCCTTTCCGGTTGTATTTAACGAGAGTGTACAGGTTTCTTCCGCAGAATTTTCCGAAAATGTACAGGATGCCGAAGCAGAAGAGCGTATACCTGACTTTGAGTGTGAGAACCGGGCTGCAGCAGTGTATCCTGTTGCAGCTGCGGATTCTTCTGTGTCGTCCAGAAAACGGATGGAAGATGTTCCGAATGAGAGTTCGCCTGAGATATATTTATCGGTGTATCGTGTTTCAAACGCATATTTTATATCGCCGTATTCACATTCTCCGCTTCTGTCTTGCCTGTATTGAACGAGACATGCTGCTCCTGCACATAAAGACGGCAGGCGGGGTGATGCAAATCGCCATGTGTACTGAGGAATGATACGGATCTGCGCGAGTGTATTGAGCAGCGAATTGTCAGTGCAGCGGATATCTTTTCCATCAGAGGCAAAACCTGCAAAATGAAGTGCAAAACCGCCGAGAGCAAGCTTGTTCTCACTCCTGTACGTAAGTCGCGGTTTGTCAGACGGTTGTTCATAGGCATTAATAGTAAACAGCGACATGAAGAATTGTGATGTAAAAAATGCCTGACATGAAAACGCCGTGAACCATCCGGGGAGAAAAAAGTTCGTGTTTGAAAACCATGACATACTTGTATTTGAAAGAAAAAATCGTCCTGCAGTAACAGCGAATCCTGTATTCATCATGCGGGGCAGCTTTACACAGCACACCGCAGAACCTGCGAACGTTTTGTCTTCTCTGTAAAAGAATGAAATACCGGTACCGGAAAATGTGCGGTATTTTTCAGGTACCTTTATTTCAGCAAATCCTGCAAGCTGTTTTTCACCGGACGAGGCGGACGGAAGCGCGGATGAAAGCCCTGTTTTTGTGGAAAATGATTTTGCAAGGGGCGATACTGATACAGACAGCTCAGGAGATGAAAGGCGCGTAAAACTGCCGCCGGGAGAGAGTGTGCCTGTCAAGACTTTAACCGGGAAGTGTATGAACCGGTTAAAGCTGAAAGCTGCGCCGTACTGAGGTTTTTTGGCAAGAGCACAGAAATCAGAAAAAGAAGAAACGGTACTGTAGTCCGCTGATGACGTGTCCGGAAGCGTGTCGTATATCCTGATGTCGCAGTCACGGAACAGTGCGCGCATACCGGCTGTCCCTCCTGCAGAATACAGAGCTGAATTTTCAGCCGGAATATCAAGAGATGCAGAAGCTGACAGGTCCAGCTGATAAAAGAGCTGCTTCGTCTGCGGTTCTGCCCCAAGCGGACATAATATGAAACAGACCAGCGTTCTGAGCACTGATAAAGCGGATTGATTATGAAAATTTTTCATATACTATAATTCGCTTCAAATGTGTATTTCCGGATCGTTTTTAAAATAAAAAAAGCCGACCCGCAGTTTTTTCTTACGGATCGGCCTTTTTCTTCAATGTCCAAAACGAAGTTTTCAGACAGCCCCATGGGGCGGATTATTAAATAGATACTGTTTTCAATTCGCAGCCGAGCTTGTGCTTGTTATATAACTCTGTGTATTTATAAATTCTGCTATCTGTACAATCCGCGTTCGCCAGTATTCTGCTTCACTTTTTGTTGTATACGGGCCGATCCTTACACGATAAAACATGCGTCCCCTGTTGTCCTTATAGGTAAAGACATCTGCCGGAATTTTGTTATTGTCAAGAATCGTCCTCGCGTCATCTGCACTTTTTTTGTTCGTAAATGCTGCTGCCTGTACCCAGAATTGTGTGACGGTTGCAGCCTTTTTTGCTGTCTTCGGTGCGGACTGTTTTGCTGCAGCTTTCGGAGCTTCTTTTGCCGCCGCTTTTTCTTTTACAGCTGCTTTCGGAACAGTTTTCTTGACGGATTCCGTAACCGGCGGATTTACCGGTTCTGCATGTGCTGTCTGTTTTACACTTTCTATAGCTTTTGCACTTATATCATTTTGGGGAGTAACTTCACTTGATACGGCAGGAGCCGTTTTCAGCGTGTTAAGATCGATCGTGGTTGAGCCGTCCTGAGCTGTATCTGCCGGATATTTTTTTTCAAGGCCGTATACAGTCGCATTCTGAGCAATGACAGTCATATCGCCGACCTTAGTTACCCCCTGTGACGTATTTGTAGAGGAAGTTTCTGCTGATGCAGCAGGTGTTTCAGCCGGAGGAGGCGTTGTTGTCTGTACATATGTCTGTTCGGGAGCCGTCTGCGGTTGAAATGAAGATTCCGGAGCAGAAACCCATCCGCTTGAAGCCGGTTTTTCAACAGGAGCAATTGCAGCAATCGTCTGTGTGCTGTGAGCTGTCGGTGAATAGAGTATAAGCGCTGCGCCGAGAACTACCAGCAAAAATATTCCGACTGCGGCAATAATCCATAATGTACGTCTCTGTTCCATAAGATTTCCCATCCTCTATACTGAATATCGGCAGTTGGGAAAAGGAATTAAGTATTTTTTGTAATTTGTTTGACGGCAGCTTCCGTTTCATTGCGGAGCTCTGAAAAGCTTCCCGTGTTTCGTATCGTTATGACGGGAATGCCGGTTTCTGTATACAGCCGGTACAATTTCCGCTGACTCCGGAAACGCCGGAAAAGCTGGCGCCATGTCATGCCGTCACGTTTTTTTGCACGAATCAGGCGGATCAGGTACGGAGCGGTTACATAGAATACAGCACTGCATTTCATCATAAGGTCTGGAATCTTGTAAAGAACGGTCGCATTAAGTATTACATTTTTCTCTGCATGAGAAGCAACAAAGGCGTCTGAAAGTCTGTTTACTTCAGGATATATGATTGATTCCTGTCTGGCGAGCAGCGATGTGTCTGTGAACAGGATCGAACCGAGCGCACGCCTGTCAAGCGAACCGTCTGCTTTTGTGAGTCTTACGCCGGCTTTCTCTGCTTCCTGTGAAAAGGCCGCAATAATTTCTGCCGTTTTATGTACGATCGCCTCGTGTGCAAGCTCATCCGCATCGACGGATGCCCAGCCGGCGTCTGTCAGTATGGAGGAGACAGCATTTTTTCCTGCCGCCATAGGGCCAGTAACGCATACAATCAATGGAACTCTCCCCAGTTTCTGCCTGTTTCGACTGAAACGCGGAGCGGTACGGTAAGTTTTACTGCATGTTCCATTTTGTCGCGGATGAGCGCGACGGTGTCGTCAACTGCATCTTTATTGTCAGGACACTCCAGAATCAGTTCGTCGTGAACCTGCAGCAGAAGATGCGCGCCTGTCCTCTTTATGCGGAGCGCGTCGTCCACGTCGAGCATGGCCTTTTTGACGATATCGGCTGCGCTTCCCTGAACCGGTGTGTTTACGGCTATGCGTTCGGCACCGGCCTTTTCAAGCTTGTTCCGCGAATTGATGTTCATGATGGGGCGCCTGCGGCCGAAAATCGTTTCAACGTAGCCGGTCTTTTCCGCACCCGCGACAGTACTGTCGATGAACTGCTGGATGGAGGAATATGTTTTGAAGTAACTTTCGATGAATGCCGCTGCCTGGGTGCGCGGGATTCCGAGTTCGTTTGAGAGCCGGAAAGCACTCATCCCGTAGATAACGCCGAAGTTGATTGTTTTTGCCGTCCGTCTCTGGTCCGGTGTTATCTGCTCCGGCGGCACGCCGAATATCAGTGAAGCGGTCGCGCGGTGGACGTCTACGCCGTCGTTGAACGCTTTGCACATGTTCGGATCGCCTGAAAGATGGGCAAGCACGACGAGTTCTATCTGCGCGTAATCGGCAGAGACGAGAACCGTTCCGGGCGCGGCCGTGAATGCTGAGCGGATGCGCCGTCCTTCTTCGCTGCGTATCGGAATGTTCTGCAGGTTCGGGTCGCGCGACGAGAGCCTGCCTGTAGCTGTTCCTGTCTGGATAAAGCTTGTGTGTATGCGGCCGTTCGTGTCGCACAGTTTCGGAAGCGCTTCGACGTACGTCGACTGAAGTTTTGCAAGTTCACGGTAATCGAGTATTTTGCGCGGCACCGGATCCCATGCCGCAAGGTCTGCAAGCACGCTTGTATCTGTTGAGTATCCGGTCTTTGTCTTTTTACCCGGTTTGAGTCCGCGTTCGGTAAAAAGAACTTCCTGCAGCTGTTTTGTGGATGCAATATTGAATTCATGTCCGACAAGCTCATAAACGGCAAGCTGTGTCGATGCAATATTTTCCGTAAGTTCTATGTCGTACTTGTCGAGCTGTTTTGTGTCCAGGTGGATGCCGCGCCTTTCCATTTCTGCAAGAACCGGCAGCAGCTTCATTTCCGTTTCGGTAAACAGTTTTGAAAGGCCTTTTTTTTCGAGCTTAGGTTTAAAGAGCTGCCAGAGCTGCCACGTAAAATCGGCATCTTCTGCACAGTACGGAGCAGCTTTTTCAAGCGGTACATCGGCAAATGAGGCACCTTTCGGGACAATATCGTCGTATTCAGTACCGGCGAGCGAAAGTTTTGTTTCCGACAGATATTCAAGCGAGTAGGGTGTCCTTCCCGTTCTGTCGGGGTCAAGCAGCCATGCCGCGACCATCGTATCGGCAATGCAGCATGAGGGAGCAGGATAATCGGAATCAGCAAGTTTCATGCCCGCGGTGCGCAGCACTTCGTAATCAAACTTGCCGTTATGCATGACGACTGTAACAGCAGGATTTGAGAAAAGACGTTCAATCTGCACAAGTGCGTCGTTGTGTGAAATAAGAGGGCCGCCGAAAAGCGCGTCGGAGAGGATGAGCGGTACGTAAAATGCTTTTCCCTTTTCAGTACAAAGCGAAAAGCCGACAAGTTTTGCCTGCATCGTATCGAGGCTGTCCGTTTCACAGTCAAGTGCGACGGATTTATCGTTTGATGCAAGTATGCCGTCGATGATGGGAACAAGTTCTTCTAAGCTTGTAACAGCACGATAATCACCTGTATTTTTCGTAAGCGGTGTGAGCTGTACGGAATCTGCATCCTCTGCGGGCGCCTCCGTCTCTTCCGTTTTTACGTTCCCAGCCGTATCGACCGGAGACTGCATACTGCCATCATCAGCCTTCGCGCGGGTTTCCACGGAGAGCCCGGCGTACGATTTTGCAACGGCCGGAGCACCGTACGCCTTGAGTTTTTCAGCAGCCGCGTCGTAGTTGAACTGCGATGCGGGGATTGTGCTGTCTATGCTCGTAATACAGGGAACGGTGGTACATAACCTGATGAGCTTCTGCGAAAAATATGCGTCGTCTCTGCCTTCCCGGAGTTTTTCCCCGGCTGCACCTTTTATATCTGCTGCATGCGCATACACGCCGTCAAGATCGCCGTATGCATCGATATATTTACATGCCGTCTTAGGGCCGATTCCCTTAACGCCCGGAATATTGTCCGCAGCATCTCCTATGAGGGAGAGGAGATCGAGCATTTTTCCGGGTACAACGCCCCATTCAGCCTGTACTCCTTTTGCGTCCAGAACTTTCCATATGGAACCGGCGTCTGGTTTTAAAATCTGAGTCGTGTCGTTTACAAGCTGCATAAGATCTTTGTCGCCCGTGAGGATGCGGCATGTCCGTCCCGCTTCCGAAGCTTTTGTCGCGACAGTTGCAATTATATCGTCAGCTTCGTAACCGTCGCATTGGAGGACGGGAATACCGAGCGCGTTAAGTATATCTTCAATCCAGGGAATCTGCGCGTGCAGATCTTCCGGCGTCTTCTGCCGTGTCGCTTTGTATTCTTTGTACATTTCATGCCGGAACGTCGGTGTACGTGAATCAAGAGCCGCTGCTATGTACAGCGGCTTGTAATGAGTAAGTATTGCATGGAAGTTACGGAAAAAGCCGAACAGGGCAGAAACGTTTTCGCCTTTCGTATTCGTAAGCGGCCTGTTGATGAACGCAAAATAACACCGGTAAATGAGTCCGTAGGAATCAAGAATATAAATAGTTTTTTCGTCGAAAGTTGCCATATCGGTATTGTACCGCGCCGGATTGCAATCTGCAACCGGGCATGTACATTTACACTTTGAACATATCGATCTGCTCTCCGATTGCATCGATTGACTCTTTCATTTTAGCGGAAACATCATTAAGAGACACGCCTGTTTCGTTGATTTTCTTTGCACCGACTGCCATTTCATCCATGCTGTTCTTCATGACTATCGTCGCATCCTGCAGATGTTTTACCTCTTCAAGAATTGCTTTATTTCCTGCCGACATTTCTTCGGATGCCGTCCGTACTTCCACTGTGCTGTCGTTCATGGAATGAAGAGCCCCGCTTATCTGTTTTGAACCTTCAGTCTGTTCTTCCATTGCCGCTTTTATCTGACGGACCAGGTCATCGGTGCTCCTGATTTTTTCGGATACCGATGCAAATGCAGTGCTTGATTCTGCAGATGCTTCGACGACCGTGTTTATTGATTCTTTTATCTTGTTGAGCTGATCTCCTATAGTCTTTGACTGGAGCGTCGATGTTTCGGACAGTTTCCTGATTTCGTCGGCAACAACGCTGAATCCCTTCCCTGCGTCTCCTGCGTGTGCTGCTTCAATTGCCGCATTCATTGCAAGCAGGTTTGTCTGGCTTGCAATATTTGCTATCGCAAGATTTGCCTCCAGGAGCATCTGCGACTGGCCTTCAATTTGTTCAATCCGCTCGTACACATCCTTTTGTTTAACAGACCCCTTCCGGGCATTCGTCTGAAGCTCGTCGAATGATTCCGCCATTTTTTCAACGGAGCTGTTTACCGAATTGATATTTCCAATCATTTCTTCGACTGCTGCGGACGCCTGTGTCACGCCTGCCGACTGGTTTTCAATCATTTTTTCGAGAGAACTGATATTCGAAGCGATTTCGTTTACGGCGCCGGAAGTTTCTTCAACGCTGGATGACTGATATTCTATCTGCGTGTGAACGCTCTGAATATTTGCGAGTATTTCCGTAATGGAACTTGCCGTATTGTTCGTATTTGTCTGGAGTTCGATTCCTGCAGAGGCAAGTATGTTCTTTGAAGATTTTACATCCTTAATAATCGTCTGAAGTTTTTCCGAAAATTTATTAAAACCTGCAACCATGCTGCCGATTTCATCGCTGCTCTTAATTTGTATTCTGTTTGTCAAATCTGCATCACCTTTTGCGATGTTGTTTATAGTCTTGTCGACAATAGAAATCGGTTTTGCTATCTGATTTGCGATAAAAACGGATATCAGTATTGATGCCGCCGTCGCAATAATAACGAGAACGGTTATTAAAAGGAGGCTGCTCAGTATAGCCGAATACAGTTCGCCTGTCGGTCCGACCGTGACGAAGAACCACCCGCTTTCAGCAGAAATCAGTCTGGCGGAAAAGTACCGGCCGTTTCCCGTGTCCATGCTGAAAAAAACGGAATCGGTTTTTATTTTATTTTGAAGGTTCTGAAGTTTGTATTCCTCAAAAAAATTGCCGGTGAGTATTTTCTTCTGGTCGCTGTTTGTGACGTACATGCCGTTTTTGTCGAGCAGAAAGGATTCTCCGCTGTCAGACAGTTTTACAGGGGAGACCATTTTATTCAGGTCTTTGAGCTGGATATCAAGCCCGACAACCCCCTGAAATACGCCGCCGATTGTAACACCCTCCGAGACAGCCGCTACCGGTTCATTAGTCAATGCATCAATATACGGATCCGATATGCATATGCTGCTGCTGCTTTTTCCCGCTTTATACCATGAACGGGAAGTCTGGTCGTATCCTTCGGGCGGAACCCAGTGATTGTTTGAGTAAAAAAAGCCTCTGTCTTTATACGGGATAGTACCGCCGTAATACAGCTGGGACAGGATTGTTTCTCCTGCGAGCAGTTTTTCCAGATATGATTCTGCTTTTTCTTTACTGTCGGATGGATTGGTCTGAAAATATTTTGCGACTGCATTTACGATATTGACCGGTTTGCACAAAAAAAGATTTATACTGGTACTTGCTTCTGTTATCTTGTTTTCAGCCTTTTCAACCGTTTCAGAAAGCATCCGTGCCTGCTGTATCTTTATATCAGGTGCGGCAATAATCAGCATTGAAAACACAATAACGCCGACATTGGCAATAATTAATTTCAGTCTGATGCTCTTCATAAAACCTCCATCGATATTTTCTGAAAAGAGAAACTGTTTGTATTATAATACCCCTCTTAATATTTTGCAGAAATTATACATAAAAAGATTCTCAGATACTGACCGAGGATTCAATCAGCCATTTTCCGTTATTACGGACGAATGCGGTTATGTTGTCTGTACGGAATGAATCATTCAGGGAAAGTTCTGCAAAATGTTCAAGCGCGGAAGCTGCGGCTCCGTCCGGTATATCCCTGTTTGCAACGGTAAGATGCGGCTGAAACGGACGTACATCTTTCCGTACTGTTCCCGGACACTTTTTTATAAGCTCATTGAAAACTATGTCCCTCAGCATTTCCCATTCAGCGGATGGTTTTACATACGCAAAGACAGTGCGTCCTGAAAAAGTTCCGAAGCCGTCGACACAGCAGGTGAGCTTTTTTCCGCTTTGCAGCCACACCTGCGCCGCATTTTTAACTGCAGCGCATACGGCGTCGTCAGAAAAACGTTCGCCAAGATGGAACGGCGGAACGAGCGTTATATGTATGGGTGTCCCGTATCCGCTCCGGCAGCCGTACTTCGTATTCATCCAGTCGCGGCATTGCTGCAGGATTGCGGTAAGTGTATCGGGGACAAGGACGCCGATGAAATGTGTCTGCTGAACAAGGCGGGAATTATGTGACGTATTCATGCAGACAGTATATCATACGGCCGGATGGTATGCACTTACTCGTGCGGCGGGGAAATCAGAAATTTATTACCTCAAACGTGAGCCCTGCAGTGTCGTCCACAAGCACGTCGGCTCCGTGAAGCATCCTGCCGACGCCTGCCGCCCGTATGCCCGCTTTTTTTACCGCGTCGATGCCTGACTGTGCATCCTCTATGCCGATGCAGTCCGTATACCATTTGCCGGAAAGTTCCGCTGCCTTTATGTAGATGTCAGGTTCCGGTTTTCCCTTCTGAAGAAGAGCGGGATCGACAACTGCATCGAAACAGGAGGCAATGCCCAGTTTTTCAAGAATGAACGGTGCATTCCTGCTTGCCGATGCAAGCACACACTTGATGTGTTTCTGCCTGAGCTGTTCAAGCAGTTTTTGTATTCCCGGGAGAATATCCGCGGAGGAAAGGGACGCAAGTGACGAAACGTACAACTTGTTTTTTTCATCCGCAGCAGCATCTTTTTCTTCGGCAGTCCATTCCGCGTTGTTTTTGCGGAGGAGAAGTTCGAGGGAGTCAGCCCTGGAACGTCCGCTCATTTCGGCGCTTATTTCTTTGTTGAATGAAAGTCCGTGCTTTTCTGCAATTGTTTTCCATGCACGGTAATGAAGTTCCGCAGTATTCGTGATGACGCCGTCAAGATCGAACAGCACCGCTTTGAGCGACGGGCGGAGGCTGAACGTTTCTGTCTGGCCGTCGTGAAGAAGGAACGTCACATTGCGGTGTGTAAGCGCGAGTCCTTTCTGCCCGCAGCCGTCTGCATGAAGCGTATACGACGCTTCGTCTTTCGTGAAGCGCACTTCAAGGCGCATGCCGAGTATGCGCAGGGAGAACGACAGGTTTGTCCATTTTTCCGGCAGCTGGGGATTAAAACTCCATCTGCCGCCGTAATCGCGGAATCCTGCAAAGCCGTAAACAACAGCCATCCAGCTTCCTGCCATACATGCCGTATGTATGCCGTCGTTCGTGTTGCCGTTGATGTCCGCAATATCCATGCGTGCCGTTTTATTAAAATAGGAAACGGCCTTGGGAATATCGGACGCTTCGCACGCGGCAATGCACTGGATGCAGTGGGAGAGTGACGAATCCCCTGTCGTGTATTTTTCATAGAACAGGAAGTTGCGGATTTTTTCCGCACGGGTGAACTGGCCGGAAAGCAGAAACTGCGCAAGCACGAGGTCGGGCTGCTTCAGAACGCGGTACCGGTAGATGACCAGCGGATGATAGTGCAACAACAGCGGATAGTTTTCCTTCGGCGTATGTGCGAAATCCCAGTCTGCTTTTTCCATGAATGAATCGTCCTGCGGGTATATCCCAGCTGATTCGTCGAACGGTATGTACATGCTGTCTGCAGCCCGCTTCCACTGAGCTGTTTCGGCTCCGGAGACTGCATGGTATCTTTCCGCAATCAATATGCTTGTGCGCAGATTTTCGCGTGCCATGAGATTTGTATACGCGTTATTGTTTACGCACGCAGTGTATTCGTCAGGGCCGGTCACTTCGTTTATGCAGAATGCGCCGCCCTTTTCAGGGATAAAGGATCCGAGACTTATCCACATGCGCGCAGTTTCAACGGCAATGGAGCAGATATCCTTTTCCGAAAGCCTTTCCGTCTCACCTTGCGGCATTCCGGCCGCGGTAAGGTACTTGTTCAGCGCGAACATGATGTCAGCATCAATGTGATACTGGGCCGTTCCTGCCGGAAAATAGGCACTTGTTTCGTTTCCGCTGATTGTGCGCCACGGAAAGAGCGCGCCTTTCATGGACATCTCTTCCGCCCGTTTCTTTGCGAGCGGAAGAATGCGCGCACGGTATGCAAGAAGGGACTGCGCAATATCAGGCTGCACGTATGTGAAAACCGGGCAGACATACGCTTCAGTGTCCCAGAAGTAGTGGCCTTCGTATCCTTCGGCTGTAAGGCCTTTTGCCGCTATGCTCGACGTTCCGTCTTTTCCCGCAGACTGGAGCAGATGGAACAAGTTGAAATTCACCGCCAGTTCGTCTTCCGTACAGCTGCCTGTTTCCATGTAAGCCGTTTCCCAGAAGCGTGAAAGATATGCACGATGCTCTTCTTCCGCTTTTTTAAAGCCGGCGGAAGCGAATGTCCGTACGCTTTCTGCCGAACCGGATGCCGTATCGTATGAAATGTATTTTGTAAGAACTGCCTGTTTTCCCTCTCCAAGCGAAAAGGAATATGATTCGTACGGGCCTGTTTCCGTGTTTCTGCTCTCAGTTTTTATTTCCGCGCCGTCTCCGGCATCGAGTATCTGAATAACGGTGCCGGTAAGAGACAGCCTGCTCATCCTTGTGTGTGCGGTGAATGAAAGCGTTCCTCTTTCTGCGGAAGAAGAATCGATGATGAGCGGTTTCGATGAAAATTTTGCACCGACGCGCGGATCTTCATCTGCGGAAATGTTTGCCGCTGCAGTATCTATACCGCTCAGGAGCGTTACGTCAAGGCTTCCTGAAGGAACAGTTGCAGCCGTAACCGTGTACCTGATTGCCGCGCACGTTTTATGAACGAACGAGACAAGGCGTTCCGAGCGCATCGTGTAAGAACGGCCGTCGGGAAGCGTGCACAGTACCGTGCGCGTCATAATGCCAGTGCGGAAATCGAGCAGCATTTTGAATGACTGCACGGCATCTGAAACTGTGGAAAAGCGGGTGCCGTTCACGGTAAGTTCTATATGCTTCGGGTCGGGCAGGTTTAGAATAGTCTCGTGATTTTTTGCGTATCCGAATGCGCTTTCCCCGTACGTAATAGGTTCCGTGTCGTAGAAACCATTGATATATGTTCCCTTGTGGACACAGCCCTCTTTTTCCTCATAGTCGCCGCGGAATCCTAAATACCCGTTCGCCGTCGTAAAAAGAGTTTCATTGCGGCCTGTATATGAAGGGCCGTACTCTGTTGTCGAGAAAGCAAGGCTCTCACCCTTGTTCATTTTAATGTCTCCATGAGATTGGTTACTTCGTCTAATGTTGCAAGCGCGGGAATGGCACCCCGCCGCGAAACACACAGGGTCGCTGCTGCATTTGCGAAATCCAAATCCTGTTCCAGTTCATTCTGAGTAAAGGAAAGCGGTTCTGTTTTTCGTGTAAGCCGGTAGAGAAGGGCTCCAGTAAATGAATCTCCTGCGCCGGTCGTATCGACAGGCTGTATGCCGTATTCCGGGATGGAGATAATTCCCTGGAAGGACGGCGTTTTATAAAAGACCCCGTCTTTACCGAGTGTGACGCATACAAGCTTTACACCCTCGTTAAGGATATTGCGTGTCGCATCGGAAGCGTTTACGCCGTACATGAGTTCAAGCTCGTTGTCGGAAATTTTTACGACATCTGCATATTTGAATATTGATTTCATCGTTTCAATTCCCTTATTTCTGTTATCCCACAAAGGTTCCCGCCAGTTCGGATCATATGAAATAAGGACGCCTGCCTGTTTTGCAGTTTTTATCGCCTCCAGCGTCGCACTACGGGATGGTTCGTCGGTAAGTGAAAGTGAACCTGAGTGGAGAAAGGTGCTGTGTTCAATTACATTTCTGTCAAGGTCCTGCGCGGACAGCTGAATGTCCGCGCCTCCGTTCCGTGCAAACGAGAACGAGCGTTCGCCGGAAGGTGAAAGCGTGACGAATGCAAGCGTTGTGTGGCGAGCCGTATCTTCCCTGACTGCGCCGGTGTAGACACCGCATTTTTCGAGTGCCTCCCTCGCATCATGCCCGAACTGATCTGCCCCCGTTTTACCGATAAATGCGGTTTTAGCACCGAGTTTTGCAGCAGCTGCTGCAACGTTTGCGGGAGCGCCTCCCGGATTTTCCTCGAATAAATTTCTTCCGCCTGCTGATTTTCCTGCCGGTGTAAAATCAATCAGTATTTCCCCAAGAGTCGTTACATCAAACTTTTCCATGCCAGAGCCTCCTTTAAATATGTTCTTTCAGCGTAATGACATCGTACGGTCCCAGCTGTACCACCGTATTTCCGATGTAATACGTGCAGTCCTGTTCTGAAAAATTAGCAGCGACATGAATACACGCTCCGCCGTTATACCGGGTGAAACCGAATACATGTTCATTCTGCATTTCGTGGAAGGTGATGTCCGCGCGTCCGAACAGTTTTTCCCTCTTCCTGTTTTTGACCGCATCCCGTATTGCGTCGTGAATCTGCTGCTGTTTGCCCGAAAGCCAGCGGCCATCCGCCGGTATTTCATGAAACGAAGGCCTGTGCACCCACCGCGAATCGTCTTTTTTCTCAGGGATGCTGCGGTACGAATAATCGTTGAGCATCGCGTTTTCATCTCCGGAGTAAAGAAGCGGTATGCCGGGAAGGGCCATAAGCACCGAGTACATCATACTGATACGCTTTACCGCCATTTGTGCGTACAGTTCCGCCCGCGCGTCTCCCTTTCTATGCAGCTCGTATGCTTCTTCCAGACCTGCAAGCGATGCCGTTGTTCCGCATATTCTGCAGTCGCCCGTCAGGGCATTCTGCTGAAACGGCTCTCCGCGGGCAAACGAACCGTCGAATCTGTTCGTATAGAACCTGTTAAGGAACTGCCGGTGGGCGTATCCGTTTATACCGAGCGCAGCGGCGTCCTCGTCGGAAAACGTCCATCCGATGTCGTCGTGACAGCGGATATAGTTGACCCATGCGCATCCTTCGGGAATGGGCCATCGTTTTTTGAGCGAGCTCTGGAGCAGCCGGGTGTCGCGCGTTGCAAGCGCCTCCCAGAAAAGGGCCATCTGCAGCGGATTGTACGAAAGGCAGCATTCGTCCGTGCCGATGTATTCCGCAACTTCGTCGGGATGAACAATCGCCTCGCTCTTGAACACAAGACCCGGAGCGGCAATGCGCGCCGCGTACTGGAATGCTTTAATGAGTGTATGTGCCTCGGGAAGGCTTTCGCAGCAGGTCCCTTTTTTCTTCCAGACAAAAGCGAGCGCGTCCAGACGGAGCACGTCCACGCCGATACCTGCAAGGGAAAGCATCTCGCGGCACATTGCGAGGAATACTTCCGGATTGCTGTAATTAAGGTCCCACTGGAATGAGTTGAACGTCGTCCAGACCCATCCGCCGGCCTCTTTAACATACGTGAACGAACCGTGTCTGACTTCCGGGAATATTTCGCGGAGCGTCCTGTTCCAGTCGTCAGCATCGCGCTTGTCTTTATAAATAAAATAAAAATCCTTGTAGAACGGGTCTCCTTTTTTTGCATTGAGCGCCCATTCGTGTTCGCCGCTCGTATGGTTGAAAACAAAATCTACGACGAGATGCATACCCGCCTTGTGAAAAGCATCCGCAACTGTTTTAAAGCTGCTGATGGTTCCGAGCCTTTTATCAGTTTCGCGGTAACTGCTTACTGCATAGCCGCCGTCGTTTTCCTTTTCCGGACTGCGGAACAGCGGCATAAGATGAACATACGTAATGCCGAGTTCCTGCAGATACGGAATCTTTTTTATAAGGCCTGCGAAATCTTTCGCAAACAGGTCGACGTAGAGCATATATCCGGCCTGCTGTTCATCCAGATACCACCCTGTTTCCGTACCGGCGGATACAGCGGAACGCGTTTTGTCTGCCTCCGCAAGAATATCCGTAAGTTTTCCGAGAATCCGATAAAAATCCCATCTGCCGCCGTATAACTTGTAGAGACAGGCTGTGAGGGCCGGCATTGATGATTCCAAACGCTGCTGAAATGTTTGAGACATATACTTAACCCTTTACGGAACCGGCAAGCAGTCCCCGTACGAAATAACGCTGGAGAGAGAGAAAGACAATGAGCGGAAGTACCATTGAAACAAAAGCTCCTGCGGTGAGAAGGTGCCAGTCGGTACCTCTTGTACCTGCCATGTTCAGCAGACGGATTGTAACAACCTGCATTTCCTGTGCTGCTCCGCTGAGAAAGACAAGCGCCACAAGAAGATCATTCCACACCCAGATGAACTGGAAAATTGCAAAAGAGGCGAGGGCCGGAAGGCTCAGCGGTATTATAAGTTTGAAAAAGCAGTCGAAATGACTTGAGCCGTCTATGAAAGCCGATTCAAGGATGCTGCGCGGAATAGTGGAGATATAGTTGAACAGTATGTACGTCGCAAGCGGCAGACCGAAGCCGGTGTGCGCGAGCCATATACCCAGATACGTTCCGTTAAGTCCGAGCTTCTGATAATCGCGCAGAATGGGGATAAGCGATATCTGCAGCGGAACAACAAGAAGCGCTATGATTGCCGCAAAAAAAATCTTGCGGCCGGGAAAGTTAAGCCATGCAAAACCGTAAGCAGCGGCCGCCGCAATGAAAATGGGGATGATGACAGACGGCAGCGTGACGGTAATGCTCGAGAGAAAGGCGCTGAGCATTGTGGCTCCCCTCGTGACTATTGCGTGCCCGTCCTTTCCTGCAACAGTATAGCGCTGGCCGAAAAGCACCTGACCGTAATTGTCAAGCGTAAATGCCTTCGGTGTTTTAAAAGCCTGCCACCATCCGGAAGATGATACTATGTCCTTAGTGCGGAATGACGTAACGAGAATACCGATAGTCGGCAGCGTCCATATGATGCACAGGATGATAAGCGCAACCGTTATAATTCTGCGCGACAATGTTATCCGCGGTTTATATGGTTTCGTTATTGTCCGGTTTATTGAGTTCATCAGAATACCTCCTTTTTGTTGAATTCCTTGAGGTTATACCAGATGACAGGACTTACTGCGAGAAGAATGACAATCGCAATTGCCGAACCCCGCCCGTAATGAAGGAATTTGAACATCTGTTTATACTGCTGGCTTGCAAGAACTTCAGTTCCGTACAAACCGTTTGTCATGGAGAAAACGATATCGAAACATTTCAGCGCTGCAAGAAGAATCGTCGTTGAGACTGTTACAATACTTCCCGCAATGCTGGGAATGACTATCTGCAGGATAATCCTGAATTCTCCTGCACCGTCTATCCGTGCAGCTTCAATCATCTCCGAAGAAACTGATTTGAGTGCTGCAGAAAGAACTACCAGTGCAAACCCTGTCTGAAGCCATATGAATATTGCGATGAGGAACAGATTATTTGCAGGAGCAGTACCGAGCCAGTTCTGCGGTTTACCGCCGCATGCGGTTACAATAGCGTTGAGAAGGCCAATCTGCGTATCTCCTTCAGGGCGGTATGCGTAGATAAACTTCCAGATGACGCCCGCGCCTACAAGCGAAATTGCCATAGGCATAAAGATGAGCGTTTTACCGAGCTTTTCAATCTGCGAACGGTCGGCGAGAACAGCTGCAATAAGGCCGAACAGGACGCTGAATACAGTACCGGACACAAGCCAGATGATTGTGTTCCGGATTGAAACGAGCATCGTCGGATCGGTGAAAACATATGCATAGTTTCCGAACCCGATGAAATGCTCTCCCCGTTTGTCCATGAAACTTAAAATCAGACTTCTGATTGTTGGGACAAAAAGATACCATCCCATGATAAGGACCGCGGGACCTATAAAGATATACGGAATTACGGCATTATACAGCTTCGCTTTCATAAGCTGCGCAAGCAGGTTGAGCGAGTAAAAAAGAAGCAGTACGCTTGCCGTTCCCCAGATAATTGCGAATACTGTCGTCAGTACCTGATTCATCATTCCTGTACGAAGTAATAGAAAACCTCCGGACATGATGATGACAGTAAGCGGTACGACATACAGCGTTTTCATTTTTTCAGAAATTGCTGCTTTCATAAGAATCTCCCTGAAATAAATCAGTCCGGCACTGTAAAAAATGCCGGACTGCAGAGGAATCAGTTGCTCTTTGGCCAGCTGTTTTCAATCGCCGTAAGAACTGTTTTTGCGTCCTTGCCGCTTACATAATCGACCATACCTGTCCAGAATGTTCCGGCACCGACTTCCGCAGGCATCATATCGGATGCATCAAAGCGGAAAACTGTTGCATTGACGAGAATCTTCGCTATATCGCGTTCAATGGCATTGCCGTAGTCGTCAAAGTTCTGATTCTTGTGCGGGAACAGTGCTCCTCCGACTTTTGCCCACGGGGCGCAGGCTTCCCATGTCGTCAGGAATTCCATGAATTCCTGAACTTCTTTTTTGTCGCTGAAAGCAACAAACTGGTCTCCGCCGCCGAGAACGGGCGTTCCGTATTTCGGATCAATTGACGGAAGGGCGAAAACCCCGACGTCTTCTTCAAGATGTGCCTGAACGTCTTCCGGCATGAATCCGGTGATAAAGTTGCCCTGCCTGTTCATATATGCTTTCGGAGGATTTTCAAACAGCGGCTTTATTGAATCGCCGTAATTCTGCGTAAGTATATTCGTCGTACCGCCGTAAACGTATTTGCCGTTAAGCATGATGCTGCCCACATAGTTCAGCGCATTCATAACAGCCGGATCGTTGAACGGAATTTTGTGACTGACCCACTTATCGTATACGTCAGGACCTGCGGTGCGGAGCATAACGTCTTCAAGCCAGTCAGTACCGACCCAGCCCGTCGCCGCTCCTGATTCAAATCCTATTGACCACGGCGTATCACCGTTTGCGACCATTTTGTTTTCCAGGGCTGTAAGCTCATCCCACGTCTTGGGAACGGTATATCCTTTAGCCTCCCATGCCTTTTTCGGATACCAGACAAAACTTTTTGCGTTGACGCGGTGGAAAACACCGTACACCTTTCCGTCGTCTGCAGTTCCGAGCTGCTTCCAGACGGGGGCATAATTTTCATCAATCTTAGTGACAACTTCTTTGGAAAGTGGTTTAATAAAGCCGCGGCGCGCAAAATTTTTCATCATGCCGGGTTGTGGAATGGCAGCAATGTCAGGAGGGGTTCCTGCTTCTGCCTGTACAAGAATCTGTGTTTCGAATTCCGGACTGCCTTCGTAAACTGCGTTGCAGCCGGTTTTCTCGTTGAAGAGTTTGACGATTTCATCGAAACGCGCTGCTTCTTCTCCCCGGAAAGCGCCGAAGATACGGATTGTTTTGTCGTCGGTACTTTTCGCGGTAGAAGATTTTTTGTTTCCTTTGCAGGAAACAAGTCCCAATACAGCAGCTGTACTGAATACAAGTGCAACTGCTTTCATGCCCTTATTTATCATATAAGGCCTCCTGTTTATATTTCGCTTCCGGCTCTGCTGCCGGTTGTAGCCCGTTCAATAACTTTCACCTGGATATGCACTTTGCGTGCTGTTCTGTTTTTGTCTTTTTGTCTGTCAAGGATAAGCTCTGCCGCTGTCTTTCCCGATTCGTCAAGTTCTTGATTTACAGTGGTAAGATTAAGGTATTCAGTAAAATCAAGATTGTCGAAACCGACAACGGCAATATCATCAGGTACTTTTATTTTCTTCTGTGCCGCAATTTTCATAAAACGGATTGCAATAAGATCGCTTGATGTAAGAATGCAGTCGGGAAGTGTGTCCTGAGAGAGCAAGGCAGAAATTCCGTCATCAACTTTCTCGTCGGTAAACTCACCGAGCCAGATATGGCTTTTTGAAACAGCAATTCCCTTCCCTTTGAAGTACTTTGTAAATCCTCTCAGACGGTCTTCTGTCGCCGGAACAGCATATGTTTTATTCGATGCCTCTCCGACAAATCCCGGTCGCCTGTATCCCCTGCTGTATAAAAATTCCGCGGCAATCTTTCCTCCGTTTTCATTGTCAATTACGACTGAATCAAAGCCGTCCACATTCGACTCGACAAAGCAGACCGAAATACCCGACTCGCGGAGCCGTGCCAGCATTATCTCGGAAAGTTTGAGGCATAATACTATAAGCCCGTCAACACGCCTGCTGCCTGTCAGCATATCAATATATTCCAGAAGTTCCTCCTGACTCTCAATTGAATAGACGACTATTTCGTAATGGCGGCCCGACAGTACGTTTGAAATACCGCGCAGTCGCTGCATAAACGAAGGCTGTGTAAAAAACGGTGCGATGACACCTATTTTCTTATATGATTGACGTGCATTCGCCACCGCAGCGGCTTTTGGGACAAAATGAAGAGAGGCTATGGCGGCAAGCACCGAATTGCGTTTTTCAACGTTGACCTTTGACGGTTCGTTGAGAACGCGGGAAACTGTCGCCGGGCTTACCTGAGCTTTTTCTGCGACATCATAAATTGTAGCAACATCCTGCACCATAAACATCCTTATATATGTGAAACTGCTTTCATGAAACTGGTTTCATTATACAGCAACATTTTCACCTGTCAAGAAAATTCGTAAAAAAAAAAATGAAGAAGGACAGATTAAAAGCGGATGTTTCCTATATCGAGCGACACGAACGGCAGTACATATCCTCTCGTCGTACCGGTTCCCACTCGAAGCAGAATACCGAAATTATCCTGAATGCGCAGCCCTGCATCAAGTGAAACACGCCACTGCAGGGCTTTTAGTGACATTTCCTCATAGCTGTTCCATATGTTGCCGACCGCACCTGAAATAAAAATCATCGTTTTCATGCCGAATACGGTAAGATCAGACTTCGGTGAGAATTGCAGCGTACCGCTTACCGCAGCCTTGTGGATTCCCCATGGTTGAGGAGAGGATATCTGCGGGAAAAAACGGCGGTCAGCAAGCGAAAATCCGTATACCGGTTTGAGCCCCGGTATAGTATTCATCAGCTGACTTATGTCTGTACCTGCGAATCCGTCGAAAATGATATTGAATGCGTTCCCAATAGGAACCGCCTCTGTCAAATCTATCCGGATCACGTCAAAAACAGGAGCAGTTACGTTTTTCTCTATGGGGATGACTCCCGTCCCCTGTACAGATACATATGCTCCCCTTGTCGGAAAGCACGTGGAATCAAGCGTATTCAGCGTATAACCTGCCGAAAAATCTCCTGTCATCATGATTACGCCGTCGGCCGATGCATCAAGCGTATTGAACCAGTTGATACCTGCGCCTGCTGAAAATACCTGGCTTGTCCCTGCAAACGTGACGCCGAATTTTTCGTTTGCAGTCGCCTTCTGGATAGAGATGAGAGATGAGGGATAGTATGTCCAGCCCGAACCGGTGCTGTATGAGGTGTTTTTATACTGGAGCGTCGTCTGCGAGAAAATCCGCGATCCCAGCGGATGGCGCATCATGAGTTCTCCGTCGAATCCGTTGAATGCCGACAGCCTTGCAGATATAACAGAACCGTATCCGGTAAGGCCCCTCCACTGGATATCCGCCGACAGTGAAAATGTAAGCGTTGAATCCATCGCTGCGGTTCCGGCAAGGTCGGTACTGAAAAGTACCATGCCGTATTCCTTTTTTTCCGGCTTAAGGACAATACCGAGCGTGCGGTTTCCTTCTTCTCCCGTAATCCTTACAAGAACGTTGCGGTATTTTCCGGTATGATAGATAGTGTTTGATAACTGCGTGAAATCAGATTCCGTAAAATTTGTCCCTGCAATTTTTTTAAACTGCCTGGTAATAAATGATTCGTCCCGGCTGTCTGCATTTTGAATTTCAAGATTATCGACAGAAAGGTATACGTTGTCTTTGTAAGATGGCTTGTACTTTTTAGAAGAATGTTCCGTCACTGTTTTTCCGGCAGAATATATCTCGTCGTGAAGCGCCCTGCATGCACTGCGGTATTTTTCCATCGATTTTTTGCTGGCGTTGTAGATTTTCTTTCCCCTCGGATAGGAAATAAGGCTTTCGTTTGCATAGTCCGGATAAATAGTAAGTGTTACAAACTGTTCGTTGTTCCTGCTTCGTGCAGCTTGGTCCATGTTTATCATCTGGAGAACTGCAATAAGCGGGTTTTCATCGAACTTATCGGGATCATTTTCCATGCCGTCGGAAAACGATGAAACGATGATGATATCGTAGCCCATCTTTACAGCCACGTCCAGAGGCGTGTTGTCGAGAGCAAGCCCGTCTACGTAGTACTGCCCGTTTTTTTCAAACGGCTGGAAGAGGCCCGGAATACTCATGCTCGCCCTCACAGCTTCCGCAATATCACCGTGATCCAGCACTTCTATTTCTCCTTTAATGAGATTCGTTGTGACTGCACGGAACGGGATGGGAAGATCATCGAAATTGATATCAGATGGGAAGCGGATTGTAAGTTTGCGGAACAATTCGTATGCGTTCTGCCCGGTGAGGATTCCGTTTCCCATACCAAGAGAGAATGTCTGACCTATGCTGCCGAAGTCTATGCGTACGGGAGCATTCAGCGTGCTGTGCTCACCGAGAATCTGCTCAAAAGGCGAATAGGGGTTATCCTTGAGCACTGCACCGTTGCTGAACTCATACATCTGCCCGAGAATTTCCTGCGGAGTATATCCTGCGCAGTACAACGCACCGCAAATTGCACCGGAGCTGTTCCCAACAATCATATCAATGGGAATATGCTCTTCTTCAAGCATTTCAATGACGGGAATATGGGCAAATCCGCGTGCACCGCCGCCTGCAAGCACAAGAGCCACGCTTGGCCGTCCTTCCGGTTTGGGTGGTGAAGGCAGTGATTCCGCTTTTATTGTTGACTCAAGCTGCGGTTCTGCAGAAACAGGAAACAGCAGAATGGCAAATGCAAATACTGCTGCCCTTTGAAAGAACCACATAAATCTGCTGTTTCGCTTCATTAAGATTCAGTATAGCACAAAAAAACAGGTATTGAATATTGAACGGTAAAAAAAAAGCTGAATCATTACTGATTCAGCTTTTTTGAGCTATTGCAGATTCGAACTGCAGACCCACGCCTTAAAAGGGCGTTGCTCTACCTACTGAGCTAATAGCCCGTGTTACTTGGGGTGAACGTTGCCTAATATATTCTTTTGTCTTAAAAGTGTCAATAACCTGTCGTACATATTTGCACTTTTTATGGCAGTTTTTTAAAATATGTGTGCTGCCGGAAAAAGAGAATATTGAGCAAATATGTGTGCTATACTGAATATACGTTATGAATCAGGTTGCAGATAAATTTATAGTATTCAGAAAATTGAAATTCAGTCATATTCATTCTCTAAAGCAGCGGATTCTGCTTATGATGATGACAGGGATAGCAGCATGGTGCATCGTTTTGTTTGTCTTTTATTCATATCTGATTCAGGGCGTTGAGCATAACAGAATCGAAAAGGTCATGAATTCTGATTTGTATCATATCTCTGACCAGATGGAAACTTCATATTCTGAACTGCTCAGCATGTCGCAGCAGATGATGTCGACAGGGCAGATAGGAAGGGGATTTAATAAATACTTATCGGTAACTGATCATTATGAAAAAATACAGCAGGCAGAAGATATAACAACGAACATCAATACGATGACTTTTTCACACCCGAAAGCAACGCTTCTGGGATACGTGAAATTGAATGATAAGAGTGAGATTGTAAATTCTGAATTTACGACAATGCCTGTGAGAAAGGGCGAGCTGCGGAGCCTGCCGGCGTTAATACGTATCGGCGCTCTTACGTTCCAGGGAATTCATAAGACGTTCAATGCACTGTCTGACCGTACTGTCATTTCCGTATTGCGCGGAGCAAAACTGTATGACGGTGAGTATCTTGTGTACATAGAGCAGGTCGATAATTCAGCTCAGATGGTTGCCGATATTTCATCATTGCGGAATATACCGTACATCTTTTCTCTGCTGAATGAGGACAGCACTGTATGTTTCAGCACTGATGAAGAGCGCGTTCCCAGAGGGGTAAAAATAGGTTTGCAGCCGGAACGGCCCGGCCAATGGGGCAGGTACAGGTATGTCATCACGAAGAGCCAGTTCGGCTTTTTCTACATGCTTACAGTGCCGTATGCTGCTTATTTCTGGGAAGAATACCACTGGCAGCTTGGCACGATGTTTATTCTGGTTATGGGTGTATCAAGCATCATACTTATCCTTTTCCTGTTCTATGTTTTTATTTATAAGCCTGCTCTTTTTCTCGGGAAGGAACTGGAAAAAGTGAAAAAGGGAACAGCGGAGACGCTGCTGTATCATACAAACATAGACGAGTTTGACGATTTTATGTTTTTGTTCAGCGATATGAAAAAGAATGTGAGCAGCCTGGAAACAAATTTAGAGAAGGAAGAGTGTGAATGCAGGCAGCTTGAATTGGAAAAACTGTTTTATCAGATAAATCCCCATTTCCTCATGAATGCCCTGAACTCGCTGCACTGGATGGCTTTGAAAAATCACCAGAAGGAAATGGATGATTATGTCTATCACCTGAATTATATTCTGGGATACAGCCTTGGCAAAATTGAAAAAAAAGCGACATTCAGAACGGAAATAGTGTCCCTTGAAATGTATATAGAGCTGCAGAAAAAAAGGTACAATTTTAACGTCTGGCTCGATATCCGTATCGACGCATATATGGATTATCCGTGCGCACGTTTAATCCTTCAGCCGCTTGTTGAAAATGCTGTCTGCCATAACATGGACGATTTCGGAAATTTATGGGTGACGATGACGACGAACGGCAGGGAGATAGTCATAGTGATTGCAGATGACGGTAAAGGATTCAGCCAGCTTTCATCCGACGGACCGGTGGAAATCAGTTCCAGCCGGATGAATAAGGGAATCGGGTTACGGTACGTGCAGCTTTCTTTAAAGCAGTTTTACGGTGATTCGGCTGTTTTTGAAATACAGAGTGAATCGGGCAGGGGGACGACGGTAAAACTGGTGCTTCCCGTTTGTAAACAGGAGGACCGGCATGCATAACGTACTCATCATCGACGACGATAAGCTCGCGCGGGAAGGGCTTCGTTCCATTATATGCTGGGAAAAGTATAATCTGAAGGTCGTGGGCGACGTTGCAAACGGTGTTCAGGCACTCGAATTCCTGAAAGAAAATCAGGTGGACCTTGCAATCGTTGATATTTCACTTCCGCTTATTTCCGGATTTGAGTTTATGGAAATAAGCAGAAAGAAATTTCCGGCGCTCAAATACGTTGTATTGAGTTTTCATGAAGATTTTGAAAATGTGCACAATGCAATGCAGTACGGTGTACTCGATTACATTTCCAAGCTGAGGCTTGAAGAAACCGACTGCGAAAATACGTTCAGCAGAATCGGAAAGCTGCTTGATAAGGATGTGTCCGGACAGGATATGCAGGCTGAACTTTCTGCAGATGATGCTGCCGGAGAAGATGACGGGCTGACTTCCGGTGAACTTGCAGACTTCCGCGCCGTATGGGGGAAACTGCAGTGGGTGTATTCCGACAGGGTATACGCTCAGCTGCTGGAGGAACTGAAAAAATCGAACATAAGCAAACGGCAGCTTGAACGCCTTCTCATGTGGATATCGCAGGAATTGGAAATAGCATTTGATTTTATACGTGATGTCCCTTTCCTGAATGAAAAGGCTGACGGATTCGGCTGGATGGAAGAATGCAGAACGTGTTTGTATTATTATGTTGACAAGCTTACAGAATACAGGAATATGAAAGTCTGTATTCTGCGGTCGGTCATTTTTATTAAAAATAATTTCAGTTCCCAGATAACGTCGGAGGAAGTGGCACAGGCTGTAAACATGAGCCGCAGTTATTTTTCAATCAATTTCAGGCAGGAAACTGGTGATACGTTCTATGATTTTCTGAAAAACGAGCGGATTGATTACGCGATGCGGATTTTACAGACAAAACTGATTCGGACGGAAGATCTTGCTCTGCTTGTCGGTTATGAAGATTCAAAATATTTTTCTAAAGTTTTTTTACAGGAAACGGGAATGAATTGTTCTGAATATGCAAAACAATTTTTCCGGTAAGGGGAAAATGTTACATACCAATTGAGAACAAATGAAAGTTGTTTTCCGTATCTCCCTGACTTATCATAAAATAAATCAGGAAGGAGGAGGGAACGGAAGTCTGCACGTCCTGTGCAGTCTTTCGGCAGCAGTTTGAATAAAGTTCAAGCTGCGGTTTGCGCTGAGAACTGCGCACGAACTCCGCCCGACTTTTTAAGGAGGATACAGAGATGAGGAGAACAACTTGGAAAATATGTTTTCTGTTGGCAGGTTCTTTGGCTTTGTTTGCAGCAGGGTGTACGAAAAATACGGCAGCAAAAAATACGGGGAATGCCGGTGCGGATACCGGACCTGCAGACCCGTTTATGAAATTTGATCATGTCGTTGAAGTCCATATCGGGCAGATGGCATATCCGACGCTGCCCTTTCCCCAGGGAGACTCGAACGAAAATAATGTTTATACGAGATACCTCCTTGATAATTTCAATATTAAAATTGTTGTGGACTGGTCTGCTGCATCCGGCAATGATTACAATCAGAAAGTAAATATGTGCATTGCAAGCAATACGCTTCCCGACGGCATGCAGTGCGGCCGCAAGGAAATGCTTGCAGCTGCCAAGTCCGGTATGCTGTACGATTTTACTGAGCTTTTTCCGAAGTATGCATCACCGCAGGTAAAGGCGATTATGGATTCCGGGGACGGTTCTGCGTATACATACTCAATGTATAACGGACGGCAGATGTGCATGGTCGGCGTCGACGTTGCAACATCCGGCGAATCAATGGTGAATGTCAGAAAAGACTGGCTTGACAAGTACGGCCTTGCCGAACCGAAAACGCTTGACGATATTGAGCATATAGCAAAGGTGTTCAAAGAAAAGAAACCTGCCGGCGCCGCAACGATTCCGATTGCAGGTCCTGACAAAAACAACAGCCTTTATACGAATTTCCTTTCTGCCGGTGTGGCAAACTGTGGTTTTGAACCGGTCTTTGCTGCGTATAACGCATATCCGGGATACTGGATAAAAAATTCAGACGGAAAAGTCGTATACGGGACAAATACGGAGAACAGCAGAAAAGCTTTTACCCTCCTTGCAAAGTGGTATAAGGAAGGTCTGATTGATCCTGAAATGGGTGTCCGCGACAGTTCCGACGAAGTAATAAACGCAGGCAATGTCGGCATGTATTTCTGTGCATGGTGGAAGATAGGCTACGGTTCCGTTGATGCTTACAGAAATGATCCTCACGCAAACTGGCAGTCGTATATTGTCCGCACCGACGACGGAAAGTGGAACACGCGCGAACAGTGTCCCGTCGCTTCATATATCATATTTAATAAGCATGTATCCGACGACGTCGCAAAGGCAGGCATTATTATTAATAATGTATGGATCCGAGATGAAAATATCCTGACAACAAAATACGGAAAGGGCACCTCGATATACTGGTATCCGCTGCGCAATTCAATGGGTGCGTTAAACGAATGTGAGATAACATATACAGATCTGATGCAGGTTCTTAACGGCGAAAAAACGGCGGATGATTTTAATGAACCTGGAAGCGCATTCAAACTTCTTCATAATGACTGTCTGTCTCTTGCTGACGGCATAAAAAATTACAAACAGGGCAGCAACGAACTTTCTATTGAGAATTTTAATATTGACGGCGCTAATTTCCCACGGCTGTATTCAATACTTGCAGGCGTAAAACCTTCCGCAAATGCGCGGCCTGATAAAAGTGTTTACAGCGAATGTTACAGCCAGACTCCCGCTATGGAAGTAAAATGGCCGAATCTGGAAACGGCGGAAAAAGAGATGGGGCTCCGCATCGTAACCGGCAAGGATGACATAAGCGCATTCGATACGTATGTCAAACGCTGGGGTGCAGAGGGCGGTGAGGAAATTACACAGGAAGTCCAGGCTCAGAGCAAATAAGGCTGCATAAACCGGCGGCGGTGTTACAGTAAGGATAAGTGAAGATTATACATCCCGTACAATCTTCACTGCATCCGCCGCCGTGCAGAACCGGCTCTGCGTAATTTTTACAGGAGAATACGGAAATGAAAAAGAGAACATCGTTAAGTGTTGAAAAGCATTACGTCTTTATGTGCATTCCCGGGGTGCTGTGGCTTATTTTATTTTCCATTGTTCCGTTATTCGGTATCGTTATAGCATTTGAAAACTATAATCCGGGTTTGGGATACTGGAAGTCCTCTTTTGTCGGATTTGAGAATTTTAAATATTTATTCAGTCTCAGCGACGCAACAAGAGTTATTAAAAATACAATGATTATAGCCGGATGGAAAATTGCCCTTAATATTATTGTGCCGCTGGTGTTTGCGCTTCTCCTGAATGAAGTTGTGAATCTCAAATTTAAAAGGGCAATACAGACAATAGTCTATTTACCGCATTTCCTTTCATGGGTCATTCTTGCAAGCATCATTCTCAGAATATTCAGCCTGGACGGCGTTATAAATCAGGTTGTTTCTTTGTTGGGCGGCAAGCCTGTAATCTGGTTCAGCGAATCAAAATATTTCAGGCAGCTTGCAATCGGAACTGATGTCTGGAAGGAATTCGGGTTTAATGCAGTTATTTACATAGCAGCATTGACGGGAATAGATCCGAATCTGTATGAGGCGTCATCCATAGACGGTTTGGGGCACTGGGGGCAGGTGTGGCACATAACCATACCGGGAATCATGTCGACGATTGTCCTGATGACTATTCTCGGGCTGGGGAATGCACTTAACGCCGGTTTTGACCAGATTTTTAACATGTACAATCCCATGGTCTATTCTACAGGCGATATTCTTGACACATGGGTGTATCGCATCGGTCTTGTTAATTTACAGTTCTCGCTTGCAACTACGGCGGGAGTATTTAAATCCATAATCAGCTTTCTGCTTATAACTGTATCGTACTGGTGTGCATGGAAATTTGCAGACTATAAAATTTTCTGACGGGAGGGAGACATAAAATGGTTAGAGAAAAAACAGCCGGATCAAAGGCCTTTGATATATTTTTGTATATTATTCTCATTTTACTTGCGGTAACGTGTCTGTATCCGTTGTGGTACGCCTTCTGCCTTTCTATATCAGACAAAAGCGCTGCGAATTCCGGCTTTGTGAGTATTATGCCGGTAGGTTTTTCACTGGCTTCGTATAAAGAGATAATGGGGGATTCCAAATTTTTCAATTCCTTCTTAATCTCTGTTGAACGGACGGCATTCGGAACAATCTTTTCCCTCGGCGTGATGATTCTGCTTGGGTATCCGCTGTCAAAGACGAAGCGTGAATTTCCGCTGCGCAATATTATCATGTGGTTTATGATGTTCTGCATGCTGTTCAATGCCGGTGCAATTCCGTGGTACATCACGATGGTAAAATACCATCTGCTCGACAGCATCGCAGGATTGATTCTTGCGGGAAGCCTGCCGGTATTTTATCAGATTATCCTGATGAACTTTTTCAAGTCTATTCCTGCAGAACTGGAGGAGGCTGCCCGTGTAGACGGAGCCGGGCCGTGGCGCATACTCATTACGATTATCGTCCCCTGTTCCGTGCCGGTAATAGCAACGATGATTTTGTTCATAAGTGTAGGATACTGGAATGAGTTCTTTCAGGGGCTTGTGTTGTCGTCGGGCGACAGGCATTATCCGCTGCAGACCTATATACAGCAGATGGTTATAAGCACTCAGAACACAAGCAACCTCACGCCTGACCAACTGAAACTGATGAGCAGGCTTTCAAATAAATCGCTTGATGCCGCAAAAGTTTTTATAGCGATGATTCCGATGCTTGTCGTGTATCCGTTTATACAAAAATATTTTGTACGCGGTATCATCCTTGGCGCAGTAAAGGGTTAATATGAATACGATAAAGATTCACGAAAACGGAATATACATGGAATGGGGCATTACAGAGCTGAACCGGCTTGTCCTGCTGTATGTGGGAACGGCTCCCTTCGTGCCTGAAACATATGCAGGTCTGGACACTGCCGAGTTTTCTCCCGTGGAAGTCTCTGTCTCAGGCTTGAACAGTCCGGGAGACCGGATGGGAAATGCGATGATTCATTCTTCGCTGGGAGTACTGCTGAACTATGCCGGCTATGAAAAAGCAGAGACCGCGGACGGTATGCAGTACTGCTTTATTACAAAAGATGATTCGACGGAATTAAGCGTCTCACTTTTTTGTCAGTTTTATACCGGCATACCGGCGTTCAGAATGTGGACTGTCATAAAAAATGAAGGAGCGGAACCGCAGGGGCTGGAAAACTGTACGTCGTTTTCGCTGCACGGTTTCGACAGGCATGGAAACCTGCCGTACGAGGACAAGCTGTATGTTAATATAATTCACAACGGCTGGCAGAAAGAATTATCGTGGCAGCTCTATTCCCTGCCGCAGCTCGGCCTGTCGCGTACACAAAAACAGGACAGCGTTAATAGCTCCAAAATCGTGTCATTTTCGAACACGGGCGCATGGTCTTCAAAGGAGTTTCTCCCTGCCGCAGTTCTTGAGAACAGGGAAACGAACGAATATCTCGGCTGGCAGATAGAACATGACGGTTCGTGGCATTGGGAAATCGGCGAACATGCCGGGTGTCTTTATCTGAAACTGGCAGGACCGACAGAACTTTACGCACACTGGTATAAAGACCTGAAAGCGGGAGAAACGTTTACAAGCGTTCCTGTCGGAATCGTTTACGGAAAAGGCACCGCGGAAGATGCCGCCGCGGCTTTCACCCGGTACCGGAGATGTATCCGGAGAAAAAATCTTGATAACGAAAAACTGCCCGTCATCTTCAATGACTATATGAACTGTCTGTTCGGCAGCCCGTCGACGGCGAAAGAACTGCCGCTTATCGATGCGGCAGCGGCGGCCGGCTGCGAATATTACTGCATCGACTGCGGATGGTATTCTGCGGGTTCATGGTGGGACTCTGTCGGGGAATGGACTCCTTCTTCAGAACGGTTCCCGGAAGGCCTTGCCTATGTGATGGATTACATCAGGAGCAGGGGGATGATTCCCGGCCTCTGGCTTGAAATTGAAGTTATGGGTCTGCATTGTAAAGATGCGTCGCAGCTGCCTGACGAGTGCTTCTTTATGCGGCACGGCAGACGGGTGTGCGATAAAAGCAGGTATCAGCTCGATTTTAGAAGCAGCATCGTGCGTAAACGCGCTACGAAAATTGTTAAGAGGCTTGTGGAAGAGTACGGTGCCGGATATATAAAAATGGATTATAACATTGAGCCGGGAACGGGTACCGATTATGACGCAGACAGTCCCGGCGACGGACTGCTCGAACACGCCAGGGCATATCTTTCTTGGCTTGATTTTATTTTCAAACTGTATCCTTTCCTGGTTATTGAAAACTGTTCAAGCGGCGGCATGCGGATGGATTATGCGATGCTCTCCAGATGCAGCATTCAGTCGACAAGCGATATGGAAGATTACAGAATGTATTCGACAATTGCCGCCAATGCACCGCTTGCACTTACACCCGAGCAGGCTGCCGTATGGTCGTACCCGATGAAAGACGGGGACGCAGAAGAAGCGATATTCAATATGGTAAACGTACTGATGCTCCGTGTGCATCAGAGCGGATATCTTTTTGCGCTTGACGACAAGAGAAAATCGCTTGTGAAAGAAGCTGTCTGTTATTACAAAAAGATACGGGATGACAGAAAGGATGCCCTGCCGTTCTGGCCGCTCGGATTCAGCCGTTATGAAGACGAATGGGCTGCACTTGCGCTGGAAGGCAGGAAAAAAACGTATCTTGCAGTATGGAAACGCGGCGGCAGTTCCCGCCAGTGTGCTTTGCCGCTTAACAGATATAAAGAAAAAGATATTTCAATCCGCTGTTCGTATCCGTCATCGGAGGGCTGCCCTTTTACATGGGACAGCAGTTCCGGGAACCTTACGGTGGAATTTGCGAAACCTGTAATGGCCAGATTTTTTGAGATAGACAGAGAAATATGATACGGGCATTCTGTACGACTATCAGGAGGTATGACATATGCTGTATGAAGAAAAAGGTAAGCTTCTAAGACGTTTTGATAAAGAACTTCTCTGCATTGAGCCGTGGGGAAAGAATTCATTCCGCGTCCGGGCTTCAATGAACGGCACCATCCGGGACTTTGAATGGTCTGCACTTCTGGAACCTGAAAAGAAAAATGCGGAAATAAAAATCGACGGGACGCGGGCGCGGATTATGAACGGCAGGATATGCTGTGAACTGCTGCCTTCCGGAAAAATGCGTTTTTACCGTGACGATACAGTCGTACTTGAAGAATATGACCGCAACCGGTTCAGGGAAGAAGAGGAAGGATTCAACAGTGCACTCGAACTTGACCCGCGCACGTTTGTCCCTTACCGCGGTACCGACAATTTTAAATTGACGGTCAGGTTTGAAGCGGATAATACCGAACGCATATACGGCATGGGACAGTACCAGCAGACCTGCCTTGATTTGAAGGGCTGTATGATTGAACTTGCACAGCGTAATTCACAGGCGAGCGTTCCTTTTATGATTTCAAATAAGGGATACGGCATGCTGTGGAACAACCCCGCTGTCGGTAAAGTTTTTTTCGGGAAGAATATTACCGAATGGACGGCGGAATCCACAAAAGTCCTTGATTATTGGATTACGGTCGGAGATACTCCCTCTGCAATTGAAGAAAATTATGCATCTGTTACCGGAACTGTTCCCCTGATGCCGGAATTTGCCTCAGGGTTCTGGCAGTGCAAACTGAGGTATCAGACTCAGGATGAAATCATGCATATCGCACGTGAATACAAACGGCGGAAACTTCCCATATCTGTAATCGTCTGCGACTATTTTCACTGGCCGTATCAGGGTGACTGGAAATTTGATCAGGTTTACTGGCCGGAACCGGAAAAGATGGTACTGGAACTTGAGGCAATGGGAATAAAGCTCATGGTTTCAGTGTGGCCGACGGTGGAAAAGGAAAGTGAAAATTACAAAGATTTGTATGAACGGGGGATGATTGCACGCTCGGAAGCCGGATGCCGGACCCACCTGGGAAATGCGTCATTCATCGACGTTACGAATCCTGAAACGCGGTCATACGTGTGGAACATACTGAAAAAGAATTATTATGACAAGGGAATCCGCATATTCTGGCTCGATGAAGCCGAACCTGAATATACTGATTATGAATTCGAGCAGTACCGGTATCAGGCAGGTTCCGATCTTGAAGTGGGAAACGTCTATCCCCGGCTGTATGCAGAAATGGCATACGACGGAATGACCGCTGCCGGACAGGAAAATGTCATCAATCTCATCAGGTGTGCATGGGCAGGTTCTCAGCGTTACGGAGCACTTGTCTGGTCCGGCGACATCGATTCAAGTTTTACCGCACTGCGCAATCAGTTTACGGCAGGTCTGAATATGGGGCTTGCCGGCATTCCCTGGTGGACAACTGATATCGGCGGATTCCACGGCGGCAATATACATTCGGCATCGTTCAAGGAGTGCCTCATCCGCTGGTTCGAGTACGGTGCGTTCTGCCCTGTGTTCAGGCTTCACGGGGACAGGGAGCCCCAGCAGCCGCCTCTTTCGGAGACAGGCGGCGGACGCATGCCGAGCGGTGCTGATAACGAAGTCTGGTCGTACGGGGATGATGTCCTTGCGATATGCACGAAATACATGGAACTGCGTGAAAAGATGCGCCCGTACATCATGGAGCAGATGGCCAAAGCCCACGAAAAAGGAACGCCGGTCATACGTCCGTTATTCTATGATTACCCGTCAGATGAAATCTGCTGGAAGACGGAGGACGAGTATATGTTCGGTCCTGATATAGTCGTCTGTCCGGTCCTTTTTGCAGATTCGCGCAGCCGCCGGGTATATCTTCCTGAAGGGGAGTGGGTTGAACTTGATACAGGAAAGGTCTTTACCGGAGGGAAAGCATTTGAAGCGGCAGCCCCGATTGAGAGCATACCGGTATATGTAAAAAGGCACTCCGCAGTATTCGGCCAGCTTGCCTGAACGAGGCTGACCGGCAGCCCTGCTTTTTTACATTTCAAAGAGCAGGGCTGTCCTTGTACTGCTGATTCATAAAGGGCAGTGCGGGCACCTCCAGCCTGCATTGCCCATCCTTATTTGCTGCATTGTAAATTTCACGCTGAATGTGCTATGCTCGGTTCATGTCATCATCAAAACATATCCTTCTCATTGCGACAGGAGGAACCATTGCCTGCAAACGTACAAAAGACGGGCTGACGCCTGTTATTACGTCGGAAGAACTGCTTTCCTATGTGCCGCAGGCCGGACGTTTCTGTGTGGTCAATACGCTTCAGCTTATGAATATAGACAGCACAAACATGCAGGCCGAACACTGGCTTTCCATAGCCGGGACGATAGAACAAAAATATGCCGCATACGACGGATTCGTAATCACACACGGAACCGATACGATGGCATATACTGCCGCGGCCCTTTCATATCTTATACAGAATTCCCTTAAGCCGATAATTATTACCGGCGCGCAGAAACCTATCGATATGGATGTAACCGACGCGCGCACGAACCTGCTCGACAGCCTCCGCATTGCGAGCGACGACCGGGCGTACGGCGTGAACATCGTATTCGACGGTAAACTGATTGCCGGTACGCGCGGCAAAAAGGAACGGACGCACAGTTACAACGCATTTTCAAGCATCAACTTTCCGTATCTTGCTTCAATTCAGGACGAGCGCTGTATTTTTTATATTGATGATAAAGCGCAGAACAAGCGGGATGTACAGTTTTCCCGTATACTCGACGATAAGGTAACGCTGCTGAAATTAGTTCCGTCGATGGATGCTTCCGTACTTGACTACCTGGCTGGTAAGTACGATGCGGTAATCATAGAGGCATTCGGAGTCGGCGGCCTTCCGTCGTACCGGTCTGGAGACTTCTATAAAGCGATTGCGCACTGGATCGACCTTGGTAAGACTGTTGTGATGACGACACAGGTGCCGCGCGAAGGCAGCAATATGACTATATACGAAGTGGGATACGGCATAAAAAAAGACCTGGGACTGATAGAAGCGTACGACATGACGCTCGAAGCGACGTTAACAAAACTTATGTGGATTCTCGGCCGGACAAAAGATGCCGTCGAAATCCGGAAACTTTTCTATACCACGGTAAACAGGGACATTCTCTGGTCCTGAATCAGTTTCAATTCTGATTGTATAACTTACAAAAAAACGTTAGTATGATGCCAGTATTTTTTTTGTAAGGAGCATGTAATGAAATACACTGCAGAAGTGGAACATATGTGTCCGCTGGCGAAAGCTGCTTATCACGGGCCGGCTCCCATTCCTGAAGAAGGAAACTGGGTTCAGGCAAAAACAATGGAAGATATTTCCGGCTTTACACACGGTGTGGGCTGGTGTGCACCTCAGCAGGGCGCCTGCAAACTTACGCTGAATGTAAAGAACGGCGTTATAGAGGAATGCCTTGTCGAGACGATCGGCTGCTCGGGCATGACTCACTCCGCTGCTATGGCATCTGAAATTCTCATTGGAAAAACGATTATTGAAGCCATGAACACGGACCTTGTCTGCGATGCTATCAATACAGCAATGCGCGAACTTTTCCTTCAGATTATATACGGACGCACTCAGTCGGCATATTCAAAAGGCGGACTCAAAGTCGGTGCTTCTCTTGAAGACCTTGGAAAGAACCTCCGCTCACAGGTCGGAACAATGTTCGCTACGCGCAAGACCGGCCCGCGTTATCTAGAAATGGCGGAAGGTTATGTCGAAAAAGTTGCCGTCGATAAAGACGGTGCGATTATCGGATACAAAGCTGTGAACCTCGGCAAACTGATGGACAATATCAAAGCCGGTATGGATGCGAAAGAAGCGCTTGAGAAAGCACGCACTCAGTACGGACGTGTAACTGAAGATCAGGGCATGGTCAAAATGGTTGACCCGAGAAAAGAGTAGGCCGCAGCTTTTACATTCCTGTAAAAGCCATTCATGCAGTTTGCAGTCAGACTGCATCGAACTTTGATCGCAAATAACCAATAGCCGCTCCGTGCGGCATGTAAGGAAGAAATTATGGGTACATTATTTGAAGATTATGAAAGCCGCATTCCGCAGATTACCAAGGTTCTGAAAGAGTATGGAATCAAGGATCTCGAAGAGGCCCGCAATATGTGCAAATCACGCGGTTTCGATCCGTATGAAATCTGCCAGCAGACACAGATGATTTGCTTTGAAGATGCTAAATGGGCATACGTTCTCGGTTCTGCAATTGCCCTCACAAAAGGCGATAAGGCCGGCGGAATTACCGGTTCTGATGCTTCTGCTGCAATCGGCGAAGGACTTCAGTCATTCTGCCTTCTCGGTTCTGTCGCAGACGACCGCAAGGTTGGACTCGGCCACGGAAACCTCGGTGCCCGCCTCCTTTCTGAAGAAAGCCGCTGCTTCTGCTTCCTCGCAGGACACGAATCGTTCGCGGCTGCTGAAGGCGCAATCAAAATTGCACAGAATGCAAACAAAGTCCGCACAAACAAACTCCGTGTTATTCTTAACGGACTTGGAAAGGATGCAGCTCAGATCATCAGCCGCATCAACGGCTTTACCTATGTTCAGACTCAGTTTGACTATTACAACGGAGAGGGAACGGACAAGGCTCTCAAGATTGTCCGCGAAGTACCGTACGGCAATAAAGAAGAACGCCTCTGCGTAAAATGCTACGGTGCCGACGACGTCCGCGAGGGCGTTGCAATCATGTGGCACGAAGGCGTCGACGTTTCCATCACCGGAAACTCAACAAACCCGACCCGTTTCCAGCACCCTGTAGCAGGAACATACAAAAAGGAACGCCTTGAAGCCGGCAAAAAATATTTCTCTGTAGCTTCAGGCGGCGGAACGGGACGCACACTGCATCCTGATAACATGGCAGCAGGTCCTGCAAGTTACGGCTTTACCGATACGCTCGGCCGTATGCATAGCGATGCGCAGTTTGCAGGTTCATCCTCAGTTCCGGCACACGTCGAAATGATGGGCTTCATGGGCATGGGCAATAACCCCATGGTCGGTTGCACTGTAGCATGCGCTGTAGCTGTAGCACAGAGCTTCAAGAAATAGAAAACAAAGTGTTTATTTTCTGAACACAGCCGGCAGATTCGTAATAATTGAATCTGCCGGCTGTTCTGAATCTATATCGTATATATCCTCCTGAGTGATTTTTTGTATATCAATAGATTTTTTTTAATCCGTTTGCTCAATCTCCGCCTGGTTTAATTTTGGGGATGTTATTGGGACGCGTAAGATCCCTGAACAAACAGAAATTTTGTTGATATTCTGAGCACAGAACGATTTTTGTACTGCTTGCATTTTACCGTCTTCCTGTTTATCCTCTTTTTTGAGAGGGAGTATTCCCCTTTTTTGAATTAACTTTTTAATTTAAAAATATTTCCGGCGATATACAGGGTGCAGCATGCGAATTTCAAATTCAGATGGTTCCCGTTTATTTTCATTATTTTCAGTTTTACATCGTCATGAAAAAAAAACGACAGAGTCTGATTTACTCACCTGGAAGGAAATGTATCTGCTTCTTTATGTCAGTCAAAATAAAGTTACATCACTAAGCTCTATAGCCAGAGCTCTTACTATGTCCGTTCTTGATATATCAAGACTTGTAGCAGGCCTTCAGTCACGTGACATTTTGCAGAAGAGTGTGAAAAGCAGCGACCATCGTGTGATTTTTCCGACACTTACAGACAACGGTACCGCTGTCTTAAAAAGGGCAGAAGCAGAGTTTTTGAAATCTCTGAATGAGCAGCAGATTGATATAGCCGGAATAATGCAGGATGACGAATACTTTAATAGCAGGTACCAGAATTATTGTGCCCCCGTATGCAGTTTTAAACCTGTATTTGATGCTGACAGGGAAATTATCGATCTTGAATTTGTTCAGGCAAACTGGGCATTCGTACAGGAATTTCCAAAAATAAAAACATTTGACCGCTGTTTTTTGTTGTCGCGCACAGTCTATCAACATCTGGATATTGTTATGTCTGTCTGCAATACAGTCTGGAGAACAGAAAAAAGGATTACTATAGTTCTTGATACGGGTATTCCGAATAGAGAATATCTGTGTGAATTTTTCCGCGATGATATGGACCGCATTACTATTTCATCAGAACCGAAGGACGCAGCTGCAGGTGAATGCCTGCGGAGATTTCTGCCGCACTATAGTTTTTTTTTTGAAGGCAAACCTGCCAAACTTGTGGTGGAGTGTGCAACCGGAAAAGTACTTGAAGTCAATGAAGCGGCAGTCAGATTTTACGGATGGACCCGGGCAGAGCTTCTGGGCAAAACAATTTATGAAATCAGCGAAACTCCTGCAGAGACGATACAGGCAGGACTGAACGCCGGCGGAGAAAAAGGTGAAAATTCAGAAGCAATATTTCATGTAACCCACCGGATTGCAAACGGAACGCCTAAAAACGTTGAACTCCATGTTTCTTCATGTTTGTGTGGGGCTACCAGAATTCAGTATGTTAATATTATTCAGGATACGACAGCCTGCACTTCTGTTCCGCATCAGCCTGTTCCGGAAAATGAAAAGCGAAAAGGGAATTCGGGAGTCCTCGGATCATTTACTGAAAAATATGAAAACGTTATTGCCGATATGGGAGGACTGCTTGCCTTCTTAGAGAATAATGGCAGGCTCTGTATGTATGCAGCAGGCGATCATTTTTTTGAGTATGGGACAGTACTGCCGACATTCGGATTCATTATAGACGGTCTCTTCCGGGTATGTTATGAATCACAGAACGGGCGCGAGTATACCCTGGAATATCTGCGGCCCGGATACATAATCGATTCGATGACTTTTTCTACCTGTTTTCCGTCATATGAAATAATCATAGAGGCTGTCATTCCGACAAGAGTGCTTGTCATCGAGCAGAATCAATTTTTACACAGGGCTTCCGGCGATTCTCATGCTTTTAAGTTTTTATATTATCTTGATAAAAACAGGCTCAGCAATCTTGAGAAAAGGGGATTGTCTCTGCTGACTGGTGATGCAAAAGAGCGGTATGAGCAGTTTCTACAAAATGAAAGCGATATTTCAGCTTATCTCCGCGGTCAGGATATAGCTTCATACCTTGGGATTACTCCTGAAACATTGAGCCGCATCCGTAATGCGATCTGATTCAATAAAAACAGTTTTAACTGATATTGATATATGTCAATGACATTATCACTTTCCTGTCTTATCATTAACACTAAAAAGCAATCACAAAATATAACACCGCGGGGGCAAACCGTCAATGAAAAAGCAGGAAGAAACAGACAGGCTGCTTGATAAAGCATCAGAACTAATCATCGGATACGAAGCCGGGGACGTGATGAGAATCAGCGAAACGGCGGACGTACTGGAATCGGTGAAGGCAGGACTTGAAGCCGGGGGAGATGGAGAGCGGCTGTGCAGGGTGGTGCTTGAAAAACTGCAGCAATGGATGGCCGACAGCTATTCGGATTTTACGGGGGAAGTGACTGAAGGAATAGACCTGCTGAGGAGGATTGTGTCGGGGAATGCCGTCGGAAGCAGGAAGGAACAGATAACGGCGTGGCTCGCAGGGAAGAGTCAGGAAGAAGAGAAGAGAACGCCCGCACCCGCGGTTGAAGCGGCGGAGGAAGACGGAGCAGGAGAGCTTACGGGGGAACAGAAGCAGCAGTTTGTGAGCGACTGCACGGACCGGCTGACGAGGGCGCAGGACCTGATACTGAAACTGGAAGAAGAGCCGGAAGACGGAGAAAGCGTGAAGGAGCTGTTCCGAATCTTCCATACAATAAAGGGAGAATGCGGGTTCCTGAAACTGACGCGGCTGGGGAACCTTGCGCACCGTGCGGAGGGGTTGCTCGACGGGATCCGGAGCGGGAAGCAGCGTGTGGACGGGGAGGTGACGGACATGCTGCTGTCCGGGCTTGACAGCGCGGAAGGGCTGGTGAAGGCGCTGAAGGAAGGCGACATACAGGGCTACAGAACGGTGCCGCTGGAATCATTCAGCGGGAAGGCCGTGCCGGCAGCAGAGCCGTCAGCGGGGGATGCGGGGCGCGGGCCGGAAGAAGGAGCAGCGCCAGCCGCGGCAGCCGTACCGGATGGAGAGGAAGTGCACCGGAGACAGGACGGTGACGGCCCGGCACAGGGGGCGGGAAGGCAGAATGACGGCGGGGACACGGTCATCAAAGTGAAAACGGAGAAAGTAACATACCTGACTGACATGATAGGGGAGCTGCTGATAAGCCTGGGGCAGATGAAGGACGGGACGGAAGGGCTTGCGCAGGTAAAGAAGATAGCGGGGCAGCTGCAGTACGCGGGCATGCAGCTGAGGACGGAGAGCGTGCACGCACTGTTCAGCACGGTGAGGCGGATCATCCGCGACACGTCGAAGAAGGTGGGGAAAGACGTTGAGGCGGAGTTTACGGGAGAGGAGCTTGAGATAGACCGTACGCTGACGGAGAGGCTTGAAGAACCGCTGATGCACCTGGTGAGGAATGCGCTTGACCACGGGATAGAAAGCCGTGAAGAGCGGATCCAGGCAGGGAAGAAGGCTTCGGGAACGGTGAGAGTGGCAGCGGAGCGGCGGGGGAACAGCATAGTGATATCGGTTGGTGACGACGGACGCGGGCTTGACCGTGAAAAGATAGTCAGGAAGGCAGTGGAGAAGAAACTGGTCAGTGAAAGCGCAGCAGCAGGGATGAGCGACAGCGCGGTGCACAGCCTGATATTCGTGTCCGGGTTCTCGACGAACGAAAAGGTTGACCAGATATCGGGGCGCGGAGTGGGGATGAACATCGTGAAGGAAGCGGTAGAAGAAGCGAAGGGGCATATAACGATAGAGAGTGAAAGGGGGAGGGGAACGACGTTTTCGCTGCACTTCCCGCTGAGCACGGCAATCGTAGACGGGATGCTGACGCGGACGGGGAAAAACATCCTGATCCTGCCGGCGGCATCAGTACTTGAATCGCTGAAAGTAAAAGAAGGGCAGATACGGAAGGTTGCGGCAGGGACTGACGTGCTTGACCTGAGGGGGAGGATGCTGCCGGTGATAGGGATTGCGGACGTATTCGGAATAGAAGGTGCGGGTAAGGGAGAGATAGCGACGGTGGTGGAGGACAGCAGCGGTGAGGAGTATGCGCTGCTGGGAGACGAGGTGATTGCAAAACGGGAAGTAGTGATAAAGAGCCTCGGGGCGTATTTCAGGAAGATGAAGGGAATCAGTTCGGGGACGGTGCTGCCGGGAGGGGAAGTGGGATTTGTGCTTGATGTGGACGAAGTAGTGGAGCTTGGCAGGGCAGGAACCGGTATTTCCGGAGGATTCCATGAATGAAGCAGGCAGAGGAACGTTGAAACTTGCAGCAGCGTGCATGGTGTGTTCAGCCGGCATATCGTCAGCAGTGTTTTCAGCTGCAGGCGGGGCAGTGACTGCAGGGAGCATAGCAGGAGGCCTTGCTGCAGCAGTGCCTGAACTGGTGTGCATGGTGATTA
>DCFX01000056.1 GCA_002314445.1 Treponema sp. UBA1793
AATCTGTATTTCTGGCTTATTGACCATTATGTCGCATCGAATGATACCGGCAGACAGGTTAATGATGTTCTGCTGAAAATAAAGATACTGGATTCTGCGATTTACGATATGTATGTCAAATAAATCCGGTTGTGGAAGAATAGAGTTTATAACTGTTTCGATTCATTTTATAGGAGTTTTTTTATGGCTGGTGAAGATCTCGTAAAACAAGTTCAGGACATGCTCAAAGAGGAAACATGGACTCGTGCAACTATCAGCAATTACACGAAGAATAACCTCGTAGAGCTCGCGGGCATTGTCGAAAAAATCCGTGAAAACAGCTGCATGGATGAAGTGCTGAAAATCTGTGATGAGCATCTTGCACATACAAAAGACAGTATTATAGCATTATATATTTCCGGCATGCTTTCACTGTACAAAGGTACGCTCGACAATTCTGCACTTGTAAGCCTTGTCGACATTTTTCAGAAAAACCATAAAGAGACTGTCGTCATATACCTCTGTGAAACAATTCTTGCTGACGATCCGAACAATAAATTCGCACTCCGCACGCTTGCTGACTGTTACCATGCGGACAATAACGAAAAAGTATGGGAACTTTATGAGAAAATCGTAAAACTCGATTTTGAGGAAGCTGATCTCGCAAAAGTGCTTGCGGAACACTACGAAGCGGAATCCGATGCTGAAACAGCCATTGAATATTATAAAAAGGCACTGCTCCGCTATATCGGGGCTAAAAATATAAACCTGGTCAAGGAAACATGGACAAAACTTGTCCAGACCATTCCGCAGGAAATAGACTTCTTCATGCTCGCAAAGCGCAAAATTGCCAAGACAATCAGCGGGGACAAAAGCGCCGTGCTCATGCAGGAATTATATGCATGGTACAAAGACAACAGGAAATGGGACACAGCGATCGACATCCTCAAGCAGATTCTTGAAATTGACCAGCATGATGCATGGGCCCGCAGGGAAATTGTTGACTGCTACCGCGGCAAATATCAGGGACGCGATCACCTTGAAGATTATATCCGTTCATCAAACCTTACCGCAGGTTTCCGCAATGTATTTGAAGCTATAAACGACTTTGAAAAGCATATTGCATTTGATGCGCACAGCTACGTGTGCCACAGATCATGGGGTGTCGGCATTATACGTAAAATTGAAAATGACACACTTTTCATAAACTTCGGGAAAAAATACGGTATTCACGAAATGTCGCTCAAGATGGCTGTAAACGCACTTGTTCCGCTTTCAAATGACCACATCTGGGTGCTCAAGGCAACGAAAAAACACGAAGAACTCTCAAAGATGATCTCAGAAGACAAAGCATGGGCTCTGAAAACCATCATAAAGAGCTTCGACAACAGCTGTGATTTCAAACGCATAAAAGCAGAACTGGTTCCGGCCGTTCTTACGCCGGGACAGTGGACATCATGGAACTCTGCGGCCAAACGCATTCTTGAATCGGATTCGACTTTCGGTGTCGATCCGAACGACATCAACATGTACACGGTACGCGACCACGACGTCAGCCAGGATACAAAGCTTTCCAACGAGTTCAAGGCACAGAAACAGTTCTTTGCGCGCATTGACATACTTATGAAATTCGTTGAGAACGATGAGACAGATAAAAGCAGCGAGTCGTTTGGTGAAATGTTCTCATACTTCACCGGTTTCCTTAGAACTGTTTCAAAAGTTACAGACCAGGTGCTTGGCGCATACCTTATTGTACAGAAAATCAACAGCATGATTCCGAACATTGCATACCAGACTAAGTACACGTTCAAGGAAATCTATGACAGGATCGACAATCCGCGTGAAATGTATCTCATGCTGAAAGACACTAAGAATACAACACTGCGTCAGGATTTTCTTGCGGACATAAAACTTCTGCCCGACTGGGACAAACAGTATGTACGGCTCTTCCCGACCGTGCTTGAAGGAAGTATGCTCACCGCTCTTGTAAACGCAGGAAAGGCCGATATGGCAAAACAGCTTGCCGTAAACTGCTTCGAGAATTTTAAGGACAACAGACAGGCTGTCATATTTTTCTTCCGCGAATGCCAGGACGATACATGGTTCAAAGAATCGGGAATCACATACGAGAAGCAGCTTATTGCGCTTATCAACATCATCGAGCAGACGTTCCGCGAAATAAACAACCACGTAAATACGACAGAGAATAAGAAAGTCAACAAGGGTGCTACCCAGCTCCTGTTTAAAGACGATGCGCTCATTACGCACATGTTCCAGAACGATGAAAATACCGTAAAACGCATGTATACAATGATTAACGATATTGCCGATATTGATCCGTCGTATAAGGCGCTGCTCCGTAACAGGATTCTTGAGCGGTACCCTGACTTCAAGTTCCAGGTTACCGAAGAAAAATCATCGGTCCAGCAGCACGGCATGATTGTTACTGCAAAGAAACTTGAAGAAAAGAAAGTCCAGGTTGAACACATTCAGAGCGTCGAAATTCCCGAAAACTCAAAGGAAATCGGAGAAGCCCGTGCTCAGGGAGACTTGAAGGAAAACGCCGAATACAAGGCTGCGAAAGAGCATCAGCATTATCTCAACGTTACACTCGCAAAACTGCAGGAAGAACTGAACCGCGCAGTAGTGTTCGATCCGACGACAATTACGACAGCTATCGTTTCGTTCTCGACGACTGTTACACTGCACAATAACGATACCTCAGAGGATGAAAAATTCACAATTCTCGGACCATGGGAATCAGATCCTGACAACAGCATTATTTCCTATATGTCCCCGTTCGGAAACGCACTTATGGACAAAAAAGTCGGTGAAACCGCAGTATTTTCAATCAACGATCACAAATATAACTATACGGTAAAGGAAATCAACGCTGCAAAAGCCTGATTCCGCCGCACGTACACAAAAAAAGACTGTCCTGTGAGTAACACTTTAGGGCAGTCTTTTTTTGTGTTGTAACAGTATCCGTTTTTTTGGTATGCTGGCAATTATGAACCGCACAAAACACATTTTCACAACGGTCTTTTTTTTACTTACAGTCTTTCTTCCAGCAGAAATATCTTTTTCTTCATGCAAATCAAATGCAATCGCAAAGAAACTGATCGACTCAAATCCGGCAGCATACAATTCCACTGCCGTTCCCGGGAAATCACTTAAAAACATTGAGGACACGGAATCAATAAACGGTAAACTGCCGGAACATATTTATATTGCAACTCTGACGCAGACATTTGCTCACGGGTATGAATTCTGCATTTCAGGCGGAAGAATCATGATGAAAAAGAAAAACAGCAGTACGTGGAGTCTTTTTCTCAAAACAGGCATTCCCTTTTCAGAGAAGGCACAGCTGCCGAATACAGGATGGTTCCTGCCGCCGGAATCAATAACAGAAATTGCCGCCGATGATGACACGCTTATTGCATTCGACAATTTCGGAAGGATGTACGTCTGCCCTCTCGTAAAAAATCATTTCGACAAAAAGTTTGAATGGTCGTGTACGTTCGGCTGGCCTGAGAAAAGACAGCTGGTCCAGAACAAGCTCGTGGAAAACAAGCGCGGATGGGCGACAGGTACGCGCCGTTCAAACATAGAATGGTATACGGACAGGTTCGGAAACCAGCATCACTGGGGAACGATGGGCGTAACAACTGTCTATTTTCTTACGAAAAACGGCAGTGAAATACGGTTTACGGACTCCGGCCTGCCGGCAGATTTCAGCGACACCATTCTCGGACCGGACAGGGGCAGTTTTACAGCGGAAAGTATAAGTGCTTCAGGTTCCACGATCTTTCTTATAGACAAAACGGGCACAATGTTTACCCGCCTTATAGATTATGACACGATGGGATGCGATCCGATGTTTTTCAAGTATACATATGTTGCCGAAAAGCAGCCTTACAAGGGCAGCGATTACCGTTCAAATTTTACGCGCTGGGGACTGCCGAACGAAGACTGGCACAGGCAGCCGCAGATCCCGCTTATGGGAAAAGCCCGGCTTACAAAATATATCTGCATATTCCAGAACGGCAAAGGAAACGATGCGCGCGTTCTGCGCGTAGCCGGCCTTTCCCCTGAAGGACATACCGGCTACTACTGGAAAAACCTCACGGATATAAAATGGCAGTTTGAAAAAGCACCGCTTGTCCTTCCTGAAGATTCGTTCCTTCCCGAATCGGAACGTGGGAAAATCATACGCGGAAGCAAAAACGAATACAGTTATACAGGTGTCGTTTTGAAGGATAACACAACAGTCAGCGGCATCGTGTGCAGCATAGATGATATGACTCTTACAAGCGAAGGTTCGTGCACGCTGAAAATAACGAAGGGAACCGAAACAAAGCGGATTCCGCTCTATCTTGTCGAAATGTGGACATATATGACAAGATACGATCCTGTGTTTGATAATACGCCGAAAAGTTTTTTCGTTACACCTCATTTCGATGTAAAAGACATCACTTCAACCGATAAAGAATTCAATACACTCCTTTCCGATTTGTTCAAGGGAAGGAACCTTGAGCTTTTTTCCACAACAGCCACCGCAGCAGGTTCGTATCTTACTTTCAATTTTGAGAAGGACAATACAGCATATACAGTACTCCTCCGCTCCTCCGGAAAACCGGAGCAGTCATTCTCAGGAATACAGCCTGACAATGCAGACGAAGACAAAGAAAACAGCATCCGGCTTGATACGAAAAAAACATATACAGCGAAAGACATTTCCTTCATCGACACAGTTGCTGAAATAAACAGGCAGAAAATAGCTGAAGTCGACAGGAAAATCAAAAAATATAAAGAAGATGCAGCCGTGACAGGCATTTCCCGCTGGGGATATACTATTGCAGATACACTCGCCGCTCTCACGCTGCTGAAAAAAATCGATATGCCGAAAATAAAGACGATGACATCATTCGGCGGCAGACTTATGTCTCAGAATGCCGATAATTTTCAGTTTCTTTCGGAATATAAATCGTTTGAATATCCGTATGAAATACAGCTTGCAGAAAACATCATAACGGAATGTGCGGATCTGAAGCGGAAAATAAATGAAACAGGAAAAGCTGGGACTGATGCATTATTCCGCAACGACTATGCGGCATACTTCGATCTGATCCGTCTGCCGCAGGAAATAAAAGGAACGGTGCTTATAAACAGAAAGCCGGCAGATGCAGTAATATGGCGGGTAGATACTGTATCAACAATGCCCGTGCTGCTTGCGGAATACGGCAGCGGCAGCAACAGGCAGTACATCATCATAGAATTCTCTTCGTTCTTATCCGATATCCATTCCAGTCTTGATCAGAACGAGGGGGCTCCCGACAGTGTTCACCCGTTTACGTCAGACGTCGTTTTCCATGTACTATCTGCCGATAATTCAGTGTTCAAAAAAAACTGGTTTGATAAATATATTGTGGACAATACAGGAACTTTTACCTGGGACGGAACAGGAGTTCAGGTAACAGTAAAGAGAGAAGAATCAAATGATATAAACTTTTTCATAAGCGACAAGGAGCATGACGATGACGATTGAAGAAAAGAAAACAAGGATTTCCCAGCTGCGGCGGGGCAAAAAAAATTTTGAACAGTCACTCTTTCTCTGTATTGCAGCAGCTTGTTTCGTTATATACGAAATATATCAGGCTGCAACAAAAGATTCACCGGACTGGTATTTCTTTGTGCTCATGGGAGCCATTACGGCAGCCATGGCGGGAATTGGTTTCTGGAATTACCGGAAGTCAAAGCGCGCGTCTGCGGAAATAGAGAAACTCATCTCGGAAATAAAGGCAGAAAATCCTGACGAACAGATTCCGCAGGATAATGACCAGCGCCGTTTTTTCTGATATACTGCATATCCGATGATTCATTTTCTTGAAAAACTCAGCGGGACCCGCGAATACGATATAATAAACGGCCTTGATGCTGTTTACGGAGTAATTGAAGAACGCGAGACTGCATGGAAAGCTGCAAGCCGCGTATCATGTACGAACAACTGCGGCACATGCTGCGTCGCCTTTGAACCTGATGTTCTCGAATGCGAGGCACTGTATCTTGCGCTGTGGCTTATTGAAAACGAGCCGGCGGCCGCACGCGCAATCAGGGACAGAACATATCCCATGGAAAGGAAGGATAACACGTCAGGCTGTTTCCTCTATGACCCTGACAATCCGTACCACTGCACGGTCTACGGCGGACGCTGCCTTATCTGCAGGCTGTTCGGCTATACCGGCAGCCGCGGCAAGGACGGAAACATCCGGTGGAAACCATGCCGGTTTCTTCCGGATCTGGTACTCAGCGCACGCCTCCCTTCCCTTTCGCACAGACAGTATGAAGCGGAGGAACTCAGACAGCTTTTTGATGAGCTGCCGCCGGTCATGTCCGACAGTATGGAACAGGCACTTCTTATTTCCCCCGACGCATCAGGCAGAACATGGCCGCTTCGTGAAATTCTGCCGGAGGCAATACAGCGTATGCAGTTTATCCTCCTCTACAATGCTTCAAACGATACAGATCCTGACAGAAGCACACCGGAGTCCGCATGAAAGATGCACAGGAACTTCTTCCGGGCATATACATCATTCCGGGAGCGACAAATACAGGAGCGGTATGCGTAGAATCAAACGGAATCAGGGACGTCTACCTTATTGATTCCGGCGGCAGTGCGGAGGAAGGGGAACGTATATATTCCGTACTCTGTTCTCTTTTCGGAGAACGCGGTTTTGTACTGCGGGCTGTAATCAATACGCATTCACATGCTGATCATGCTGGCGGAAACGCATACCTGCGGAAAAAAACAGGATGCGGCGTATGGATGTCGTACAGGGAAAAAGGCGGCATGGAAAACACAATCATGCAGTCGGCTGTTGCATGGGGAGGCCGCCCCCTTCCGGAATTTGAGACGTCATTCTACGTGCCGGCATCTTGTGAAACTACCCGCGTCGTTTCGGGAAAAGACGTAATTCCGCTTTCCGACGGAAAGACAATCAGTTTTATTCCGCTTCCCGGACACTACTTTGAAATGCTCGGCGTAATATGCACCTCAGCTGAAGGGAAAAAAGCGGTATTTACCGGAGATGGTGTATTGGGCCGCAAAGTAATCGGAAAATTTTCGATTCCGTTCATGTACGATATCGGGGCATTTCTGGATTCGCTTGATGCACTGTGCAGGATAGATGCCGGCTGGTTTATACCGAGCCACGGAGAGGCTGTCCCCGAAATAAACGAAACAGCCGAAATGAATAAAATTGCCGTTCTTGAAACAATAACAAGCATACTGTCGCTGCTTGCAGAAAAACCGCTCTCAGCAGAAGAACTGCTTACAGCAGTCGCTGACATAAACAACATTACGCTGAAACTTGCACAGTATGTGCTTATCGGAAGCACGCTGCGTTCCTACCTGTCGTATTTGTACAGAACAGAGCGTATCACATACACGATTATTGACAATAAAATGCTCTGGTCTGTAAAGAAATAACAGGTTCAGCTCAATCTCAGCAATCGTATCCCTTTATGAGGATGTTTTCATCCCACGTTTCGATGATGTTCACGCCGCCTGATGTACCGATTCTGTTTGCACCGGCTTCAAGCATATTTATTGCCGTGCGTGCTGAACGAATTCCACCGGAAGCTTTTACGCCCATATCTTTTCCGACTGTTTCACGCATAAGGGCGACGTGATGTACGCTTGCACCGTTCGGAAGCGGCTCTCCGTCAATTCCCTTCGGACTTGCAAAACCTGTCGACGTCTTGACAAAATCCGCACCGGCATTCATTGCACACTTGCAGCACGTCACAATCGTCTTGTCATCGAGGAAACATGTTTCAAGAATAACTTTTACAATGATTGATCTTCCTGCTGTCTTTCCTTCTTTTCCTGCCGCTTTTACAACAGCCGCTATATCTGCCTGAACGTCGTCAAAACGTCCGTCCAGAGCCGCTCCTATATCAATCACCATATCAGCTTCGTCCGCACCATTCCTTACGGCACGGGCGGTTTCTTCGGCCTTGTCCTCCGGCGGAACGGCTCCCAGCGGAAAGCCTATAACGGTACACACATGCACGCCGCTTCCGGCAAGCAGTTCCGCTGCTTTTTTTACATACACAGGATTGATGCATACCGATGCAAATGTATACTTTACCGCTTCCGAGCAGAGAGTCGTAATCTTCTTCATGCCCGCTTCTGGAGCAAGAAGCGTGTGATCTATCATTGAAGCTATTGTCTTTTTTTCCATATTACACACCGCCTTATCCGTATGATTTTGTCCTCTAAGTATATCAGTCTTGCACGGTTTTCAGCAATAGTGTATTATATTACAACTATTATTCTTTCATAGGAGTATATGTATGGCGTACAAAATTGACAAATCTAAATGCGTAAACTGCGGAACATGCGAACCGGTCTGCCCGGTCAGTGCAATTTCAGAAGATGATAATGCCCGCAAAATTGATGCTGAGAAGTGCATCAGCTGTGGTTCATGCGCAGGTGAATGTCCGACTTCTGCTATTTCTGAAGAATAAGCAGTTTTTCGGGAAAACAGGTTTTTGCGGAAGCAGGAACCTGTTTTTTTAAGTGGTTTAAAAATGATACATAAAATACGTTCTTCCATAGTGAAATCTTTTATATCCGGCGGAAAAGTTGCGTCGCTTATTGCTGTCTGCACAGCGGTAGGATTTGCCATCGTATGGCCGCTGTGGCGTTTTGCGACAGGCACACCTTTACTGTATACCGTAACAGTTCTTGCGGTTCTTGGCGTTTTCATTATATACCGCATTATACAGGCAGTACGGAAGACTTCATGGAAAAACACCGTCCGAGTCCTGCTTCATATCGCGGTTATAGCCTGCGGCATCAGTGCTTCGGTAATGCTTGTCTTCGCCGGCCACCGGTTTGCAGCAATCCCGGTTATCATTCTTATCCCCGTTTTATACGTCATCTGTTCTTATATTTTTCCACGGTAATACTATGATAAAACGAGTGTTCTTTCTGCTGGGAGCACTGACTGCAGCATGTATGCAGCCTGCCGCTGCTGATGCAATTGCACTAATCCCTGAACACCTTCCCCTTATACCTTCACTTTCTTCATATGATGACATATTTTCGCAGTATTGTGCAGATGTGGAAAACAATTACATGAGGATTGCTTCGGGTAAGGGTGCGTCAAAACAGTTTTATGCCTACAAACCGACAAAAAACGATACACTGTTCACCATAGCAGCGGCATGTTCAATCCCCTATGAAACAATCGCAACGGTAAACGGTATTTCGGGCATTGACGAGACTTTTACAGGGAAAACACTCATACTCCCGACAACTCCGGGTATATTCGTATGCGGCACCCCCGAATCATCCATAGAAATTCTTGTTGAAAGAAAATACAGTTCAGCAATAGAAAATTCATCTAAAGAGTGGTATACTATTCAGGGTAGATTATTTTATTTTCTGCTTAATGAACGGTTCAGTTCAACCGAACGGGCTTTTTTTCTTGATGCAACGCTCCGAATGCCGCTTGACAATGCAGTACTTACTTCCGGTTATGGTATGCGGGTAAGCCCTATTTCGGGAAACTGGAAATTTCATAAAGGTATAGACCTTGCGGCTCCTATAGGAACTCCGGTTTATGCCTGTAAGGATGGAAAGGTCGTCTGCTGTATCAGAGGAGATCCGACATTTGGCAACTATATCATACTCAGGCATGATAACGGAATGACAAGTGTGTACGCCCATCTCTCTAAAATACTGATTCATGACGGTGATATGGTTCAAAAGGGAGCTGGAATTGGTCTTGTCGGAAAAACAGGTGCTGCAACCGGGCCACATCTCCATTTTGAAATACGCATCAACGGAATCTCAAAAGATCCTGAAAAAATGCTGCCTGATTAAGTTGAAAAAAATGAAACAGATATCAATTTTTTCTATAAAAATAACATTGCTTTCCCTTTTTGCTGTGTTTATAACAAGTCCTGCAACCGGTGAAACATTCCGTGTGAGAAAACTGTTTCCGGTAACTATAACCGACGGTATTCAGGACGACCAGATTGTAACAACCGGTATAAATGACAGTATCGCCCTCTTTCTGCCTGACGATATGACGTATCTTGAAGGTATTGAAATCAAAATGGAAATTCCAGATGCAATCGCGGCCTGGCGGGATTCAGTCGCGTGCTCCCTGTATCAGGGAATTACGCCTGCTCCGACTCCATCCCAGATTGATTACAGCGGAGAACGGTCCTTTGTCCGTCCGCTGCCGAACCGCCTTTCATGGATTCTCCAGATTCCCCTGAAGGCCCAGAATTCCATCAAAGATACTCCGTATGCTACTAAGGTCGATTTTGTTCCGGGGACAAAAAATCATTTCGTATTCATCAGGATTCAGCCTGCAATGAAGGGCATTCCCGAGGAAACTGCAGACGCGCAGCTCAAAATAATGATAAAACCGCTTCTGACAAACAAAGGGAGACTGCATATCGCAATGCATTTCCCGGCGCAGGAAAAGTCGTATACGCTGTTTATTGACAACGCACAAATACAGGCATCCGATGCGGGATATCTGCTTGATGCAGGGGTTCACGACGTAAGCATCATTTCCGATTTTTACCGCGGAGAGGCCCGGACTGTAAGGGTCGAACAGGCAAAGACGACAGAGCTCGGTATTGATCTCAAAAGCATTACCCCCACACTGCTCATTACAGCTCCGGACAATACGACTGTCTATCTTGACGACACTCAATTTGAAAAAGTCGGAAAATCATTTGAGATTACGGAAGGAGAACACAAAATACGTTTTCTCATCGGAGATTACGAAGTAATACGTACAATCACTGTTCAGAAAGGCAAATCGTATACAGCAGCGCTGTCTGTCGATTTGAAAATTACTGAAGAATAATTTTTTGAATTCTGCTTATATTTTTTCACATTCAGGTCGATATTTAAAACACCGGGGACATATTTCCCCTCCCACCCATGTCCCCGGCTGCCTGATGGGCACTGGAGTCGATGTGCATTGCATACCGGCTCCTTTTTTTAGTTCTACTTGCTAAATAACGCAAAAAACTCTACTATATATGGAATTATGGAAAACATAAAAAAGTCAACCATTGTACAGATTTCCCTGCTTTTCGGGTTTTCCCTTATTTTCGGAGGAATACTCGGCTGGGGACTTTCAGAAACACGGAATATTGAAAACAGTGAATACATTACACAGTTTGACACGGCGCTGCCTACAAAGCTGCTTGATATAAACGGAGAGCTTATAACAGAGCTCGCTTCCGACGAAAAACGCGAAATCATCAGCCTTGAGAAACTTCCCCAGCTTATGATTGACGCACTGCTTACGCGTGAAGACCGTATTTTTTATGAACACCGCGGATTTTCCTGCAAGGCTGTTGCACGTGCATTTCTGGGTAAACTGCTCCACCTGTCGCTCGGCGGCGGTTCTACCCTTACCCAGCAGATTGCGGGCACGCTTTACTGTGACCGCACCGATATGACTATATGGCGTAAACTCAAAGAGCTCTGGTGGGCCGTACAAATGGAACGCAGGTGCTCAAAAAGTGAAATTCTTGAGACATATCTTAACAGGATTTATTTCGGCGGAGGCACATACGGTGTCAACGCTGCATCGAAATATTATTTCGGCCACAGTGCAACTGAAATCACACCGGCAGAAGCTGCGATTCTCGTGATTCAGCTGTCAAATCCCGCTTATTACAATCCGTTCGACCATCCGAACCGCGCGATGGAACGTCAGCATGATGTCTTAAATTCTATGGTTAAGGAAGGATTTATATCAAAAGCCGATGCCGACGATTCATTCGATACATACTGGGCAAATTTTGATTACACACGTACAAGTTCCTCTGCATACTTTATGCGTGATGACAAGGCTCCCTGGTTCAGTGAATACGTACGGCGTGAACTGGGCGGTATGATCTACGGCGCGGAAGATATCTACACAAGCGGTTTTACGGTAAACACGACCCTTGATCTTTCGCAGCAGTATGCGGCTTCCGATGTCATGAGCCGTTACATTGCGTATGCAAACAGAATATGGAAAAGAGAGCAGGCAGCGCGGTCTTCCTCGTCATTTAAGACGTATGTCCCGTTTTCTGAACTTATCTCCCTTGTATTTAATCTGCCCGGTATAAAAGTTTCAAAAGAGCGGTCGCAGAAAATCGCAAACGAAACGTTTGTTAACCAGATAAATCCCATCATTGACGTGTGTTCTATGATGTTCGGCCTTGAAGATTTGAAGGTTGGAATTGTCAATAAGGCAAATACGATTTCAAAACAGGAAGACGAAAAGACTACGATTGAAGGCACCATGATTACGCTGCAGAATGACACCGGGTATATTACAGCCCTTGTCGGAGGCAGCAAATATGATCAGGATAATCAGCTTATCCGCGCAGTACAGTCAAAACTGCAGCCCGGTTCAACATTTAAGCCGCTGTATTATTCTGCCGCGATTGATTCGCGTAAATTCACGCCTGCAACGGAAATCTCCGATACGCCGGTTGTGTTCCATAAGGCTGACGGAACGCCGTATATCCCGCAGAATTTTAAGGGTGAATGGCAGGGAAACGTACAGCTCTGGTATGCGCTTGCCCACTCCATGAACGTGCCGTCACTAAAAGTGCTCGACGGCATCGGGTTTGACGCGGCAATTGAAAGAAGTGCAGCACTGCTTGGTATTCCAAAAAATGAGCTGGCAGACCGTCATTTCCTGCCGGTATATCCGTTCGGCCTCGGTGTATGTTCTGTCCGCCCCATTGAAATGGCGCGTGCATTTGCAATTTTTGCAAACAGCGGTAAGGAAGTGACGCCTATGGCTATACGCACTGTAGAAGACAGAAACGGAAACGTAGTTCTTAATCCGGAACTCGACATACGCAAGGCGCAGCAGGCAAAGGGAAATGCCATACAGATAATCTCTCCGCAGACTGCATATGTCATGACACAAATGCTTGAAAATACGGCTGAATCAGGAACGCTTGCAGGCCAGGGCAGTAAGCTTACGTACCGCAACGACAAAGGACGGTCTTATACAATTCCTCTTGCAGGAAAAACGGGAACGACACAGAACTGGGCAGATGCATGGACTGTCGCATATTCACCGTATTATACGAGCGCTTTCTGGTTCGGTTTCGACAAACCGGGAAATTCACTGGGTCTGCATATAACGGGAGCGACACTTGCAGGTATTGCAATGGGCGAATATATGGGAAGCATACATAAAACCCTCCCCTACAAGGATTTTACGATGCCTGCATCTGGTGTAGTAAAAGTGACGATCTGTACGGACAGCGGACTGCTTCCGACTCCTGAATGCGGCAACCATATAAAAACAGAATGGTTCCTTACAGGTACTGAGCCGACGGAAGTATGCAATATCCACACAAATACAGGAGGTGCGGCAATTTTCTATGACAGATATGAAAAGGAAATGTATAAATCGGGTCAGCATCTTACGGATGCTGTCGATACGTCACCGCTCAAGCTTGATTTGAACTTCCTTAACAACAACAGCATGAAGCCGGCTGAAAACGGTACAGCTGACAACAAAACAGAAAATACGGAACAAGTTCCGGATTACAATTATTTAATGGATTAAAACGGAACGCCACCTGAACCAAACAGGTGGCGTTCTTCATTATAAATGATTGCAGAACGTTCATTCTGCCCGCAGAACTATTTCAGCACAACCCTGACAATTTTTTTCTTTCCGGCCTTGAGGAAAAACTCCCCGTCGCTGTCAGCATCTTTGAGCGTAATAACGGTGTGCACGTCAGTAATGTTAGTGCCGTTTACGTATGCCCCGCCCTGTTCCACAAGACGGCGGTTGTCACTCTTTGACGTTCCCGGCTGAGCGGCTGCAAACAGATCAACGACGTTTATTCCTGACTCAACTGCAGCTTTTGATACTTCTGCCGCAGGCATGTGGGCTTTGTCTCCTTCTCCGGAGAATGCCGCCTTTGCACCTGAAAGAGCTTTTTCGGCTTCTTCTTTCCCATGGATAAGCATGGTTACTTCGTATGCAAGGCGTTCCTTTGCTTCATTTATATTTCCCGCGCAGATTTTTGTAATCTCGTCAGTACCGAGGAATGTAAACAGCAGGAAGAATTTCCGCACATCAGCATCCGTAACGTTACGCCAGTACTGGAAGAAGTCGAACACACTTGTCATTGAGGAATCGAGGAATATCGCGCCTTTTTCCGTCTTGCCCATTTTCTTTCCGTCGCTTGTTGTAATAAGCGGGAACGTCAGGCCGAAACATTCGTGTGCATCGTTAAGCTCCGTTGTTCCTCCGAGTTTTCTGCGGATAAGGTCGACTCCGGCGGTAATGTTCCCCCACTGGTCGTCTCCGCCGATCTGGAGCGCACAGTTGTGCCGCTGATGGAGCATGTAAAAATCGTATGACTGAAGGAGCTGGTAGTTGAATTCGATAAACGAAAGACCGCGCTCAAGACGCTGTTTGTATGCTTCATATGAAAGCATTTTGTTCACGCTGAAACAGGAGCCGATATCGCGGAGAAAGTCTATGTAATTCAAATCTGCAAGCCAGTTCTTATTGTTCTCCGGGTATGCAGTTTTATTGTCAAAACCGATGAATTTATTGAGTTGTGCTTCAATATGGGCGACATTATCGTCAATCTGCTCGTAGGAAATCATTTTGCGCATTTCCGACTTGCCGCTCGGATCTCCGATACGTGCAGTGCCGCCGCCTATAAGAGAAATACCGATATTTCCTGCCTCCCGCAGATGCCGGAGTGCATAAATCGGAACCATATGTCCTATATGAAGGCTTGGACCTGTAGGATCTGTCCCTGTATAAAAGGTGACGGGGCCTGAGTCCATACGTGCAGAAAGCCTGTCGATGTCAGTACACTGCGCGAAAAATCCGCGTTCCTTAAGTTCCTCAAGTGCCTTATTCATACCATATACCCCGTAAAATAAATTGTGTTTTTATTTTACTGAATTGGGCGTATTGTAGCAAGGCAGGGACGCAGCTGGGCAAACCAGCGGCGCTGCCAGAACGTTCCGTGCAGTTCGTTCATGCGGAATGTCTCGTACAGGGCGCAGATTTTATCTGCAACCATGACAATACAGCCTTCAAGCGTGTGGGGAGGGACGAGCGTAAGCGGAAACATGTGATGCAAAATGATATCGACTTCGGTTGGTGTCAGGCAGCAGACTTTGCGCGCATTCATAAGCGCAAAAAAAGGATGCCGGAAACCGTGCCACTTGTGCCACGATTCATTCACATGCCAGTCATAAAGAAAATAATCGTGCAGAAGGGCCCCCCTGACGAGGGAATGCTCATCAAGCTGAAGATGTATAACGTTTTCCAGTAAAAAAGCGATTTTAAGGCTTGTGCATGCTACGTTGACGCTATGCTCATATACCGATGTACTGCCGTGCTGAATGTACCTGAGCGACTCCGGCAGCCGCGTTTCCGCATTGAGCGTTTCAAGAAAAGAACGCATGAGGAACGATCCGCGTGTTGATAAATCATCATGTAAAAACGGTATCATACTAAAAGTATACTCTTAAAAAAAGCATTTTTAAAGTCCGGCGGAAAGATAGACATTTTTCCGTACTTTCCTATAATAAAATGCATGATTCTCCGGCGGGTTACAGAAAGCGATTTGTCAGCAGTAATGGAAATAGAGGAAGCTTCTTTTATTCCCTCTGTTCGGGAAAAACGGGAAGTATTTGCGGAACGTATCCGCGTGTGCGGCAGCTGCTTCATCATATTTGAAGATGAAACGGTACATAAACCGGCAGGCTATTTTTCCGCAGAACGATGGGCGGCAGTCCCGGAAAACGGAGAGGCGTTTATATTGAATCATCCGGCATCTTCGTATTTCAAATCAGACGGCAGGATTCTTTATCTGAGCTCATTTGCCCTTCTCCCCGAATACCGCGGACGGGGAACGGGTCACAAAATTTTTGCAGAATCAATCGAATGGTTTATTGCTCATAATAAAGGGATTGCGGCTGCGGTACTTCTTGTAAACGAGGCGTGGAAAGCAGCCGTGCATATCTACACTCAGAACGGATTCCGTGAAACGCACCGTCTTCCGGGATTCTTTCCGCAGCAGCAGGACGCACCATCTGCTGCATCCGGGGAACATCCTGATTCAGGAAGCGGTGCGAATACGGACGGCATTATTATGGAGAAAAAACTGTCATGCAGCAGGATACAGACAAAGCTATAAAGGGAACAGAAGAAAAACTGGACAAGACAGAAGAAGAGTTTCTGTCGACATTCAAGCGGGAAAAAGGACACAGCCTGCGCACGCTGCTCGGACTGTATAAAGGTCACTATGTTGATCTGGTCTTTTCAATTGTATTTTTCATCATCAAACACTCGCCTACGTGGGCACTGCCGATTGTTACGGCTCATATAATCGATGCCGCGACAAAAGGCGGAACAAATGCATCACACACAATCCTTATCAATACGCTGTGTATGATTCTTTTTATTGCGCAGAATATTCCGACGAACTATCTGCACACATGGCTGTATGCAAAGACAGTGCGTAATGTCGAACTTGAACTGCGCAGCGCACTCGTACGAAAACTGCAGCAGCTCTCAATTTCATATCATACCGCCATGCAGAGCGGACGGCTGCAATCCAAAATCATGCGCGATGTGGAACAAATTGAAACGCTCTCGTCGCAGCTTTTCATCACGATGATTACAATCATTCTAAACATTGCCGTGTCGGTTTCCGTCGTTGCATTCAAAAGCCGGGTCATACTGCTGTTCTTTACAGCAACGGTTCCGGCAGCCGTTCTTATAATGGCAGTCTTTAAGGGCAGGATAAAAAAATACAATACGGTGTTCCGCCGCGATATGGAGGAAACGTCGGCTCGCGTTATGGAAATGGTCGAACTTATTCCCGTAACACGGGCACATGCGCTTGAGAACCGGGAAACGGAGAAAATGGACAGGCAGCTTGAACATGTCGCAAAAAGCGGGCTCCGCCTGGACATGATTCAGACGCTTTTCGGCAGCGTAAGCTGGGTCAGTTTTCAGATATTCCAGGTCATATGCCTTGCATTCACATCCATTATGGCGTCGAGGGGAGCTATATCAGTCGGCGATGTGGTTATGTATCAAAGTTATTTCACCACCATTGTCGGACAGATTTCTGCGATTATAGGCCTGCTGCCGATTATCACGAAAGGTCTTGAATCCGTCAATTCTGTCGGCGACATACTGCTGAGCGGAGATATTGAAGACACCGGGAAAAAACCGAAACTTACGAAAGTCGACGGCCACATTGAAATGAAAAATGTGTATTTTTCATACCTCGACAGCAGTTCGCCGGTATTAAAGGGAATTAATCTCGACATACCGCAGGGAAAAACGATTGCCCTTGTAGGAGGTTCCGGCGCGGGTAAATCGACAATACTGAATCTTGTTATCGGTTTTTTGAAACCGGAAACGGGACAAGTATGTATAGACGGGCACGATCTGAAATCAATTGATCTGAAATCATACCGGACACACCTTTCCGTTGTACCGCAGCAGTCGATTCTGTTCACCGGAACAATCCGCGAAAACATTACGTACGGCAAAGACAACATAAGCGGAGAGCGTCTTGCAGAAGTTGTAAAAGCCGCAAATCTTGACGACGTCATAGCTGCGATGCCCGACGGCCTTGATACGATGGTGAGCGAACACGGAGGCAATCTGAGCGGAGGCCAGAAACAGCGCGTAAGCATAGCCCGGGCATTCATCAGAGATCCGTCTATTCTCATTCTTGACGAGGCGACAAGCGCACTGGACACCATGAGCGAAAAGAAAATTCAGGATGCCATCAGGAACCTTGTAAAGGGGCGAACGACACTTATCGTCGCACACAGACTTTCGACAATACGCAATGCAGATACTATAGCCGTTATAGGGGAAGGCGGCATTCAGGAATACGGGACGTATGCGGATCTTATGGAAAAGAAAGGAATTTTTTACAAAATGCATGAGCTCCAGGTGTAAAGCCGGCGGGCCCGCAGAAATAGCATGTTCCGGTTCGTGCAATGCAGAGACGCACGCCCTGTGTTCTATTTTGACTAAATGTTATAAAAAGGTTAGAATACTCCTGACTCAGGGAAATGCAGCGTGCAGACGGATGCCGGATGCACTCTCGAAGAACCTTCCTTCAATTACTACTCTTATTTTGCGAGGTATTTATTATGGCACAACCTGAAACAGCAGCTGAAAGCGATCCTGTCGAAAACAAGCGAATCAACAGTGCGCTCTTCACCGATTTCTATGAACTTACGATGGCGCAGGGATACTGGAAAGAGAATATGAACCAGCAGGTCGTATTCGATATGTTTTTCCGCCGCAATCCGTTTAACGGGGGATTTTCAGTTCTTGCGGGTAACGAAACCCTGCTTGATGTCCTTACATCATTTCATTTCAGCAAAGACGATATCGACTACCTTTCGGCACAGAAAATATTCGAACAGGGTTTTCTCGACTACCTGAAAGATTTCCGTTTCCGCGGTGATTTATACATGATGGATGAGGGGACGGTCATCTTTCCCCAGGAGCCGCTCGTGCGCATCCATGCAAATCTCATTGAAGCACAGATAGTCGAAGGACTTATCCTGAATCATGTTAATTTCCAGAGCCTCATCGCTACAAAGACTGCAAGGGTATGGCTGGCCGCGAACAAGGGCGGCATTATGGAATTCGGTCTCCGCCGTGCCCAGGGACCGGACGGCGCAATGAGTGCGTCCCGTGCGGCATATATCGGAGGGGCTGCAGGAACGTCGAATACGCTTGCAGGAAAACTGTACGGTATTCCGGTCATGGGAACTATGGCACATTCGTGGATTATGTCTTTTCCGTCGGAACTCGACGCATTCCGCGCATATGCAAAAATTTATCCGCAGAATTCGGTTTTCCTTATCGACACCTATGATACGCTCAAATCGGGAATTAAGAATGCTATTATCGCAGGTAAAGAGCTTGTGGAAAAAGGATACAATTTCGGCGTGCGCCTTGATTCCGGCGATATTTCATATCTTACGACAGAAGTACGGAAGGAACTCAATAAAGCAGGTTTTCCGCAGGCAAAAATTGCAGTATCAAATGAACTGACAGAGGATATTATCAGCACGCTTGTTGCACAGAAAGTTCCTATAGACAGCTGGGGTGTCGGCACGCATATGGTCACCGGCGGCTCCGAATCGTCATTCACCGGAGTCTATAAGCTCGCTGCACGCCACGACAAACTGACGGATAAAATGGTTCCCGCAATGAAATTCTCCGATAATCCGGCAAAAATGACAAATCCCGGAATTAAAAACGTATACAGGCTTTACGATGAAAACGGGATGGCAGCGGCGGATATACTGGCTCTTGATGATGAAAAAATCGAAACCGGAAAAGAATATCACTATTATCATCCGATGATTGACTACCGCCAGTTTATATTCAGGGCGGCTCATATTGAACCGCTCCTGAAAAAAAGGCTTGAAGAGGGAAAACGCATACAGGTGCGGCTGCCTGATGCCGAACAGCTGCACATAAGCCGGGAAACGATGCAGAAGCAGCTTACTTCGTTAGACGAATCGTATAAACGCATTTTGAACCCGCACATTTATAAAGTTTCGATGTCGCAGGAACTAAAGGATTTGAAGCTTAAATTTATTCAGGAAAACATTGCACTTCAGGAACCGGAGCAGTAAATCTGCCTTCTGCGGAAGGTGTATTATGGCACTTTCCGCAGGAACGACGGCTTTACTTATCTTTTCCCATTCCGTGAAACAGAATATATATGCCGGCAATAACAAACAGCGCGGGAATAATAATTTTAGCAGGTTCCACTGAAAAAAAGCTGCGGCATACATTCGATGCGATTGAAACTCCGGCAGCTGCTGTTAGAATAAGAGCTGTCAGAAGCACACCGCCCGGCCTGCCCGCACAAAAATAGTACTGGTAAAGGCCTGCAGCCACGGCAATAATATATACGGGCCAGGTGTTGGATGAAAACGACCAGTTTGTAAAGACTTCAAAAAGAAACAGAAGACCTATTGTCGTAAGTATTCCGCCCGGAATCAGCAGTCCGGGGGCTTTCCGCTCCGTAAAATAGGAAACTTCAAATGAAAGCCCCGGAACGAGCACAAACAACGGCCAAAGATAATGCATACTGATAAAATCCGCATGCAGAAATATACCTGCAAACAGCAGGACGCCGATTAAAATAAACAGCAGTCCCCATACAATATTCCGCGACCTCATTTTTCACACTCCTTTAGATGTATACTCCGCTATATTACCATGCGCAGACACGCTTACAAGTCTGCTGCAAAACGTCAGAAAATAAATTTTTATACTATTGAAAAAGTCCTCTGGACAGCCATGAGGATGTGTCGTCAAACAAATCATTGATTGATTCACGCATCTGCATCCGCCTGACGGATTCTGCAAACATTGGTGCGACCGATACAATTTTAAGCTTTTTCATATTCACTGTATTCGGATTATATAAACTGTCTGTAGAAATAACAGTTTGTATGCAGCTGTTTTCTATAGCATCAACACCTTTTTTGGAGAGCGGGATGTGCGAAAAACATGCTATAATATCTTTGGCACCGCGCTTTTTCAGTTCTGCGGCGAGATTGACGACAGTCCCGCCGCTTATGCTGAAATCATCGACAATGATGGCGTTTTTTCCTGCAACATTTCCTATTATTTCAAGGATTTCCGCATTTTCATCATTGCAGCGTCTTGTTTTGTCTCCAATTGCAACGGGAAGATTCAATTCATCAGCATATTTCCGGGCAACCTTTGCATTACCGGAATCGGGAGAAACTATCACTGCGTTGTCGGGCAGAATGGTTTTGAGATAATTTATAATCACAGGACGGGCAAAAAGATGATCAACAGGTTTTTTAAAAAATCCCTGAATCTGCGGAGCGTGAAGATCCATCGTAATGACGCGGTCGGCACCTTCCAGTTCAATACATTCCGCACAGACACGAGCCCGGATGGAAACACGCGGTTCATCTTTTTTATCACCCTTTGCATAACTGAAATAGGGAATGACAGCTGTCACATAATCAGCTCCGGAACGTTTGAAAGCATCAAGCCAGAAAAGAAGCTCAACGAAATCGTTATTTGCGTCCAGTCCGACAGGCTGCACAAGGTATATTTCTTTGCTCCGGACGTGTTCCCCTATTTTGACGTACGTATTCCCTTCGGAGAAGTGAATCACCTCTGTGTGTCCGAGAGGCACACTCAAATACCTGCACATCTTTTCTGCAAACGGTTTTCCCGCTGTCCCTGCAAATATATTTATTTCGGATTCCATTATTTTCCCTATATAGTATTTATACCGGTTTTTAACATACAGGTAAACAGGTACACGGCATGCACAATAGTATTTACCAGCTCAGTCCGTATCCTGCCGGATACAGCGGTTTTTCTTTTCCTGAAATAAAATTGTCGTACGGAAGCTGATCAACTCGCTCCGGCCAGTCGGCCGGAAGTTTTGCTGACGGAGTAACAGCTCCCGTAAGGATATCGGCAATTCCGTATCCTCCCTCAGAACCCGGAAGCCAGGCAGCTGCAACGGCGGCAGCTTTCTTCTCCATATCTCCGAGTATGACAGGCCTGCCGCTGATAATCACAAGTACAACTTTGCTGAAAGCCTTTTCCGCTCTGGCGGCTGTACGTATATCTGAATCAGGCAGGGCAAGCGTTTTACTGTCGCCGACTCCTTCCGCATACGGCGGTTCGGAAACGACGACAATACAAACGGCATTGCTGCCGGCAGTATCGAATTTTCCATTTGCCTCATATATCATATCAGGATATTTTTCCTTCAATGCAGCGCGCACCGAAGTTCCAGCCGTTACGTTGCCGGTTACGCCCTGCCACGACAGCGTCCAGCCGCCGCACTGATGTCCTACGTCATCTGCACCGCTCCCGCACAAATATAATGCTGCATCATTCTTCAACGGAAGAATACCATCTTTATTTTTGAGCACAACAATTGATTTTGCCGCCGCTTCCCTGGCAAGTGCAAGATGTTCAGGGCTGCGTACTGTTTTTACATACGATTCATCGGTATACGGATGTTCAAGCAGACCGCTTTCGATTTTTACGCGGAGAATCCGCCTTACAGCATCGTCTATGCGCTCCTGTGTGATTGCACCGGACTTTACGGCTTTCTTTACCGCTGACTGGAATCTTTCTCCGTTGTAGGGAACCATATTCATATCGATTCCCGCGTTGATTGATTTTACGACGGCCTGCTCATAATCCGCATCGACCTGATCAATTCCCGCCCAGTCTGAAACAATAAATCCGGTAAATCCGAGTTCGTTTTTCAGCACATCAGTCAGAAGATACTTGCTACTGTGTATCTTCACTCCGTTCCATGACGAAAACGACGCCATGACAATGCGCACACCACTGTCGACAGCCGCTTTGTAGGGGGGAAGATATGTTTCCCGGAGATACGCTTCTGAACACTGCGTGTCTCCCTGATCAAGAAGGTAGTTGTCCGTCAGTGATGAATCGAATGCGGTGCCGCCGTCGCCGAGATAATGTTTTGCCGTACAAAGCATTCCCGGCACGGACTGAAACCCGCGTATGAATGAAGACGACAGTTCCGTGACTTTTGCCGTGTCCTCTCCGTATGATTCATACGAGCGGCCCCAGCGCGGATCCCTGAGAACGGCAAGGCAGGGAGCGAAAGTCCATGTAATCCCGCAGGCCGCTGTTTCTTCCGCGGAAGCTTTTCCGATTCTGTATACAAGCTCAGTATCTCCCGCGGCACCGAGTCCGATTTCGTGCGGAAAGATTGTCGCATTTATAAGATTGTTCTGTCCGTGCACCGAATCATTCCCGTACAGGACGGGAATGCGGGGAGATACGGAAAGTGCGTCTTCCTGCATCTGCTTAATCATGTTTCTCCAGCCGGCAGGTGTATTGCTCACAGGAGTGCTTCCCCCTCCGGAAAGAACGCTTCCTTCGTGAAAACCGGCGGCAGTTCCCTGATGAACAATATTGCGTTCCAGCTGCGTCATCTGTCCGATTTTTTCGTCCAGCGTCATGCGTGCAAGAATAGTCCCGGCACGCTGTTCCACCGGAACCTGTGAATCAGCCTTCCAGGTATCTGCTGCGGCGCCTGCTTTTTTCTGCGCCGTGCAGCCGGCAGTTCCTGCAAGTATGAAAAGAATACAGAGAAAAAATACTCTGTCTTTCTGTAAATGATTTGTCATAAGAATAGTGTACAACCACTTTTCTGATTATTGCAAGCATTCAGTAAAGAATATAGTGCTGTATATCTGCCGGAGCCGCATGCATCATGCGTCAGTGCCCTGCTCCGCCTTTCTGCAGTTTTCAAGCAGTCTGGCAAGCAGATTGTCGATACAGTCGCGTTCTTCTTCGGTCATGTTTCCGTAAAAAAGTTCAGTCATGCGGCTGCTGATTTTAGTAAATTTTCCGCCGATATTTTCGGGAAACGACGGGCCGGGTACTACAATAATGCTTCTTCTGTCGCCGGAAGCAGGAACCCGCTGAACAAGCCCTGCCTGCTCCATGCGGTCAAGGATGCCGCTCATCGTCGCCTTATCAAATCCGGCTGCGGCACCGAGCTCTCCGCACGACAAACCGCCGGGTGCTGCTTCATGAAGTGCATAAACAACGCGCCCCTGTCCCTCCGTAAGGAATCCGATGCCTTCTTCATCAAGTATTTTCTTGAACAGACGGCCGCTCAGCCTGCTGATTTGATTTATCATTGAGCCGCCGCTGCGATATTTCTTCTTCATGTTTCCGGATTTTCCTCCTCATGTATGCTGAACGTATGCTCTGCAAAATGGCTCCAGCTCCTGATATCTTCCGACACAAATTTGATGAGTGCGTAATCGGGATCGGACGCACCTTTATGATAATATATGCGCCAGCCGGTCTGCCAGAAATCTTTCTTTATTTTCTCATCGGTAACTTCAATCATTTCACCGCACAATCCGGCGCCGAGAAATTTCCCCGGTATGCAGAAATAAAGAGACGATTTCGAATTCTTACGGAGCTGCGAAACTTTCCGCGACGAAGTATTTGTCGTAAAATAAAGAGTAATCCTGTTACCTTCGACAATAAGCGCTTTACCAATCAGCCGCGGGTACTTTTTTTTATTTGCAAGGTTAAGCAGCGCCCGGCTTTCGGGAAACCCTTTTTCATTGACAGTGGAAAAAACTGCAGCATCAGATTTTTCAATAATGGCTTCGACATCTTCGATTTTCATAAATTGTATTCCTCTCAAAATGGTTTGCATACATATAGTACGTATACAAACCATTTCTGTCAAGCTGATTCCGGATTACTGGAGTACAGACGTAAACCACGGTACATACGTAACAAGCAGGAGAACGATAAACTGTACGGCAAGAAACGGCAGTATCCCTTTTATGACACGCGAAAGAGGTTTTCCGAACGTATATGATGAAATAAAGAGATCCATCCCCACCGGCGGCGTAAGAAAGCCTATTGAAAGATTCATGAGAAATATGACGGCAGCGCGCACCGCAGAGATGCCGAACGATTCCGCAATCGGAAGAAGAAGAGGAGATACTATAAGGATGGCTGAAAACATATCCATAAGGCAGCCGGCAGCAAGAAGTACAAGATTCATAAGCAGCAGAAATACATAGGGGCTGGACACATAGCCCGTTATAAAATCAGTAAGCAGCGCAGGGATATTTGCGTCGAGCATAAAATATGAGATTCCTGACGCCGCGCCCAGAATAAAGAGGACGCCGCCTGATACAGGCACGCTGTCAGCAACAACGCTGTATGATTTTTTCAACGTAAAATCGCGGCGGATGAACGTCGAAAGGCAGAAAGCGTATACCACTGCAAATGCAGCAACTTCAAACAAATCGAAAACGCCCTTAAAATAGAAAAGACAGATGAAAACGGGTAGAAGCAGTTCGGGTATGCAGTGAATGACAGCTGTTCCTGTTTCCCTCAATGAAAACCGGGGACGGACAGTCTGTCTGTCCATGACAATACCGATTGCTATCATTGAAAGCGCCATAATGCAGCCGGGAATCAAAGCTCCTTTGAACAAATCAAAAACGTTGACCGAAAAATAATTAACAGTCGCGTACATGATGATTGCCGCGCTCGGCGGAAAAAGCATGCCGATTGCCCCCGAAGCGGTAACAAGGGATTCCGCATTATCTTTGGAATAGCCCGAACCGGTGAGCACAACGGAAAGCAGAGGCCCCAGCGCAAGTATCGTTACGCCGGAAATACCGGTAAACGTGCTGAAAAATGTCGTAACTATTACTGCTGCTGCAACAGCCCCTCCGCGGAACGGGGCGAACAGCGACTTAAAGAGAGCGACATACCGCTGTCCGGCACTGCTCTGCGCAAGAATATATCCGGCTATCGTAAAAAGCGGAATCGCTGCAATACTGCGGTCAGTAAGAATGCGGTATGTTTCAAGGGGAATAACGTCGACGTATCCGCCTCCCTGTGAAAAGGCAATGTAGGCAATGCCTGCGAGCACAAGAAAAAGAGGCACACCAAGGAATGCAAATACGATGAGCATGATAACGAGCGGCCACACAGCCGCATGGGAAAACGCAATCCAGGCATCATTAAGGGAATACAGACGCGGCAGGTTCTCCAGTCCGGACAGATAATACAGAATGCCGGTAAAAGGCCCCATCGAAATAACAAGTCCCAGCACAATTCCCGCAAGAGCGGCGCCACCGTTTTTCCTGCGGAACGCCGTCATGAGTATAATACCGAAATAGCACAGCGGCAGAAAGGCAAAATAAACTCTGGTACCCATTCCCCAGAAGGCAGTGGTAAACTGTGCAGGATTTACAAGCTGGCACAACGAATCAATAAAAAGGGATGTAAGGATACAGCACGTTGCAACAGTTTTTGCAATATCGACTGGACGATGCATTTTTTCCGGCAGCCTTTCTGTCAGAGAGGCAAGACTTAAGTGACGGTCGTCACGCCAGGTAATAAGACCTGCCGTACAGGAAAAAAGAAACATAAAATGAACGACAGCTGAATCTGATCCGGGAACCTGAATTCTGCATACACCCTGCAGAAATTTTAAAACGAGAGGAAGAACGGCAAGCAGTCCGATGAGGATTACAGATGCGGCATTTTCTATTCTGCGGATCATCATTCCCCCCGGTATTTCCGCAAAAGGCTGTCAATATCGTTATAAAAAGTCTGATCTATAAGTCCCGTCTTTATCATTGCGGCGGCATCGCTACGGAGCGTCTCTTCCATTACTTTGCGCTCAGCATCAGTCAGACTGATAAGCGTACAGCCGTCTTTTACACAGCGGTCGATATATTCACGGTCAGACGAACTCTGCGCTTCAACAAAATTTTTCTCAGCCTTCTTCGCGGCATCAATCATCGGGCCTTTGTATTCGGCAGGGATTTCGCTCCATGTTTTTTCAGAAATAACAAGAGCTGCTATTACAGGACAGATCGGTGCATCAAGAATATACGGCAGGGATTTGTAATACTGCCCCGCGTATGCGTACATGGGAATAGTATAAAATCCCTCGACACCCCCCGGGCTTTTCATGTTCTGCAGCAGCTTGTCGGCAGGCACGTCTTCCGTATGAAACCCGGCTGCTTTGAACGCATCAGTCAATTCAGGCATACCGACACCGGCAACGGAAAGTTTCTGGTTTTTCAAATCGGCTGGTGTGTGAACCGGCTTTTTTGTATAAAAATATGCCCAGCCGACATTGAACCAGCCGACTACGACATACCCCTTCGCAGCGACAGCCTTTTGCAGGCGCGGCCCGAACGTATTAAATACAAGGTCGACTTCTTCCTGATTTCTGAACATAAAGGGAACGGCAAGTGTGAGTATGTGGGTTTCAGGAGCAAGATTCGCTATACCGAGATTGGTAAAAATCGCGCCGTCGATCGGTGCCCGCTGTCCGGGCCGCACGGAATTCAATTTCTGGATTACACCGGATTCACCGCCCATTGCGTTTGTACCCATAAACTGCAGCTGCACTTTGCCGCCGGTACCTTTTGCCCAGTCCTGTGCAAGTTTCCGCTCTTCTATATCCCATACGGAGCGCGAAGGAGCAACCGTTGCAATTTTAAGCGTTTTGACACTCTGGGCTGCAAGCAGCGATGCAGCTCCGGTCATCACTAAAGAACAAATGATTGTACTGATTTTCATAACGCAGGTTCTCCTTATTAATTACTAATCTACCAATGAAGGAAATAGTCGGATTTATGTTCCAGCAGATATTTTGCCTTCCGCTGGGCTATAATCGTCATAAGGCGTGAAGAAGGTTCATCGTCCGGATTCACAGCAAGCGCTTTATTCAAAGATTCCTCAAAACCCTTTTCATCTCCTGTCGGGATGCATACGGATTCCGCATACGTAATATACGGTCCGGGAGTCTTTCCTCCTGAAACTCGAAGTGCCTGTTCATAACAATACAATCCGCGGTTATAATCGCCGCCGAAATCAGACGGTGCGCTCACATAAAACGCACACAACATATCCCAGACAGAACCGCTGCTGTAATCGGGAGCAAGCGCTGCGGCTTTTTCCAGAATGGCAACGGGAGAATGAATATTTTCCAGAAAGTCAGGAGCAAGAGGATCAAGACTGAACGCACCGAGCCAGCCGGCACACGCCCAGTACGCCGCACTCACATCGTTTCTGTCGAGCTTTGCAACAGCAGCATCTACAGCCGCTCTGTCCGGGCCGAGTACAGCAGCCCTGAAGCCCTTGTGCCGTGACTCGAGTGCTTCAAGGCAATAGTCGCGGCCGCGGAGGTAATGCAGCGCAGCACGTTCGTATTCCGCATGCTGTTTATCGAATTCCTCATTCGGAAGACTTTCCGCAGGATTTTGTACGAATACGTTTGCATACATGACGTTGAGGGAACCTGTCATCACGGTAAGGCCGATATGATTCGGATTCGACCGGTGCATGATTTCATATAATTCAAGCGCAGTCGGAAAAAAATCGCTCACAAGAGTAACGTCGGTTTCGCCGGTTACAGCGGCTAAAGCATCTGAATCAGATTTGCCCTTTCGCACAGGCATTCCCTTTCTGTCCGCACCGGCAATTGTCGTTGATACTGAATCTATCGCAATCGATTTAACGGTAGCACAAGAAGTGAAAAATACCAAAAAAAAGCAAAATACAAAAAAAGCTGATTTTTTAACTCCATTCATGTATCTTATTATACTTCATCAACTCTGTTTACACAACGTGGAAATTGTATTGAGATACTTTTATGGAAGATATCTTCCGCGTATATTCTTCAGCGCTGTAAAAATGTGCTCTTTTTTTGATTTACTGCCGCCGGTCAGCTGATGCAGCAGCGTTCTGGCCTCTCTACGGCCTGAATTATCCTGATACGAACAGGTACATGTCCAGCCGTAATAGCCGTGCGCCTTTGCATGATCAATAATCGTTTCCACACCAGCGTAGCATAACGGACGCAGTATAGTAACAGGATATTTGTCGTACGAGAGCTTCGGAGGCATGGTGGAAAGCTCACCTTTGTTGAGCATGTTCATAAGCAGCGTTTCGAGTATATCATCCATATGATGGCCGAGTGCGAGTTTATTGTATCCGTTGGCAACGGCATAGTTGAGCAGCTCTGTCCGCCGCTGGGTTGAGCACCACCAGCAGTTCATTTTACGGCCGGGCTTGAGTCGTGCAAGAATATCCGCGTGCACGACTTCATACGGCACATTCCATTCACGAAAGAGCGAAACGATATTTTCCGGCAGAGGCGGTGCAAAATCACTTTGTATAGTGAGCGCCATGAATGTAAAATTACAGCCGCAGGAACGTTTTGCCCGGTCTGCAAAGTATTCAATAAGCGCCGTTGAATCCTTGCCGCCGGATGCACCGATGAGAATGCGGTCTCCGTCTTCAATCATGTTGTAGTCAAAAACAGCTTTATCTATTAAGCTCGTCAGTTTAGGATGTGCAGACATAAAATACTTCCATAATTCACACTATTTTACCGCTGTATTCTTCCTGTATCATTTCCGTTCATGAGCGAAAGTACCTGCTCTCTCGTGGCCAGGTTAAAATCTCCGGAAATGGAATGCTTAAGGCATGACGACGCAACAGCAAATTCAAGCGCTTTTTTTTCATCACCCCATTCTGTCAGTGAATAAATAAGCGCAGCAGCAAAAGAATCACCGGCACCCACCCGCTCCACGATATTTTCGATATCGTACTGCTGCGAAACATAATAGCCTTCTTCCCCTGAAAGGACTGCTGACCAGCCGTTCCTGTCGGCTGAATAGCTGCACCGCAGCGTGACAGCAACAATACTGACATCGGGAAACTGATTCTTTACTTCCCCGCAAAGTTCCTTATATGCTTCATCGGGATGCTTCCGCTCATCAAGGCATATGCCGAGGCACTTCTGTATGTCTTCTTCGTTTGCAATAATAACGTCCGCGCCGCGTGCAAGGTCGCGGAGTACGTCCGGTGCAGATTTGCCGTACCGCCACAGTTTTTTCCGGTAATTCAAGTCAAGAGAAACGACCGCGCCCGCTTTTTTTGCCGCACTCACTGCAGTAAACGCACAGTCGCATGCGCATTGAGAAACTGCAGGCGTTACCCCTGAAAGATGGAACCATGCGGCGTCTTCAAAAATATGATTCCAGTTGTATGTGTCGGGAGCCGAAACAGAGAAGCAGCTGCCGTCCCTGTCGTAAATAACCTGAGAAGGCCGCTGGCACGCACCGCCTTCAAGGTAATAAATACCGAGGCGACCTTCCCTGAAATAAGGCTGCACGTCAACACCGTATGCACGAAGCGTACGTACAGCAGCTTCTCCCACGGCATTCGCAGGAAGCGCCGTCACATAAACAGCCTTTCCCCCGAGAAGGGCAACAGATACTGCGACATTTGCCTCACTGCCGCCGAACACGGTCTCAAGAGACGGAGACTGGAATAACAGTTCCCGTCCGGGAGGCCGCAGGCGGAGCATAATCTCGCCGAATGTAACAATTTTATCACCGGAAATATGCATAATCGTATAATACACTATCTGATTATTTAGCGCTATATCTTGACGAAAACCGCCGTTTCCTATAGTATACGTTTACTGCACCGAAAATGAATGCGCGATTAGCTCAGTTGGTTAGAGTACAAGCATGACACGCTTGGGGTCACTAGTTCGATTCTAGTACCGCGCATTGATTTTCGGTGCTGTTTTTATTTAACCTGCCTTTCTTAAAAATAAGCTAAAATATTAAAACACATCCCTAAAATGTGATATACTATTTACTAATATTGCTTTATAAGTAAAGCAATCAAACAGAGAGGTACTTTATGAAAAGAGTTTCTGCAAAAACAGGGATAGTGCTGATTATGTGTCTCGTTCTGCTTACGGGATGTATCAGCAGCGACAATACTGATACGACAGGTTCAAATCAGCCTGCTGCATCTGAAAAAGAGGCAACGACGGAAATCGTGCTGACGGCGGAATGTTTCAATTCGATTACTGCAGGCAGCGTGCTCAGTATCACGACAATCGGATCCGGTACAGTTGCAGAGCCTTCCGTTATAGTATCACCGCACAGACTTAAACTCTGCGGAAACAGCTCTCAGCTTACGGGATTATCAGGGGGTGTGTATTCGGTAAATGCGGCATACAGCGGAACAGACGGTACCGTAACTCTTGCAGAAGGGGAACAGACGACGACATATACACTAAGTTCTGACGATGCAGATGTTCTAAAAACTTACGGACTTGCCGTGCTCGGATACGGAGTCACGGTTACAAAAATCATCAACCCTGCCGCTTCTTCGGATACATATACGGAAGGAGTTACCGTCGACACTGTGGATTCATCAAAAGAATATTTTGCAAAGAATCTTTCCTCCGGCTGGAATCTTGGCAACTATCTTGATTCATATGGGAGTACCGGCACCTATTCAAATACAGGTTACTCAAGTTTTCTTAACTGGTGCGGAGCGGAAGCTTCAAAAGAATTATTTGCGGGAGTAAAAAACGCTGGGTTTGATTTTGTGCGTATACCGGTCACATGGATGAATCATATTGGCTTCGCTCCGTCTTATGCAATCAATTCCAGCTGGATGTCATATGTAAAAAATGTGGTTGATATGGCGCTTGCAGAAGGACTTGTAGTTGTCATAAATATGCACCATGACGGTGCCGATACGGGACACTGGCTCGATATTTCCAAGGCAGACAACAGTGATGCAGATTTCGTGTCACAGACGGCTGAGTTCACAGCGCTGTGGAGCCAGATTGCCAATGAGTTCAAGAACTACGGCTCGAATCTCATGTTTGAATCGTTCAATGAACTTCAGGATGGAAAATGGGGCTGGGGTGCAAATAAAACCGACGGTGGTGTTCAATATGAAATTATTAACAAATGGAATCAGGCATTCGTTACGACGGTACGCGCTACGGGAAGCAATAATCAGTACCGCTATCTTGCGCTCAACGGATACAGTGCAGACCCCGATCTGACAGCGGGGTATCTTACTATTCCTTATGATGCATCTCCTGACAACGTAAAACGCAGTATCATTTCGTTCCATTATTACCAGCCGACGGATTTCGGGATAGAAGCTGCTGTTCATAAATGGGGAAGTGATTACGGCGGGGTAACGTCAGGATGCAGTACCTGGGGACAGGAAAAATATCTCATACAGACGTTCGATAAAGTGTACGATGCTTTTTCGGATTATGCCATCTACATCGGTGAATACGGCGCAACGTATCAGGGTGCGGCGTATGCTGATTACCAGCGGTATTACGATGAGTTTCTTGCCCATTATGCATACAGCAAAGGGATGATTCCAGTCGCATGGGATAACAATGCACTGTCCTCTTCCGGAGGAAAAGAATGTTTCGGACTGCTTGACCGTTCGACAGGCAGTATTCGTTCTCAATATTCTTCTATATTAGTAGGAATAAAAAGAGCCACATCAAGTACATATGACATCAGTTCGATTACCGATCCTGCTCAAAATTAATTCCGGCTGTTTGCTGCATTCTGTCTGATACGGACGCTCAGTGCATCAGCGTACTGGGCGCCATTTTTTATACCTGTTCCCTGATTTTCAGATAAGCCTTTCTGTAATGAGGAGAGGAATAGAAGATATGGGAGAAAGCTGAGAGACAGCACCTAATGAGAGTGCATGGCGCGGCATGTCAAAGACGAGGGATGACTCCTCATCCTGTGCTATAGTAAAGCCGCCTGCATCGCGGACAGCCTTCATTCCCTGTGCGCCGTCCGACCCCGCGCCTGTCAGCAGCACAGCCGTGCACCTGCTCCCGGCAGCTGCTGCTGCAGAGCCGAACAGCACGTCGGCAGGAGCCTTCCCTCCGCCCATTTTCTGCGCTGCACTGATTCTGAGGACACGCCGTGTGCCCTGCTGCACTACCTGCATGCCGCAGCCGCCCGGTGCAAGGTACACTGTTCCTGCCTTTACTGCCTCCCCGTCCTCCGCCTGCTTGACGCGGACCGTGCACATCCTGTCAAGCCGTTCCGCGAAGACTCCCGTAAAGTCCTCTGCCATATGGATGACGGCAAGCACCGGCGGGATATCCGGGGGTAAATGCATGAACAGCTCTTCAAATGCTGCCGCTCCACCTTCTCCCGCACCTGCTGTTATTATCCTGCCATTCACCTGCACGGGCGGCATACGGCCTTTCATTACCGCAGCTGCACCGTCCCGGAGCCTCCGTGCAGCTGCAGCAAGCTTCCGTACCGGCAGCCCTGCAGCCTCCCGTATCATCCCTTCCAGTTCCCTGATGACATCACCCACTGAATACGGACCGCCCGGCTTGTGCACGACGCCCGCTGCCCCCAGGGCAAGTGCCTCTACTGCAGCCTCCCTGTCCTGTGCTCCCGGCGAACTCATGGCAATCACGGGCACGGGTTCTTTTTCCATGAGACCTGCAAGGAACGAAAGACTGTCCATGTACGGCATCCCCATGTCGAGCGTCACTACATCGATGCACCCTTCCGCAAGTACTGCCTCTGCCTCATTCCTGTTCCCTGCCGCACTCACTGTTATCCCTTCACAGGCTGACAGCTCACGTGAAAGCATGGCCCGCACTGCTGCTGAATCGTCTACTACCAGTACCCTGATATCATTCATTTTCCAGGCTCCACTTTCAGTATATCCGGCTGAAGACCGAGTTCCCCGCCTTCCTCAGATTGTCCGGCTGGTCAAGCAGCACTTCCGCATGCCCGATGAACAGCAGCCCGCCACGCTTCAGGTTCGCTGTTATATTGCGCACTGCAGCTGCACGCGATTCCTCATTAAAGTAAATGAACACGTTCCTGCAGAACACATAATCGAAGGGGCGCACGAACTGCATCTCATCCATGAGGTTCACTTCCTTTATCGATATGTACTTCCTCAGGCTCCTGTCTATCAGGTAATACCCGTCACCTTCCGCCGTGAAGTACCGGCGGCGTACCGCCTCCGGCGTCTGCACAAGCCTGCTTTCATGATACCTGCCCCGGTTGAACTCCTGCAGCACCTCCCTGTTCACGTCGGTGGCTACTATATGGAAGCCGGTAATGCCTGCTTCAAGCAGTGTCACAGCTATCGAATACGGTTCCTCCCCTGTCGAACATGCTGCACACCAGATGAGGCTTTCCCCCTGCCCTTTCCTCCTGATGTCTGCCTCAAGCAGCCGGAAATGGTCAGGCTCACGGAAGAAAAACGTATGGCATGTGGTCACGCAGCAGGCAAGCTGTTCAAGGCTTTCCGTATCCCCCGATGAAAGCCGTGCGCACAGTTCCTCCGTACCCGTACAGTACCCGCCGGATGTCAGGCTTCCCAGTTTCAGCGCAAGACGCTCGTATTTATCATGCCTGATATATATGCCGAACTTCCGGTAGATGAGGGAGGATATCATTTCAAGCTGTTTCTCACTGCTTTCTGTCATACCTGTTACTGCGCGGGCTTGAAGTCTTCATCATCTTCAAAGGAGATGGCATGCCCCGCTCCCCTGTGCCCGCCTCCGTCCTTACCCTGCTGCACTGCAGTACTGTCACCTGCAGGCTCTTTCTTTGCAGCCGTCTGGCCGCCCACTGCCGCTTTTTCACGGCTTCCTGCCGCTTTCTCATGGCTGCCGCTTTCATCTCCTGTCTGCCGGTGTGCGGCCGGCGGTGCATGGCGGACGGCCGCGGCTGCCTGCTGATGCGCTTTTGCAGGTGACTCACTGTGTACCGGCCGCATCTCCTGCCCTGCGGCACCTTCCGTATACTCCCTGCCGCTGACGATTTCGTACAGCGTATCCACTATTTCGTTCAGGCTGGTCACCTGCCCCTGCAGCTCCTCGGCTGCACCTGCCGTTTCTTCCGCACTCGACGCATTCGTCTGCACCACCGTGTCGAACTGTATCATCGCCTTGTTCACCTGGCTGATCCCCTCGTCCTGCTGACCTGAGGCTGTCTCAACTTCCTTATTCATGTCCATTACTTTCTTCGAGTTCGACAGTATGTCCTTGAAGATTTCCGACAGGTTCTTTGAGATTGTCATACCGTCTTCCACGTTCTTCAGCGTCTCCTTTATCATTGACGCCGTTTCCTTTGCTGATTCAGACGAGCGGTTTGCAAGGTTCTTCACTTCGTCTGCAACTACGGCAAATCCCATCCCTGCTTCCCCCGCACGGGCCGCCTCCACCGCGGCGTTCAGTGCCAGCATGTTCGTCTGGAATGCTATGTCGTCTATCACGCCTATCACGTTCCTGATGTCTTCGGTCGATTTTGAGATGTTGTTCATTGCCGTCAGCATGTCTGCCATTTTGTCTGCGCCGTTCTGGCTTGCCTCTGTCGCCTTCTCCGAAAGCAGGCTTGCCTGCCTCGTGTTCCCCAGGTTCTGCCTCACCATCGACGACAGTTCCTCCATCGACGACGTCGTCTCCTCTATGCTCGAAGCCTGTTCCTGTGCACCGTTTGCTATCTCCTGCGATGCGGAGGACAGCTGCGTGCTTGAAATGCTTATCTGCGACGAGCTGTCTGAGAGGCTGTTCACCACCGTGGTCACCGGTTTCGTTATGCTCCTCGTAATCGTAAACCCAAGCGTCAGGGAAACCACAAGCCCTATGAGGATTGCAAGCACGATGATTGTTATTGAAAGTTTCGTTATCTGCATGCTCTGCGTATAGGCGGCTGCTGCACTCTCAGTAGATATCTGTACAAGTTTGTCAATTGCGGGATTAAGAGTTTTACTGCTTATAGGAGCCAGAACTAAATCTATATATTTGTTCGCTCCGGCAATATCTTCTTTGAATGTATAGTTGAACATTTCAACACTTTTGTCCGCAAATTCCGTCCCAACGGTATGTATTGTCTTTATAAGATTTTTCTCTTCTTCGGAAGATATTATAGATTCATATTGCGTAGCCGCTTGTTCAAAAGAAGCACATGTTGTTATAAATTGTTTTTTCGTATCATTAATCTGTTCCTGAGTCTTTCCGGGCCTGTTCGCAATCATCAGCTCAGAAAGGCTTGACTGCAGAAGGTATTCCATTTGTTTCGCGTACTGAACACCAAGCAAATCCTTCTGATACATGTCGACAGCCAGCTTGCTGACTCTGTTTGTAGTATACAGGCCGATGCCGCCGATGAGGGCGGCTATAACCGAAATGGTGACTGCCATTGTTATAATCTTGAATCCTATCCCTTTCTTCATAGCTCTGTTTCTCCCTTGTTTCCCCATGATATGTCTCCCCTTTCCGGCCTTCCGGTCGGCGGGCTCCGGTTACTTCTTTTCTGCTTCCGCCTGGATGTCCGCCGTATGCTTCACTTCTTCCAGCTCTTCCCCGCTCAGCACTTTCAGCACGTCAAGCACTATCTTCATCCCTTCCGGCGTGTCCGCTATGCCCCTGATGTATTCGCTCTTTATACGCGCGTTGATGTACGGGATCTTCGACAGCTTCTCTTCCGGGATGCTTACCACATCCTGTATCGTGTCCACCA
>DCFX01000071.1 GCA_002314445.1 Treponema sp. UBA1793
CGTCAACTCCTTTTTTACCTTTTTTCTGTATTTTCTCGATTCTTTACAAAATCTTAGATAAAATAATTGCAAAGCTATTCCGGCAGTTACCATAAGTGCTCAGGGAATAATACCAATAATGATGATTAATAGGAATAATAAAAAAACCGCTGATAACGCAGCACAAATAGATATATACAGTATTCTTTTCCTTCAACAAGGAAAAAGTTTCAGAGGAAATCAGAATATTTTTATTTCTTATTCTGAAAGACACCTCTAAAATGCACGAGATAATCAATAAAAGAAATATAGCTCAAGGCCAGACTCACCAGAAACATTACGAGTGCGACAATTTTCCATACAGGATAATTTTGTACGATTACGGTAATAATTTCCGGAACGGATCCTGCCTTTGCATAATAAAGACGGACCGCGCTTTCCGGTATAAGACAGATAAATCCGGTTGCAACATAAAATACCGTTTTAAGCTTACCACCCTTTCTTGCAGCAATAGCAGTCCCTTTTTTCGATGCAATCATCCGCAGAAAGTTCATAGAAAATTCACGATAAACAATAAGTATAAAAATAACAGGAGGCAGATAACTTTTTATATCAGGCCCATATGATGTCATGAAACAGGTAAATGTTGTAAGGTGCACTATTACATCAGCAAAAGGATCGAACAGCTTGCCAAAATCACTTACTTCATGGTGTTTACGCGCAAAATAACCATCCAGAAAATCCGTGAATTCCATGAAAGCAAGCAGAGGAATAAGCACATATGCGGAAATACCGGAAAATTGTCCTGTCCAGATTGGAATAAAATACAAAACAAAAAACACAGGAGCAAGAACAACTCTCGTCAATGTAAATGCATTTGCTGTTTTCATACTGTAAGTATGTTTTTAAAGACGATAAAAGTCAATACTATCTTTCATTACAGTTTATAAAACCCGGATAAGAACAGGAGAATCAGAACTGCAGTCAAGTGTATACACAGCGGCAGCAGAACCGTCCGGGACAGGAATAAACGAAATACAGGTTCTGCCTGTCATATATGAAGTATACAATCTGAAAAAACGATACAGTACAAAATCCCGTTCCGGCAACGAGACCGAACTGCCGGCCTGCTCATGGAATGCATACCATCGGCGGGAAAAGGGAAGAAGCAGTTCCGGCGGAAGCGTACAAACGTCAAGCGCAATGTAAAAGGAACCGGATGTACTAGAAAAAAGCTTTTCGGAAAACGTACCTGATGAAAACGAACCGTTACTTACCGCAACACAGACAACCTTTCGGGGAAGCTGATATTTCCGATCAAGTATATAATATGAATACAAAGACAGGATGCCGTACAAAATGACAGCAGGAAAAACGATACGGTAATATACGGAACAAAAGACACCGGCCGCAAAAAATGATATACACCAGATCATCATAAAATGGGAATGTAAATGAGAAGGGCGGAACGGTGTTAATACAAGCAGGAGCGCCAGCGATATAACAGCCGCACTAAGCAGCACACACAGAACAGAAAAACGCCAGCGGCGGTATAACCGGTGAAACGCTGCAGCCGCAAGCATACAAAACGCGCAGCCTGCTGCTGTCCCCGTAAAAAGACACACGAGCGCAGTATACAGCGTTTCAGGATAAGACATTACGGATACGCCTTAAAATCCTGAATAATACTCACAACTGATTTTGCCGTATATCCCGGCATAGCTTCTGCCGTAAGTTTTAATGCACGCTCAACAACAGCAGACGAATCGGCAACCCCCTGAAGCGTTATCGTTTTATCTTCGATTACAGCCCTGAGAAATTCAATATTGATTTTATATTCAAAAATAAGCTTATTAACAAGAAGCTGTGCATCGAGCATTGTCTGCAGTTTTTTATTACCAGCCGCATCCCGTTCAGGTGTTATAGTTGTCTGTACAAGATTAGCTATAATATCGGCACCTTCCTCGGCATTTATTATTCCCGTATTCATGACAAGATGAAATCGTACAGGATCGTTAACGTCGACATTAAAAAAGCTCTTGTGAAAACCTCTGCGGTTAGTGTCGCTTTCTTCAATGCGCTGACGGGCCTGTTTTTCATTCCAGGAAAATTCTTCCTCAAGCCGCGCGAGCCGGACAGACTCTTTAGCGACAAGCCTGAATGAAATAAGGCTTTGAACGTCTTCCAGAATAATATACGCGCCACGGCCTATGAGAACACAGTTATCGACTGCAGCAGCTTCAAGTACTGCAGTCTGCAGGTACTGAAGATATTCATCCCGATCCTTTACAAGAGATGCAAAAAATCTCGGTTTTCGCTCGTCATATTTACTCAATTTTTCAGCGGGAAAACCGAGATCGACAATGCGCTGCTCAAGATCCTGCCGACGGACAAACCTGTAGCCAAGTTTTTCTGCGGCAGCAGATGCTATTTCATCTCCTAATGCAGCAACTTGTCGTGATATTGCAACAATAGCCATAACTTTCTCCTCACTTTATGATAGAATCAAAGATAGTATATCCTGAAACCGGGAAAAAAGGAATATAAAATGACAGCACAAACTGACGATTCTGCACTTGTCTGGGATGAAAAAAATAAAAGGATTCTGCTAAAAACAGTTGTTATGACCGTAACTGAAACAGAAAGCGTGGCTTCCGACGGAAAAACAGGTAATTATATTGTCATGGATGCAAAAGACTGGGTTATTGTCATTCCTGTTCAGGGAAGCAGATTTCTGATGGTAAAACAGTGGCGTCACGGAGAAAGAGCACTGAGTATAGAGTTCCCCGGAGGTGTAGCAGAGACTGATGAAGAACCTGAGAAAGCTGCAGCCAGAGAACTGCAGGAAGAAACCGGCTACACAGCAAACCGTATAATACATCTTGGATCAATGAATCCGAATCCTGCCCTCATGTCAAATCATGTTCATGTATTCGTTGCCGAAGGACTGGAAAAAACATCTGCCCAGAATCTCGACAGCGATGAATATGTTCATTACATGGAAATCGAACAGGAAAAAGTATTCAGCGGAATGGGGACAAAGAACTTTCCGCATGCGCTTATGGCAGCAGCGCTGGCTCTTTATATGCAGTACAAAATAAATAAGGCAGTTTGAAATCAATCAAACTGCCTTATAATCAGCAATACCTCCGCAAAACAGCGGAGTATTAACCTCGCCGCACGAATAAAGGTACAGAATTTTTCAAAGAAAACTCATTTTTGTGAACTGTACGGATCATAGTCTTTCGACGGATCGTACGTGCCTTCGCGATTTTCCCCAGTAAGGCTCGGAATCTTCATTTTCATACCGGGCAGAATGAGGTTCGGATCGTCAGGATGCGGAATATTCGTTTTGTTTGCCTGATACAGGTTTTCCCACAGCAGCGGGTTGTTATATACATACGGGCGCCCTGAAATATTCCAGAAACAGTCCTTTGTTTCCGACCAGGGACGCACAATATAAAACTGCGGAAGAGGAGTTACAGCGTGCACACCGTCGAGAGCCGCGACAGATTGCTTTGCATAGTCTGACGCCGCTGCGTAGTCTTCGTTTCCGTAGGCAGTTCCGGCACTTGTATACTTATCCTTTGCTGCGGAATATGCCATGGGGAAATTTTTGTCCGCGCTGATACTTTCTGCCCATGCAATCCGGCTCTGAGCCTTTTTCATTTCGTCATCAGCACCTTTCCGGGCAATCATCATGTTGATATACGCTTTTGAAAGATCCGCATTCTCCGCTGCTTTCTGCGCCAGTTCGACGGATTTGTCATACTGCCCGGCGTTCATCGCATCTTCCGCCTGTTTTGTGTATTCATCGGCAAGTTTTTGGTATGTGTTGTCCGTATAACTTGCTGCGAATATAAACGAACCTAAAATGGAGAATACTGCAATAATCAGTAATTTTTTCATTTTGCAGCCTCCGTCCCGGTGTCTGTCGTATCGGTAATAGTATCAGGAACATCGGTTTCCGAAGTTTTCGGATCCTCGTATGTTTCGCTTTGGAGTAAAACGGCATCAGGAGCTTCTATTCCCTGTACATCGTCGCCTTCAAGAGGAGCATCTTTATCTGCCTGTGATGCATAACCGGCACTTTCTGCAACCTTCGCCTTTGCATCGTCTATTGCCTTCTGTGCAGCTGCCCGCTTTTCGGAAATATCCTTATAAAGCGAATCAAACGCAGTATATGCATCCTGATAATGTTTCAGCGCCGATTCAGGATCCTGCATGGAATAACTTGCGTCACCGCTGCGGAATGACTGAACTGCCGCATCATATGCATCTTTGCGGGAAACACCTGCATAGATACTGTCAGCATTTCGTTTTGCAGAAAAAGCTGCAATACGCTCATCCTGCGCAAGTTTTTTAAATGCAGTCACAAGGACTTTATTGAGTGATGTATATGCCAGATGGGATGTATCATACATCTGATTACCGGAAACGCTGTCCGCTGGAAGAATCGACTTAAAAGATTCGATACTTTCACAGCCTTTGTCATAATCAGCTTTATCGTACGACGAATAATCCAGCTGATCAATGCGGTCCTTAAGCTTAAGAGCCTTTGCATACTCCTCAAGAGCCTTATAACGGGCCGCAACATCTTTCAACCCGTCTGACACATCTGTTCCTGAAGAACTCTGATCCTTTAACGCATTGTACAGCACATCTGTTGCGGCAAACAAGTCTGCAGCTGACGCATCGGCTCCGGCGTCAACAGCTGCCTGACGGGCAGTCTCAGCATTTGAAAGTGCATTGGAATTATCTACTTTTTCAGGAACTGCAGGTGCCGTTATCTCCTCTGGCGCTGCAGGCTGCGGTGCTGCAGGTTCTTCCGCTTTTGGTGCTGATCCGCATGATGCAAAAACGAGCATCACCGCAGAAGCAAAAAGAATTGCATATCTTTTTTTCACGCTATACCTCCACTTTAAAAATATATTTACTTTATATACAGTTACAGTAATCATACCTTATTTTTCGATTTCCCGCAACTTTCTGCTGCTACCACTAAAAATTGAGGAAAAACAATCCGATAATTTATTAAGGCAATTTTTCCATGCAGATTTGTCATGGCTGAATTTATACAGTATGGAGATGATATTCATTCCGATCCGTACTGTTCAAGGAGACAGACATATGGCTGATGATTTTACATTTGAAATTACACAAAACCTTGGTGCTATTTCCGAGGGAAAAGGCGGATGGAACCTTGAGTTGAACATGGTTTCATGGGGAGGAAGACCTGCAAAGTACGATATCAGAAGCTGGTCACCTGACCATCAGAAGATGGGCAAAGGGCTGACCCTCACAAAGGAAGAACTCGTATCTCTGCGGAAAACACTCGACACGCTCAATATTGAGTAATCAGACAGTCTCGTATTCTGCGCATGATGCGCCCTTTTTTACGACAATCTCATAAATAAGCTTCTGCAGCAGAATGTCTTCCAGAAGTGTACCGCCGGAACGGATGCTCATATCAGCGGATGCAAGCTGCGAAAGAATCGCCGCCGACTGCCCTGGTGACCATAGCTGCGAAGCCCGGCTGTACTGCGATTTTGCCCGGCGGCTGGAAAAACCGTTGATCTTCAGATTGAAATCAGTACTCTGGCCGGTAGAACTAAGCCGGTGCCATACTTCAAGCCTGCGGAAGCAGGAGGTAAGACCTGCAATAATCATAACAGAAGAAGAATCTTTTGACAGACGGATTTTCTGAAGCACACTGAGGGAAAGCTCAAACCTGTGGTATGCCGGTTCATCCGAACACATAGTATCGAAAAGCGTAAAAGCAGACTCTTCGCGGTTATGGACAAGAACTGCGTCCACATCTTCCGATGTTACTTCATGCCCTTTCGGGAACAGCATAAAAAAGCGTGAACATTCGGAACGAAGCTCCTGTGTATTATTTTCAACCATGGCAAGGATATCTTCGGCAGCTTCATCGTTTATTGAATATCCGTGTTTTCCAAAGAAGCCTGACAGCCAGGGAATTTTACGGTCTTCAAACATTTCCCAGAACACTTTTTTATGAGAAGGCGGTACACTTTTTTCAATTTTTGAATCAACCGACACTTCATCAGAAACAAGGATAAGCGCGGACGAACCTTCTGCTGCATGCTTTGTCCAGCCGGCGATCAGTTCCACATCATCCTTTTTCTTGATTATTTCGGCGGAACGAAGCACAATGCACGACGCTGCTGTAAAAAGAGACCCGCTTTGAAGGATAGTCATTATTTCGGAGACAGGCGTTTCAGTCGCGTAAAAAAGGTATTCGTCAAGGGCGCCATACTTTTTTTTCATAGCGTCTTTTACAGACTGCACTGCGTCGTTACGCTCGCCGAATTCGGGCCCGGTGTACAGATAAAGCGGTGCATCCATAATCAGTATGTGCGGACTATATTCGAAAGAATACCGACGATACGTACGTCCTGACAGTAAATCGCCTGAAAAGCAGGATTCTCCGGCTGGAGACGTACCCGTGTTGCTTCCTTGTAATATCGTTTCAGAGTAATTGCATCGTCAATAACTGCCACAACAATCTGGCCGTCGATGGCGGTAGCCGTCTGTTCTACAACGGCAAGATCGCCTTCAAGAATTCCCGCGTTTATCATGCTTGTCCCGCGGACCCTGAGAGCAAAATAATTTTTCCCGGGACGGACGAACGGTTCCGTAAGGTTTACATAACCGTCAAGGTTTTCTTCACTGAGGAGCGGTTTCCCGGCAGCAACAGTACCAAGCAGCGGAACTTTACTCACGAACGGCTTTGCCTCTTTTTCACGTCCGTCGACAAGAACACGAATTGAACGTGAACGTTTCTGGCACAAAGAGAGATATCCTTTTTTCTGCAGTGCAGCAATATGATCCTGGACTGCGCGCAGCGAAATGCCAAAATGTTCACTTATTTCACGAACTGTCGGTGGATATGAATTTTCTTCCGTAAATGAAGAAATAAACGTGAGAACTTCTTTCTGTCTGTCTGTTATCTGCCTCATACCTTTTTACTCTTCTTCAAATTTTGATTCAAACAATGATTCAATCGCCTGTGCCGCTTCCTTTTCATCAGAACCATCAGTCTTGAGCGTCAACGTAGTATTATACCCGGCGGCCATTGTAATGACACCCATGATTGATTTTGCATTCACTGTTGTGTCATCACGGGAAAGAGAAATTTCACAGGTATACTTATTAGCAGTCTGAGCAATGATTGCGGCAGGCCGGGCATGAATTCCAGCGCGGTTTCTTACGACAAGCTGTTTTTCAATCATACATACATCCTTTAATATGAATCGTCATTATTATTGTAAGCTGTCTGGGCTTCACCTGTTTCTATCCATTTAAGGATATTCTGGTTAAAGTCGCGGGCAGAATTATAACCCATTTTCTTTAAACGCTCATTCATTGCAGCTGCTTCTATAATAATAGGCAGATTCCTGCCTGGACGGACAGGTATTTCTATAGCAGGAACCCTTACACCGAGCAGTTCCATGTAATTCTGATCAGTACCGAGTCTGTCGTATACCTTATTCGGATCCCAGTCCTCAAGTTCGACTACAAGCTGAACTTCCTTCTGCTCACGGATGGCGCCGACACCGTACAGCTGGGATACGTTGATAATGCCAAGCCCGCGGATTTCCATATGGTGGCTGATAAGCGTATTCGCGCCCTGCCCCAGCACGACGTTTCCGTTTACACATCGTATTTCAATAATATCGTCCGCAACAAGCCGGTGTCCTCTGTCTACAAGTTCAAGTGCTGTTTCACTCTTACCCACGCCCGAGTGGCCGGTAAGGAGAATGCCTACGCCGTAGACTTCGACAAGAACGCCGTGCATTGTTTTTTTGGGAGCAAATATATTGGAAAAGACACGGATCAGCCGGCTGGAAAATTCGGTCGACTCAAGGGCTGTCTGCAAAACAGGGCAGCACGACTCTTCTGCAATCTCACGGAATTCTTCGGTAGGTTCAAGTCCATGCGAAAAAACGCAGCAGGGAATAGGATACTGAAAAAGAGCTTTTAATGTCGTAATATTGTTTTCTGAATGAAGTTTCTGAAGATAAGCCGCTTCACCGCGGCCGAAAACCTGAACACGCTGGTACGCAAATGATTCGTAAAAACCGGTAAGAGCAAGCCCGGGCCTGTTAATATCAGGAACGGTAAGGGGACGAGGCAAACCGCGCCTCCCGGTAATGCACGTCAAATCGAGCGCATCATGCCCAGGTAAATCTAGTTCAAGAAGATCAAGAACTGTAAACTTCTTATCGGCCATACGAGTACTATACACGTATACCGATTAATTTTCAACCAGTATACGTCTTATAAATGATTTTACTTATTTGGTGTGATCCTGCACCTTGTCTTTTTCCTTTTTAATCTTGGTGTCAAGGACGTCCATCAGCTTGTTAAGTCCGGCAGCAAAATCGAAGTCTTCACTTGTCACATGTCCCTGTGTACCCCAGCGGAAACTGAACGTAGCATCAAAATCATATGCCTTATCATGTTTTACGCGTATCGTAAGGTCAATGATAAGATCTTCAGCATACCCGATTCGTTTCATTTTCGATTCAATCAATTCCGATTGTTTCTTTTCAAAATCAAAGCCGACTGCTGATACGGATTTTGTCATGTGTCACACTCCTAAAGTAAATCATAGTCACCCGGAAAACAGGTGCTGCGGCAGTTAGCCCGCCGTTTATGTAAGTATACAATGAGATTCCGGGAAAATCAATTTTTTCTGAAGTAGGATGAATCGATATTGAGTGATGCGCGGTATTTGGCCACTGTGCGGCGGGCTATTTTAATCCCCTGCGCTGCAAGACTTTCTGTCAACTCTCTGTCTGTAAGAGGTTTTTTACTCTCCTGATGGTTTTCAAGCAGCTGTTTTATTGCAAATTTTACTTTATCCTGCGTATTTGTAAAAAAATACTTTATCGGATAAAGCTGACCCCATGGTGACTGAATGAACTTTTCATTCGCCATACGCGACACAGTGGACTCATGAACTTCGAGTTCACGGGCAAGACTGATTTGTGTAAGCGGTTCAAGGTATCCGCGCCCATCCGACATAAAAAAAAGCATCTGCGTGCGCACAATAATACCGCACGCTTTTATAATGACAGATTTCCGGTATGCAAGATTTTCAAGAAACTGCTGTGCGGCCGTAATATTTTTCTTCAGGCCTTTATTTTTCGATGCGTCAAGACCGGGAACGATACGCACTTCGGGAAGAAAATCATCAGCAGGCACGATACGGTAATATGATTCTTTCGTACAGGGGACAAGCACTTCACGGAGTGAGTCAAAATTCCGGATTTCACCTTCCTCTTTTGTTATGACGACATCGGGACGGACATACTGAGACACAGACCTGCCGTAGCCCTGTGCAGGATGAGGATTCAGACGGGAAATAAATGCGATCGCATCTCTGACGCTGCCGGCGGTAATTTCCATCGCATCCACCGGTGATGTGTCAGCAAACAGCAGCCTGCGGCGTTCCTGCTGCAGCTTCACAAGCCTGCGTCTGATTCGTTCCATGTCGGGAGTACTGTCATTTGAATAAAGCACATCAATATGGCCGTCAAGGATAAACAAAGCAAGCTCAGGTGCGCCGCCCTTAATGCGAGCCTGCACAAGAAGGCTTTCTGCCATATTATTACAGCATGTCCCCTCGGGATCCATGCGGCGGATTATATCAATAAGTTTGGTAAGCATGGCGGTATTCTGTGCAGGACGCGATTTGTCAAGCAGAGAAACCGGGGCGAGCGTATGATATCCGTTTTCATCAAGATTTCTGATAAGCGCTTCACCGAGCGACTTTTCATCGAGAGAAAGCTTCATAACGTTAAGCTGAAACAGCAGGTGTTCCTGCAGCGTTTCGCGCGTATCGGCAGCATTTTCGTATGCTTCCTGATATTTCTCCGCTTTTTCAATGCCTGATGCGGTTGCCGTCCCGATACGGGTATTGTCGGCGGGATAAGAAGATGAAGAACGAACAGTTCCCCCTGCAGACGGCGAATCGTTCACAAGTTCAAGCACAGGATTTTCACCAACAGCTTTATAAATTTCCGCACTCAAATCCTGACTGCTCATTGCAAGGAGGTTCAGCGCCTGAATCTGTCTCTGAGACAAAATCTGCTTTTGTACCTGCGAAGCCTGCTGTACTTGTCCGTAACCATATTCCGGCATAATTCTGAGTATAGCATAAAAAATCCCTTACCGATATACTTTCCTTTATGAAAAAATTTGAAGCATTAGGCATTCAGGTTCCGGAAATTCTTCTCCCTGAAACTATTGATTTGAAAAGCTGGTCTGTCATAGCATGCGATCAGTATACGCAGGACAGGGAGTACTGGAAAAAGGCTGAAAAAGCGGCAGAAGGCAGAAAAAGTACACTCAATCTCATCCTGCCGGAAGTATATCTGGACGACAGCGGCAAAGAAAAGAAGGTTGCACGGATAAAAAAGACGATGCAGGATTATCTTACAGACAATGTGTTTGCACCTCCGCTTCAAAATTTCATATACACCGAACGGAAAACAGCTTACGGCCGCGTGCGTCATGGTCTTGTCATAGCAGTTGACCTTGAGACTTACGAATGGAAGCCGTTCAGCAAATCACTAATCCGAGCAACAGAAGCAACGATTCCCGCACGCATCCCGCCCCGGAAAGAAATACGGAACGGCGCACCGCTTGAACTCCCTCATATCATGCTGCTTGTAAACGATCCTGACCATTCGATCGTAGAACGTACAGGTTCTGCCGTAAAGGAAGACGGGGAATCTCCCGTATACGACGGCGAACTCATGCTCAACGGCGGAAGCATTACCGGCTGGGTTGTCCCTGAAAAACGGAACGCAGATGTACTTTACGCTCTTAACAGAATTGCAGAAGCAAACACGGCGGATGACGGGAGTGTCTTTTTATTCGCAGTCGGAGACGGAAACCACTCGCTTGCAACGGCAAAAGCCGTATGGGACGAATACAAAGTAACGCTCAGCCAAAAGGAACGCCTTACAAGCCGCGTACGGTATGCACTTGCCGAAGTAGTAAACATTTACGACACGGGGCTTACGTTTGAGCCGATTCACCGCGTTCTTTTCGGAGCGGATACGCCTTCACTGGTTGCAGCACTAAAAACAGAGCTGGGCGGAAATGTACGTGAATGCAGCAGCGCAGCGGAACTTGAAGATGCCGTAAAAAAATCGGCAGCTTCGTTCGGTTTTGTATACAGAAGCGCAGATGCAGTGTCATACACGCTGCTTGAAACGCCGGTAATGGAACTTGCAGTTGCGCGTTTTCAGCCTGTTGTTGACGAGTATATAATGAAGGAAAATGACTGCGGGAAAAACATTTCAATCGATTATATACACGGAAGCGGCGAAGTGTTCAAACTGGGGGCAAAAAATGATACAACAGGTATACTCCTGCCCCCTGTCGATAAAGACAGCTTTTTCAACACGATCAACACGAGAGGACCGCTGCCGCGCAAAAGCTTTTCTATGGGAGAAGCTGACGAAAAGCGGTTCTATCTTGAGTGCAGAAAATTATTCCAGACAGGCAGCGGAAAGAACTGATGGCAAAGAAAACCGGTACAATCATTTATAAATGCTCAAACTGCGGATACTCACAGCCGAGATGGCTCGGCCGTTGTCCGCAGTGTGGTGAGTGGAATACGCTTGAAGAATGCATATTCGACCCGAACGCAAAAACGCCCGCAGGACAAGGCTCTGAAACCGCGGTAAAAGCGAAACCTGTCCCGCTTGCGGCGGTAAAAGCGCAGGATGATATGCGCTTTTCGACCGGCATAGCGGAATTCGACCGGGTGCTCGGCGGCGGCGCTACAAAACGCTCCGCCATCCTTATCGGCGGAGAACCGGGAATAGGAAAATCGACACTGCTCCTCCAGACTGCTGCAGGCAGTTCCAAAACAGCAGGAAAGACAGGGCGCATTCTTTACGTCAGCGGCGAGGAATCGGCCGCACAGATAAAGGACAGAGCCGAACGGCTTGGAATACCGGCAGCCGGCATTGAACTTTTGTGCACGATGAGGCTTGAAGATATACTCGACGCGCTCGACGCCCAAAATCCTGTCCTGGTCATCATCGATTCAATACAAACGGTTTATTCCGCAGAAGCAGGATTGATTCCCGGTACCGTAAATCAGTTGAAATACTGTGCAAACGAGCTCATCGCATGGGTAAAAGAACGCGATGCCGTACTCATCATGACGGCACACGTAACAAAAGAAGGACTCATCGCAGGCCCGAAATCGCTTGAACACATGGTCGACACTGTCATCTCGTTTGACCGCAGCAACGATGAATTCCGCTTTCTGCGGGCCGCAAAAAACAGATTCGGTTCTGTTGACGAACTCGGTATCTTTGAGATGACGGAAAAGGGACTCAATGAAGTTCAAGACCCTTCAGCACTGTTCATTACACGCCGTGGCGGTACTTCTTCCGGCAGCCAGCCTGCGGGTATAGCATGTACTGCGGTGTTTGAAGGAAGCCGCGTTTTCATAGTGGAAATACAGGCCCTTACGGTTCCTGCAAAAGCGTCTCTCTCTCGCGTGTACAGCGACAAAATCGATTCGGCACGGGTCGCAAGGGTCGCGGCTGTACTCGAAAAACGTACCGGCCTCCATTTTTCCGATCAGGACCTGTACATAAACGTTGCAGGCGGCATACGTCTTTCGGAAAGCGCTGTCGATGCGGCACTTGCTGCTGCCCTTTACTCCGCCCGTACCGATATAGCGATCGAAACAGGAACAGCCGTTATCGGAGAACTGAGCCTTGCGGGAGAAATCCGCCCGGTAGGAAGGATGGCTCAGCGTATCAAAACCGCACAGAATATGGGCTTTACGACAGTTCTTGCTCCGGAAGGCGGAAAAGATGCAAAAAAAATAAGTGATATAAAAGAACTTATAAAAACGCTCTTCGGAAAATAATCAAATTATAGAAGAAAATGAAATTCCCCTGGAAACAGTACTTTTTACCGCCTGTGTTCTTATGCTGTTGCACCAGCTGCCGGCTGTGCATTTTCAGACTCTGGTCGATACTTAAACCGGATGATGAGCAGAAGCAGGACGGATGAAACAACCAGAATTATTCCCATCCGCAGTTCATATATACGTACGGGTCCGCCGTACATCAAGCCGAAATTAATCTGTGTATTCGGATACATGGGAGTAATGTAGCTGACAGCCCTGAACAAAGACGGCATTACCTCAAGCGCCATCGTACCGCCGCCGGCAATAGTCTGCGTCAGCATAAAAAAGATATTGACGAAAATACCGTTCTGCCCAAACAGTAACGAAAACACCAGCGTAAACTGAAAAGCCGTAAGCTGCATAAAAACCTGCTGCAGATACAACCTCAGCAGACTGTTAAAACTGATGGAAATCAGGCACCTTGCTACAATTACTCCGACCGCCGGAGCAAGCAGAGCTATAACACAACCTGCGGTCTCTATATAATAGAAAGCTTTTCGTTTTCCCATAATCGGAATAAACGCCAGAAAAATATTCATCAATATGATTGCAACAACCATAGAAGATGCATATGTTCCTATAGACAGAAAAGTCGGAGCCATAATATAGTCCATGCTCTGCGGAGCCTGGTTACTATACACGTTTTTTTGCACGACCGCATTATGCAGTTGTGCGGTAACCGCCTGCTGTTCCGCCGCGTCAAGATGAAGGTTTTCCAGCACGCCTGCGACTTTCTTTTCTCTGACAGCATCATTAAAATTGTTCGTGACGGCCTGTGCTACGGATGTCATCGTTGAAGAGGTCGTAATAGTGTTTGACTGATTAATATAGAACTCAAATTCCGATTTTCCCTTTGCAAGATTCACAACAAAGTTTTCGGGAATTACGATAACCATTTGAACAGCACGCCTGTCCAGTAATTTTTGACTTTCTTCAAGAGTCATATCTGTTACGATATGTTTAAATGGAAGATTTGCGGCCAGCTGGCTTTGAACGATTTGTCCCTGACTACCATCCTGATTTACAATATTGACGGAGAGCTTGTCCACTCCGCCCGGCAAAACATGATAACCGTAAATATACAGTCCCACCATAGCAGCCTGATAAAAAACGGCAAGAACGACTGCATAAATCATTCCCTTACTTTTCAAAAAAGTCGAAAGCTTCATCATTTGTTAACTCCTTATACATGCACGTATTAAATTTTTTGTACTATTATTCAGCGGATTTTCCATCCGCATCATCAATTATGATTCCGTTGCGCTCAAGATAGATACTGAATGCTTGTGCCAGAAAATTCTCGATAGGTTTCTTAAGGACGTCTGTAGATTCAGGCCAGTTACGGATATCCTTTCCCACATACAGAAGAGAGCGTATCAAGCTGAAATCTCCTCCTGCGAACTGAATAACCATATTCCACCACCTTTCGGCCAGCTCCTGCCCCTCCCTGCCGGCAGGGTCTGCTCCCTGCAAATAAAGTTTATCAAGACAATCGAAAATATCCCTCACGGAATCGGGCGAATCCGAAGATGTCAGTAACCGGACTGCGTAATTTTTCAATTGATCGTCAGTAAAATAGCGTACGACAAACGTATAAGGATTCCCCCTCTCCATAGATTCCATGATTAAAATCAGCCGGTTCATATCGATGTCACATCCGTCTTTCACTTCCAAAATTGCCGCATCAAGGATTCCGACGGTATGTTTCAGATTCTTTATCTGTTCCGTAAGGACTTTCCGCTGGTGTAAAAAAATCTTCCTGCAGTCGCCGCCCGTTTTTGTTCCCATAATTTTTGTTTTAATTTCTTTGAGTGAAAAGCCAAACGATTTGAAAAAAAGAATTTGTTCCAGGCGTACTATATCTCCGCCTGTATACCATCTCCTTCCGTTTTCAATCTTTGACGGGTTCAAAATATTCTGCTCATCATAGTACTGAAGCGTTCTTGCAGAAATGCCGGCCATTTCCGCCAATTGACCGGTTGAAAAAAACTTTTCTTTCCCCATCTCATCATTCCTCACTTAAGCTGTTTTCATTCTAATTCATCACGCTGCGTGATAAGCAAGAGGAAATCGATTTTTTTATATCTTTTCTACGGCTGTATGTTTAGTGATATCAGCCCGTGCAGTGTTGAGGGAAGAAAGCTGCTCTGTATTACCTTGAATCAGAATACCTGTTGAAATGAACAAAAATGGGTATTTTTAACACACTTACGAGTATCATTTTTACCCATACGCGTAATTTTTTCCCCAGAGCATTCAGTTATTGCAGAATTACCGGCTGGCTGCGCTTCATCGCGCTCCTTTGCCAGTCATATATGATTAAAATCCCATGTTTTTTCATTAATTTCTCTTTTTTTTTAATCCTGGCACATTTATTGCTATATATAAAGTGTCAGGACAGAACCTGATATAAAAACTAAATCAATAGCTGTGGAGGTTTTGATATGATGAACGAACTTGAACTTTTGAATAACGTAATGGGTAATCTTTTTGACAATGATGCTGATTCCGGCTGCAATGTGTGCGGAACACCTGATGTTGATGTTAAAGAGACAAAAACAGAATATACACTTGAAATGGAACTGCCGGGTCGCACCGAAAAAGATGTAAACATTGAACTTGATCACGGAACGCTTACGATTTCTTCAATTAAAGAAGAAAAACACGAAGAGGAAACTCCGGAGAATGATTCTGCTGTAAAGGAAGAAAGTACATGGCTTATCCGTGAACGCAGGACAGATGCATTTTCAAGGAAATTTACATTGCCGGATGATGTAAACTCAGAAGGCATCGCAGCTTCGTTCAAAAACGGTGTTCTCACCATTTCTCTCCCCAGGGCGGAAGCTGCTCTGCCAAAACGGATTGCAATAGAATCGGCAGCATAAAAAGCATCTGAAATAGAATCTTTACAACAGTCCGTGTATACGCTGACAACAAAGCGTGCACGGACTGTTTTTTTATTGACAAGTATAAAAAATTTATCTATAGTATAATAAAATTATCTAAAGTGTAACAATAAAAAAAGTTTATTCTTTAATGTATTTTATATTTTTGACATATTTTACATTTTTGATTTTTACACATTAGTTTATATCCACAGTGGTAATAACAGAGAGAGTACTTTTCTCTGTGAGATATATTTTTTCGATTTCAGGAGAAACAAATGAAAAAATTTAAAAGTCTGCTTATTGCAAGCGCAGCAGTCGGACTACTGTTGTCAGGATGCCAGATGAACACAGATCCTACAACGGAAACGGTCATTGAATCAGCAGTGTATGCGTCTTTGGCGGCGGTGTCATCCGGTAATTCTATACTGGCAGCACCGGTTGGTAGTACAATTTCCGATACACAATACGAAGTGACTTTTGACGGCGGCGTCACCATGTCAAATTCTTTCCGGAATTTCCTGTACGAATCCAAACTTTCCGGTAATGACATCACAGATGTAAGTTCTTACTTCAGCGTTTCTCTGGGCGACGTATCAGGATATTCCGTTAAAATGACGTCATCCGATATAGGCAGCTCAGATATAATCAGCGGTCAGTATTTTTATTTCCACCTTTATTCGGCAGACGACAGCATGATCTCAGCAGCCGCATTTACATCAGGATATATCCGTGTAACGCTGACAGGAGCTGCACTTGAAAACAATAACGGGAAAGGACTTACGACGGGATACAGCAAGAAGGCAACATATGCAGTCGGACAGTATGCCTATGTCACACAGAACAGCATTGCATATACGCACAATAATACATTATTCAAAAACACAGTTACCGTTGTGCTCAACGACAGCTTGAATGTTACCGACTGGCATTCTGAAAACGGCTATCCGAAAAGCGACAAAGTATCAGGATGGCTTACACTTCCCAACGTGACAGATGCAAAAATCATGTCTGAATCAGTTTCCACAACAAATCTTTCTCACGATACCATTACGTATGTCATTTCAGGTTCCACGTCAAACACGCTGGTTGATACAAGCGAGATAAAACTTTCAATTCCGTCTGAATATCTGGTGTACTATTCACAGTACAGCAAAACTGCAACTGTACCTCTTGCATCAAGCCTTACATCTTCTGTAATGACAATCCCATCCGCAGCTGAATGGTGCTTCATCAATCCGTACGTCGACTGGAACACAGACTCTTACATCACCCTCTCAGGTACAACAACGTACAACGACACAGCAACAATTACTGCAACCGGTGACACATTTAAGGCGTCTACTGCAACAGGAACAATAACACCGGCATTTACATTCTATGATGCAAAAGGAAACGAAACATCAGATATTACCTTCGTTTCATCAAAATGGACAGCAACTGCAGATGCTTCCTATGGCACGCTTTCATATCAGATAAAAGCAGCCAAAAACTCTACTTCCGCGAATACGTATTATGCTCTTGTTACTTTTGATAAAAGTACACTTACAAATAATGAAATTTCGCCTGTTACAGTCGGTTCTTACAAACTCTACATTACAAAAGCCGAGAAAAATATAAGTATCGGAACAACCATTGCTATCTCAGAAAGTTCCAATACAGACATAACAAGCGGTACAGAACTGGGATCGTTTACTATTACACTTCCGGATGCACTGGACAACGAACTTACTGCACAAAAAATCTACGGAAACAGCAGTAACGATTATTTCACAATGGCATATTACGGAACGGCATTTGCCGGAACGGATCTTGCCAGCGGAACGGGTATGACAATCACCGGAAAAATTACGACATCTTCAACAACAGCAACTGTCACACTGTACGCATCGGGGACAACGAAAACAAACGCTGAATCCGCAAAGCTTTACAGCGGAACTTCAGCACCTCTGTATCTGACTCTCACCGATGCAGGTATTTCTGCATTCGGTCTTGACAGCGGGATTACAAAAGAATTCTTAGTCGGTACAATAACACTCACCGACTAATGCTTTTGGAAAGGAATGCATAAAAAAATTAAATAACTAAAATAGTTAGAATTAAAAATAAACCTTCCGGTAACCGGACAAACTCCGGCTGCAGGAAGGTATTTTTTTGTTTTATAAAACCATGCTGCCTGAAAACTGACAGTCTTCCAGCTTTGCGGTCGTCCCTGTTTATACGGCAGAAAACACTGACTGCGCATACTTTACGGTGGCCATGGCATCTTTTCCGTAAAAATCCGCGTGTATCATGTCGGCATATTCCTGCGTCATAACGGCGCCGCCGACGCAGACTTTTGCCCACGGAGCTTTCTGACGGAGCTGCCGTATTGTTTCCTCCATGCTTGGAACGGTTGTCGTCATAAGGGCGGACAGGCCGACAAGCATGACGTGATCCTGTATACACCTCTCAACGATTGTTTCCGGAGGCACATCTTTTCCCAAATCAAGTACGGTAAAATCGTAGTTTTCAAGGAGCACCTTTACGATATTTTTGCCGATATCGTGAATGTCTCCCTTTACAGTCGCAACAATAATCATACCACGGCTCTTTCCCTGCGTTCCGGTTTTAGCAAGATGTTCTTTTATAACTGAAAACGCAGCAGCGGCTGCATCCGCACTCATAAGCAGCTGGGGAAGATACACTTTTTTTGCTTCAAATCCTTTTCCCACCACATCGAGTGCCGGTATAAGTTCGCCGTCGATTATGGCAAGCGGAGCCGTCGTCTTAATAAGTTCCTTCGTGTATGCAGACGCTTCTGCTTTGAGACCCCGGATAATTGCGTGCTTCAATGGAGAGTCTTCAGGCTGCACGCCATTTCCTGATACGGGAGCACCGCTGCCGTCCGTACCCGGCTGTTTTGTTCCTGCAGAAGGTCGTCCGGCAGATGACAGACATGAAACCACGTCAGAAGCAACCGTTCCGCCTGTTGCAGCGGCTGCCAGCGATGCAATCTGCCGGAGGGCGGCAAGCTGCGCGTCAGTTCCGGCAGGGTGTACCGATTCTTCTTTTTCCGCAGCATATTTTTCCGCAAACGAAATATACCTGGCACACTGTGGATCGTGACCGCTTAAAACACAGTAACAGGCGTATGCCTTCTGCATTTCCGCGGAAAGGGGATTCATGATTGCCGCACTCAGACCGTTCTGCATCGCCATTGTAAAAAATGCCGCAGTCACAAATTCGCGTTCCGGCAGGCCGAACGACACATTCGATACGCCGAGAATCGTATTACCGCCTGCGTCGTGAATGGCACGGACTGTTTCCAGTGTTGCCGGAGGTGCTTTGTCGTCGGAACTGACGGCCATTGCAAGAGGATCAATAATAATATCCTTTCTGCTGATACCGTAGCGCGCCGCAGTATCGTACAGCTTTTTAACAATTGCAAGCCGCCCTTCCGCAGTTTCCGGAATACCGGCCTCGTCTATCGTGAGCGCGACAACGACACCGCCGTATTTTTTTACGAGCGGAAAGACTTCCTGCATGGATTCCTGTTTTCCGTTTACGGAATTGATGAGCGCTTTACCATTGTACCGGCGGAGCGCCGCTTCCATAACGGCAGGGCTTGAAGTGTCAATCTGGAGCGGCAGGGCTGATACAGATTGCAGTTCACCCGTGACAGTGACCATCATTTTTTTCTCGTCGATTTCAGGAAGTCCGACGTTCACGTCGAGTACGTGCGCTCCTTTCGATTCCTGCTCAAGTCCCTGCGAAATAATATACGGAATGTCGTTAGAGCGGAGCGCTTCCTTGAATTTCTTTTTGCCGGTGGGATTAATCCGCTCGCCTATAAGAACAGGAGCATAGTTCCCCCCGATATGCACAGTATGCGTATACGACGCGATAACTGAATCGTTTTTTTCCGTAACGGGAGATGCCTTTCTATTCTGAAGCGCATTCACCATCCGGCAGATATACTCAGGATTCGTACCGCAGCAGCCGCCGAGCAGATCCGCTCCTGATTCCGCTATCTGCGTCATAATCTGAGCAAACCTCTCCGCCGGTACATCATAGACTGTCTTTCCGCCTTCCGAACGGGGAAGACCAGCATTCGGATTTACAATGACGGGAATACTTGCGGCTGCCGTAAGACGGGGAACAAGAGGCGCCATCTGTTCAGGTCCAAGCGAACAATTCATGCCGAACGCATCAACGCCGAGCCCTTCAAGGACTGCAGTCATCGTTTCCGGGTCGGCCCCGGTTAGGAGGCGGCCGCTTTCGTCGTACACGGTCGTTGCAAATATCGGAATATCAAGATTCAGCTCTTCGCGCACTTCCTTTGCAGCAAGAACAGCGACCTTTGCTTCGTAACAGTCGTTCATCGTTTCTATCAGCACCGCATCAACACCGCACGGAAGACCGGCCCGGAAGGTCTGCTTGAACAGGGAGACTGCGTCCTCAAAATCAAGGTCGCCCATAGGACGCAACAGCTTTCCGCACGGGCCGATGTCGAACGCAATATAATGAGGGCACTGAGCAGGAACAATTCCGTCCGGAACAAGATGCGCCGCGCGAAGTCCCGCAAGCTCGTCTTCGGACAGTATTTCACTTTCAATTTTACTGCGTGCCTTCTGTGCGTTCGCAACGGCGGCCTTTACAACTTCTTCAAGACTGCCGGATGCGGAAAGCACACGGGACGCCGCTCCCCCGCCTGCATGCGCCGGAAATTTTGTGCTGAATGCGCCGAATGTGTTTGTCTTAACAATATTCGCACCGGATCGGAAATAGGCATAATGCAGATTAACAATTTCATCGGGATGGGTAATGTTCCAGCGTTCGGGAAGCTCCCCGGGAATAAGCCCGCGGGACTGCAGCACAGAGCCTGTGGCACCGTCAAAAAAAAGCAGCTGCCTGCCGAGAAGTGACTGTATTGAAGGTCTCGTATTCATGATAGCCAGGAGTATACCGTATTTCCGGCGGCTTTCCAACAAGAAGGAAAGCGGTATCGTGCAATGTAAGGGGATGTAACGTTGGAATGTACGGGAGTCTGACATTGCAATGTATGCCTTAGCAGTAGTAAACTGTATTGTGGCTTACCAGTTGCAGCGTTATGATACCAGAATACTACCATACAGCTGATTTTGTAATATATAAAAGAAGTAAATTACCCGAACAAAAATGGCGAAATATGGTATACTGATAAATTGTACTTCATAAATCGAAAATAGGCACAAAGGACTTTGCTATGGCAGTTAAAAAATCAGAATTATACAGCTCTCTCTGGGCAAGCTGCGACAAGCTGCGCGGCGGCATGGATGCTTCGCAATATAAAGACTACATTCTCACGCTTTTATTTATAAAATATGTTTCGGACAAGTTCAAGGATGAACCGTACGGTGCGATTGTAATTCCCCCGAAGTCGAGTTTTGAAGACCTAGTTGCATTAAAAGGGAAAAAAAATATCGGAGAGGAAATTGACAAGCTGATAGCAAGGATTGCGGAAGCAAACAATCTTACCAATGTTATCAACAATGCACATTTTAACGATGAAGCAAAACTTGGCAAAGGACAGGAAATGGTTGATAAGCTTACCGACCTTATTGCAATCTTCCAGCGGCCTGAGTTGAATTTTAAGAATAACAAAGCGGATGATGACGACCTTATCGGCGATGCATACGAGTTTCTTATGCGCAACTTTGCTACGGCAAGCGGAAAGAGCAAAGGACAATTTTACACGCCTGCGGAAGTTTCGCGTATCCTGGCAAGAGTAATAGATGTAGCGGACTGTAAAAACAAAAATGCCACCATCTATGATCCCGCATGCGGGTCAGGTTCGCTTCTGATACGGGCTGCAAATGAAGCTCCGTTCCCTCTTGCCATTTACGGTCAGGAAAAAGACGGTTCCACTGCAGGTCTTGCCAAGATGAATCTGGTACTGCACAACAAAGCGGAAGGCGAAATTGCCGCAGATAATACATTCTCGAATCCGTTTTACCGGAATGATTCCGATGACGATCAGCTTCGACAGTTCGATTATGTGGTAGCCAACCCTCCGTTCTCCATGAAAAACTGGAAAGACGGCTTAAAAGAATTCGGGCGGTTTGACGATTACGGTGACCGACCGCCGGAAAAGAACGGCGATTATGCGTGGCTTCTCCATATCATAAAATCGATGAAAAATAATACCGGTAAAGCGGCAGTTATTCTTCCGCATGGTGTTTTATTCCGCGGTAACGCAGAAGAGACGATCCGGAAAAATATTATCGACCGTCATCTTATAAAAGGAATCATCGGACTTCCTGCAAATCTCTTCTATGGTACCGGTTCCAGCCTGTATCATCGTGCTGGACAAAGAACATGCGGCAGACGGAACGGGCATCTTTATGATTGATGCAAGCCGCGGATTTATAAAGGACAAAGACAAGAACAGGCTCCGGGAACAGGATATTTATAAGATTGTTACAGCATTCGGCACGATGCATGAGATAAAAGGATTTTCCCGCTTTGTTCCGGATGATGAAATCGTTGTAAAAAATGCCTATAATCTGAACATACCGCGCTATATCAGCTCAGGAGAAAAAGAAGATCAGCAGAGTATTGCAGCCCATCTATACGGCGGAATACCGCAGGATGACATCGATTCAATTCCTGAATTCTGGGACGTGTTTCCGGATCTGAAAAAGAAACTTTTCAAAAAGTATGCAAAAGGTTTTCTCAAGCTCGCTGTTGACAGGGATGCTGTTCATGCGGCAATCTGCGGAAATGCGGAATTTGCCGAATACAATGATACAGTAACAAAAACGTTTGAAGACTGGAAGGTATTTTCAGAGCCTAAACTTACAAAACTGAAACGAACCGATTCCAACAAAAAACTGATTGGGCAGCTTTCGGAAAAACTGGTGGAACTGTATGAGCCGGTCGTACTCCTTGACAAGTACGACGTGTACCAGGTACTGCTTGCATACTGGAATGAAACGATGAATGACGACGTGCTGCTCATCATTCAGGATGAAAAAGGATATGGAGTTGCACGGGAGACGGAAGACATTACCGAAGAAATTAAAAACGGTAAAAACAAAGGCAAATATAAAGTCGTCGGCTGGGAAGGGAAATTAATCCCTCAGAAGCTGGTACGTGATGTATTCTTTGGAGAAGAAGTTTCGGAGATTGCGGCCAAAGAAAATGAAGTTGCGCAGAAAGAGGCGGACCGTGACGAATTTGTCGAAAATAATTCCGATGATGACGGGTACCTGGGCGACTATGCCGACGACGACAAAAAAATAGACGATAAAGAAGTTGAGTCCCGCGTAAAACAACTGAAGAAACAGAACGATAAACCTGACTCCGCTGAGTACAACGTGCTCAGCACATATGTTGCGTATACGAACGATATAAAGAACCTGAACAGGGAAATCAGTGCGCGTAAGAAAAAACTTGATGAAAAATGCCGTGAACGCTACAGTAAATTTACAGAACAGGAAATAAAGGATCTGCTGGTACATAAAAAATGGTATGCTTCATTGCAGGATGGTATTCAGAACCTCTATGTAACGGCGGCAAATAACCTTTCCAAACGGATTGTCGAACTTGCTGAGCGGTATGAAAACACCCTTACGGAACTGACGCAGCAGGAACATGATCTGGAATGCAAAGTCACAGCTCATCTGAAGGAAATGGGATTTACGTATGAATGATTTTTTACCGGATGCACTACGGAACGGAGAAAGCCGTACCGTTGAATTCAAAGCCGAACTTCCCAAAGAATCCGCCAAATGGATAAAAAGCATTGTTGCGTTTGCAAACGGTGCGGGAGGCAGCCTTGTTATCGGCGTAAACAACAAACGTGAAATAACCGGTATCCCGAAATCAGTTGATTTGTTTGAACTGAAAGACTTCATTGCAGATACCGTCGGCCAGATGTGCTCGCCTCAGATTATTCCCGACATTTCTGCGGAAACAGTGGATGGCAAGCAGCTGCTGCTGATTCAGGTCTATCCGGGAGCGGCAACTCCGTATTATATAAAATCAGAAGGGAAAGAAGCCGGAACGTATATCAGGCTCGGGGCTACGACACGAAAAGCTGACTGGGCAACGCTTGAAGAACTGACAAACCGCGGCAGAAAATGTTTTTATGACGAATTACCGTATTCAAATCTACCCGTTACGGACGATGACGTAACAGCGTTATGCAGTGTTTTATCCGCACAGGCAAAGTTTGAAATCATTAAAAAGGATCTCTATAACCTGCATGTCATTCGGAAGGAAGACGGAAAAGATACGGCGACGAATGCGTATGCGATTCTGCTGGGAAAGCATGATTTTACGTCACGGATTCAGTGTGCGCGTTTCAGGGGAACCGATCGAGTGTTCTTTCTGGATAAGAAGGAATACGAAGGCCCGCTGTGCGAGCAGGTCGATCAGGCATATAAATTTGTACTGAATTATATGAGTATGGCCGTTGAAATAAACGGACTGGTTCATGATGAAAAATACGAACTGCCGGTTGCCGCAATACGTGAACTTATTATCAATGCCGCTATCCACCGGAATTACCAAATGCCGTCGAGCATTCAGGTTGCGGTCTATGACGACCGTGTTGAAATATCAAGTCCCGGCAGTCTGTACGGGACGCTTACGCTTGAAGAAGCAGTGAACGGACGGTCTGCAATACGAAACAGAACGCTTGCCCGCGTGTTTGAAAAAATCGGCATGGTGGAAGGCTGGGGTTCCGGCCTGAAACGGATCATTGCCATGAGCAGAGAGTACGGAATAAAACCGCCGGAGTTTCAGGAAATAGGTGATCTGCTGAGGGTTAATTTTTACCGCCCTTCATATAAGAACGATAAAACTACCCAAGAAACTACCCAAGA
>DCFX01000040.1:0-8259 GCA_002314445.1 Treponema sp. UBA1793
ACATGCGTACGAACGTGCGTCCGCATGCGCACGGAGTCCTGTTGAGTACACCGATATCCTTCGTGCGGAACCGGAGCAGCGGAAAGGCTTTCCGCGTAAGGCACGAGAAGACTATTTCGCCTTTCTGTCCGTCCGGAACCGGTTTGTGCGTATCGGGATCGAGCGCTTCGACTATGAAATGGTCTTCATTTACGTGCATGCCGTGCTGCTCTCTGCATTCGTATGCGACACCGGGACCCATTATTTCGGTAAGGCCGTAGATGTCGTATGCTTTGAGGCCAAGCGCTTTTTCTATTTCACGGCGCATTTCCTCCGTCCACGGCTCTGCGCCGAATATACCTGATTTGAGGTAAAGGTCATCGGGCGTCATGCCCATATCGTGAAGCGTCTCACCAAGGTACGCGGCATACGAAGGCGTGCAGGCAAGAACAGTGCATTTGAAGTCTTTGAGAATCGTAATCTGCCGCTGTGTATTACCCGATGAAACGGGAACGACAGTGCAGCCGAGTTTTGTTGCTCCCCCGTGAATACCGAATCCTCCCGTAAACAGCCCGTATCCGTAGGCGACATGTACGATGTCTTCATTTGAAGCACCAGCCGCAACAAGCTGCCGTGCAACAACATCGTCCCAGCTGTCCAGGTCTTCCTTTGTGTATCCGACGACAATCTGTTTCCCTGTTGTCCCCGACGAAGCATGAAGTCGTACCACGTCTTTCAACGGAACAGCGAACAGCCCGTACGGATATGTTGCACGGAGGTCGTCCTTGCACATGAACGGGAGCTTTTCCAGATCCTGCATACCGTGCACGTCATCCGGTGAAACACCGGCTTCAATGCAGCGGTTCCGGTAGAATTCAATGTTGTCATACGCCCACTTGAACTGTTCTGCGAGGCGTTTTCCCTGAAGGTCCTTGAGCTGATCTTCTGGCATGGTCTCTATATCTTTCTGGTAATAGTGTTCTTCCATAAAATTGTGTCCTGTTTTATTCGTGCAGAGGCTTTTAATACCTCTGCTTCTGCGAGGTTATTGCTTAATTTGCCTTTCCGAGCGCAAACGCTTTTTTGTTCACGTCAAGAAATTTTGCCGGAACCATCGTTTCAAGCGCAGTAAGCCATTCGCTTTCGGGGAAGTCAAAATATTTCGAGAGATGCCCCATGAGAACGATGTTTACCGCTTTTGCCGTTCCCGCCTGCTCTGCGAGGCTCAGGCAGTCCATCGCATCCACATTTATACCAGCCTGCTGCAGTTTTTCGACGAGATTTTCGGGATATGCCGCCGCTCCTGTAATGACGGGCATCGGGTCTATCTGCTGCGTGTTCGTGACAATCCGTCCGGAAGGGGCGAGATATTCGACGTAACGGGCTGCTTCGAGCAGTTCGAACGAGACGATGAAATCGGCCTCACCTTTATCCACGATGGGAGAATATACTTTTCCGCCGAACCGTACGTATGTGACGACGCTTCCGCCGCGCTGGCTCATGCCGTGTACTTCAGAAACCTTGACGTCGTATCCTTTGTCGAGCAGGACTTTACCGAGCAGCTTGCTTGCGAGCAGAGAGCCCTGTCCGCCGACGCCGACTATCATTATATTTGTTACTTTATCTGTCATGTCGTACTCCGTTATTTTTCATCACTGCTTTTGAGCGCGCCGAATTTACACATCTGTCTGCACACACCGCAGCCGACACACAGCGTGATGTCGACATTTGCCTTTCCGTCTTTTATTGCAAGCGCAGGGCATCCTATCTTCATGCACGATTTGCAGCTTACGCATTTTTCCGTGTCTACATGGAACGGCAGGCTGTGTTTCACTTCTTTGAGCAGTACGCACGGCCTTCTGCTTATGATGACGGATGGTTCTTCAACCCCCAGTTCTTCCTTTACGGCTGTTTCACATTCTGCAATGTTATAGGGGTCAACGATCCGTACGCGTTTAATGCCCATTGCTCTGACGAGCGCTTCAAGGTCGATTTTTCCTGCAGGTTCGCCGTACAGGTTTTTTCCTGTAGACGGATTCTGCTGATGGCCTGTCATGCCGGTGATTGAATTGTCGAGGATGATGACAGTCGAGTTTGACTGGTTATATGCAATAGTGGCAAGTCCCGTAAAACCTGAGTGGCAGAATGTCGAATCGCCGATAACACCGACTGTTTTCCCTTCGCTTTCTTTTCCCAGCGCCTTGTTGAATCCGTGAAGGGCGGAAACGGATGCGCCCATGCAGAGCGTCATTTCCATTGCGGAAAGAGGAGCGGCTGAACCGAGCGTGTAACAGCCGATGTCGCCGAGTACCGTTATTTTATTTTTTGAAAGTGCATAGAACATACCGCGGTGCGGGCATCCGGCACACATTACGGGCGGCCGGACAGGAATTGCTTCGTCAAGTTTTTTTACCGGCTTGTCCGCTCTTCCGAAAGCATGCGCAATCATGTTCTGGCTGAACTCTCCGCAGAGCGGAAACATATCTTTGCCGTGTACGTTTATACCAAGCGATTTGCAGAAATTTTCGATAACCGGATCAAGCTCTTCTATAACAACAACTTTATCGGCACCTGCTGCAAAATCCTGTATCAATTTTGCAGGCAGGGGATTTACCATGCCGAGCTTTAATATATTCGCTTCGTCACCGAAAACCTCCTTTGCATACTGATAGCACGTTGACGATGTAATGATACCAAGCTTTGAGCTGCCTTTTTCTATGCGGTTGATTCCGGATGTCTCTGCCCATGCTGCAATATTTTTCAGGCGTTCTTCAACGACCGGGTGGCGGCGGACAGCATTTGCCGGAGCCATGACATATTTCGTTATATTTTTTTCATATTTTTTTACAGGATACTCTGCACGTTCCCCTGTTTCGACGACAGACTGTGAGTGTGATATGCGCGTACACATTTTAAGAAGGACAGGCGTGTCGAATTTTTCTGAGATTTCGTATGCAAGTTTCGCAAATGAAAGTGCTTCTGCCGAGTCAGATGGTTCCAGCATTGGTATTTTTGCCGCGATTGCGTGATGGCGTGAATCCTGCTCGTTCTGGGAAGAGTGCATTCCCGGGTCGTCTGCAACGCCGATAACAAGGCCTGCGTTTACACCTGTATACGCAACGGTGAAGAGCGGATCGGCTGCAACATTTAAACCGACGTGCTTCATTGCACAGAACGCGCGTTTTCCGGCAAGGCTTGCGCCGAACGCTGTCTCAAGAGCGACTTTTTCATTTGGAGCCCATTCGCAGTAGATATCCTTAAATTTTGCAGCTTCTTCGGTTATTTCGGTGCTTGGCGTTCCGGGATAACTGGAAATGATGCCGCATCCGGCTTCATACAGTCCCCGTGCGACAGCTGCATTCCCCAGCATGAGTTGTTTCATAAAATCCTCGTTTTATAAAGATTGCAAAAATACAGTTTGTATATAATATCCTATACTACTCCATAAAACCGGAATCGTAAAGGGAAACTCTTATCCGCTCAAAAGAAATGTATTAATAATGGAATTATTGACAACTCTAATGTCTCCGGATTACAATACAACTAATTAAACCGGAGGAAGCAAAATGAAAAAACAGAATCTGCTTAAAATTGTAAACAGCATCATGGTGCTTGTTTTCATCTGCCTTGTTACAACAGCACTGCTCGACGACGTGATTCCGCGTGATATATATGTAAAGGTACATCCGCTGTGCGGGTATATATTTACCGCATGTGTCGTATGTCATGTTATTTTAAATTGGACGTGGATAAAAACGAATATATTTAAAAAAGCATAAAAATTCCGGCATTTTTCATGGGCAGCCGGAAAGTTTTTGAAACTGTAGACTCGTATATAAATTCTTTTCCGGAGCCGGTAAAAAGAATGCTTGATGAACTGCGCCGGATAATAAAATCCGTGGTTCCTGAAGCAGAAGAAAGAATCAGCTACAATATGCCGGCATTTTTTTTAAACGGTGCGCTGGTGTACTTTGCAGGCTGTAAAAATCATATCGGTTTCTATCCGACCGGCGACGGCATCAGCCATTTTGTTCGGGAACTGAATGGTTACGTATATTCAAAGGGCGCTGTCAGATTTCCGCTTGACCAGCCTGTCCCGGAGAAACTTATTGTCGAAATCGTTGCATACCGGAAAAGCAGAAATCTGGAAAAGAAATAAAACAAAGGGGGAGAATCTGTAAAGTCTCCCCCTTTGTTATTAATCAATAATGGCTTCCTTCATACTGATCCATATATCAATGTTTTTGATTGTTCCGTTTCTGCTGAACAGTTCTGCTGTTTCTTCCTGTGTCAGAAACGTTCCGTTCCGTGTTGTCTTCCCGTTTGACGCAACGGAAATACTGTCTTTATCCGCAAGATGATACGTAACCGGCACTCCGCACCAGGTAAAACAGAGCGTCCCGTTATCAAAAAATTCACTGCGGCGAAGCAGCACGGGATTGAATGATGCCGTGCCGTTTTTTACGGTTATGCCCAGTTCGCCCCATCGTGTAATGATTTCTTCTTTTACCTGTCCGGTCATGCCAGGCTGTTTAGCCCCCTGCCCGGACGGGGTGTGCGAATACGGATCAAAGGGGAAGGCTCCGTATACGGAAGGTTCTTTGTTAAAACCGATTCCTTTCCGGACATCATAATATGCAACTGCAAGTTCTTTTGCTGTATTTATGCTGCATGTGCCCTCGCGGACTTTTTCCAGCGAAATAAACACATTTTCCTGAACAGCAAGCAGCAGTTTTGATACCATATGCCAGTAGATGCTGCCGAGACCTTCATATGCGTAGAACGTACCTGAGCGGCCGGTAAAACTCTGGTGCTTAAACGTCTTTTCATACAATGCACACAGCGTCTGCCTTTCCTGCGGAGAAGGGGCGTCCTGTACGGGAAGGGTTTGGATATATTCTCCCAGTATGCGTACATTCCTGAATTCCGGATTGAAATGATAGACGCCTGTACGGTCTTCTGCAAGAATTTTTGTTCCCGTTTTTGCAAGAAGCGGGAGAAGGGCCTTTACGTCATCCTTCGCAACACAGTTCTTTACGTAGAAAAGCGGCAGCTCCTTATCAGGATACAGCATATACGAATACTGTCTCTTTTCGAACATGGCGCTTGATTTAAGTGAACGGAACAGTGCAAGAACTTCGTCAGGAGAAAGTATTCCTGAAGAAAGGACTGCGACCTGGCCTTCGATCATTTCCTGAAGATGTGAAATTTCCATGCCGCTGCCGGTTATTTCCATCGTATTGTACGCGTGGTACAGACCGTCGGGACGTTTATTCATCCTTATTGTCTGTTCAACATGAGCGAGAATGGCTTTGAGAGCCGTAAGAATGTCATCTTTTCCGAGTTTCTGTTCCTTTTGAGAATACCCGGCGGCATACAATGCATTCCGTTCCGTTTCAAAGAGTATCCCTGCCTTATCTGCAAAAATGCGCCGCATACTGCTGTCTGCCGCAGTTGCTTCCGGACTGCTTTCAGCATAAAGCCTGCCGAGTGCCGTAAAACAGTCTGCAACTTCGCCGGGAACCGTAAACGACGTGCTGTCCGTATGCGTATAGATGTCTATGAGGAATGCGGTATATCTGCGCAGATAGCAGAGCGTTACCAGTGAAAGGCCGTAACCTGCGAGCGCATTATTCGCATCGTTCCATTCCGGCCGCTGCGTATTAAGCCAGATTCCGCCGCCCGGAATGAAATTCGCCGCCTTTGTAATGACAATCTGCAGAAATTTTGCGGTGAGTGAGACGAGTGCAGGCTGTCCGTCTTTTCCGGTAATGAGTTTTGCATCGGTACCGTACACTGCCGCGTTTTTCTGCAGATTATCGCTCAGCTTATAGTCGAATACGATGGTGCTGCGCGGATTTTTCAGAATGTCCGCATACGGTTTTATGCGGTATGGAACGTTTGCAGTTGAATACAGTATGTCGTTCAGGGAGGAAAGTAGTCTGCTGCGGTTTGTATTGTTCTCCAGTTCAAGCAGTTTCTGCAGATAAATGACCTGATGGTCGCCCCAGTACCCGATTTGTGCCCACGGATTGTCAGGATCGGGAATTTCCCAGTCGATCCCTTCCCGTGAAATCCGGTACGGATTGAATCCGTCGGCTGTCATGGCATTAAGGAATTTTGCATACATGTTTTCCGTATAAAGAGGATACGACCATGCGAGCGCTTCCCAGTTCTGAAAAATATCGCGCCAGTTGCCTTCGTAATTTAAAATCGGGTTTCCCGTTTCATCCTTCAGTTTTATATTAAATCTGTTCCACGGTCTGCTGGGATCTCCGTGACGGCGGGAGAATGTGAGCGGCATGTATTCTAGGAACAGCCGCTGCAGCTGTGCATTTCCTGAAGATTCGACGGCTTTCCGGACATCTCCGGCTGCCGCAACCCTTTCAGCTGCCGGTACTGCCGCTTTGTTTCTCTGCCCGACGAATGAAGTGAAATCTTCTGCATCGATTTTTCCGTTGTCCGCAAAAATGCCGCCGCGCATGATATTGAACATGACGTTTGCGCTGTGGTGGGCGCATGTCATGGTATCAGCTGTATGCTGTATGCCGTCTGCGTCAGCCGTATACTGTTCCATAAGTTTTATGCCTGCAATGATATCTTCCTGCAGCAGACGTCCTGCTTCTGCCCTGTCTTTCAGCTGTTCTTTCAGCAGCGCAATACGGCATGCGTCCAGAGCCGTATCGAATATCTGGCTCCAGTTGTCTGACGCGGTGCTGCTTCCTGTGGCTCCGAGCTCTATATCCCTGCAGATATAGCATGCAGGTCGCCGTCCTTTTATAACGTCTGCCGCATCAAGAGAACTTCTCAGCAGGAGTTTTCCGCCGTTATTATTCAGATTTGCCGCCGCCTGAACGAATTGCTTCGGTGTATCAGGAGAAATGAGCAGCGTGTTTTCTGTTGTAAACCAGCAGGTGTTTGCATATAAGCCTTCGCTCGGTTCGGCTTTGTCGGTTACGATGGAGGAAACTGCAAAAAATGCAATATCTGCCTCCTTGTCGAGATCCGTTTTTTTGTATGCATCAAGCAGTACGCTGTTGTTGTTTTGGAAATCTGCAGTACAGCATGCGGGGAGTATGTTCCGGCACCCGTCGAGTACGGAGAGAGTGACAGATGCAGGTGCAAGATTTTCAATATGCACTCGCCGCACAAGGCCGAATTTCGCAGATGATGTCCAGCCGTACCGGAATACAAGAGAAAGCTCGGAATTAACTTCTTCAAACCAGACTGATGTTCCCTCCGCATTTTTGTAAATGGAATGTATCGTTTTTTTATCTGACTGCGCCCGTAAAGCTTCGGATTCTGCAAGCGATGCAAACGGTTCCCATATATGCAGTGATCCGTTTTTTATAGCCGCAACTGCCGTGTATGCCCCTGTATATGATTTTGCATCTGAAACTTTATCAGCAGTATAATATGGAAACAGAGCATGATCACAATCTTTCCGTCCCGCGGTGATTCCCCCCTGGGACCAGCAGAAATTCCAGATATCTGAAGAACTGGTGATTGTCATGAAAAAATCTTCCATGCAGTCATAATTTTCAATTTTATAAAACTGTTCTCCGTCAAGCTGCGTGAAATATCCTTTCACAGTCTTTTCTATGCTCATAAGGTATTCCTTCTTTTTTCTGTATTCTTAGACAGGAGAATAAGCGATGAATACTGATATGTCAATTTGAAACCGAAAAAAAAACACCAATCTGAAAAAGGTAGTTCTGGTGCGCAGCATCCATGAGGTCTATACTCCGTGATTGAAAGGATGTAAAAGATATGAAGAGTAAAAAAACAGAAGAAACTGTCGTCGGACTCAGGCAAAAGACCTTCTGGCAGCGTTTGCAGGAAGAAAAGTATCTGCAGATAATGGCAGTCTGCGGAATTGTCTGGATGTTGATTTTTAATTATGCACCGATGTACGGTATCCTGATTGCGTTTAAGAAAAATTTTTATATTACGACTCCGCTGTTCAGTAAGAAATTTCTTTTGTCACCGTGGGCGGCACATCTCGGCTTTCAGCAGTTTATTGACTTTTTCAAAGACGACGAATTCTGGAATATTATGGAGAATACGCTCGGTATAAGTCTTTTGAAACTTCTTATTAATTTCCCTCTGCCGATTGTCTTTGCACTGCTTCTTAACGAAGTAAAAAATGTTCGTTTTAAGAAAGCAATCCAGACTATTTCATATATGCCTCACTTTCTTTCGTGGGTAGTCCTTGGAGGCATACTTACAACGTGGATGGGAGAGTCGGGGCTTTTTAACGAACTTCTTATTAAAATGGGA
>DCFX01000040.1:8267-52238 GCA_002314445.1 Treponema sp. UBA1793
GACGACGAATTCTGGAATATTATGGCGAATACGCTCGGCATAAGCCTCCTGAAACTTCTTATTAATTTCCCTTTGCCAATTGTCTTTGCACTGCTTCTTAATGAAGTAAAAAATGCGCGTTTTAAGAAAGCGATTCAGACTATTTCATATATGCCTCACTTTCTTTCATGGGTAGTCCTCGGCGGTATCCTTACAACGTGGATGGGTGAATCGGGACTTTTTAACGAACTTCTTATTAAAATGGGAATTTTGAAGGAGGGAATTACATTCCTTGCCTACCCGGAATATTTCTGGGGCATTGCAGTCCTCTCCGATTTATGGAAGGAACTCGGCTGGTCTGCGATTATTTATCTGGCTGCAATTTCCGGTATTGATCAGGAAATGTACGAAGCTGCAAAGGTAGACGGTGCCAGCCGGTGGAGGCAGATATGGTCCATTACGCTTCCTTCTATAGCGGGCACAATTACCATTATGTTTATTCTTGCGGTAGGCGGTTTGCTCAATACGAACTTTGACCAGATTTTCGTGTTGTGGAATCCTTTGAATGCCGACAGGAGCAACGTAATTGATATCTATACGTACAACACGGCTATGAGGGGAATGCGTTATTCTTATGCTTCCGCAATCGGTTTGTTTAAGTCAGTCTTCGCGTTTATCCTGCTGTATATCGCGAATCAGGTGACAAAAAAAATCAACGATACGTCGTTGTTCTAACAGGGAGATATAGTATGACAAGTACTAAAAAAATCGGCAGATCTGCGGCTGGTGATATGTTCATAAATGTTATCATGGTTTTAATATGCTTTCTCGCTTTATATCCTGTCTGGTATACCATTGTTATTTCATTTAATAATTCTGCAGACTCGATGCGCGGCGGAATATACTGGTGGCCGAGGGAATTCAGTCTTGAAAGCTATAAAACTGTTTTTCAGGATAAAACAATCGCGCAGGCATTTGTTGTAACAATTCTCCGCACTTTGCTTGGAACAATAACGAGTGTTCTGTTTACCGCAATGGTGGGGTATGCCTTTTCCAAAAAGCATATTATGTTCAACAAATTTTATATTATATTCGGAACAATAACCATGTTTTTCGGCGGCGGGCTGATTCCGTATTTTATCACGATTAAGAATCTGGGTCTGTATGACAGTTTCTGGGTATACATTATTCCCAGTCTGTTCAATTTTTATAACATGATAATTTTTATGTCGTTTTTCCGCGAACTTCCTGCAGGTCTTGAAGAATCGGCGAAACTAGACGGTGCAAACGATTTGCTTATTTTTATTAAAATAGTAGTTCCCCTTTCAATGCCCGTAATGGCGACAATCGCGCTTTTTAACGGTGTGGCGCACTGGAACGACTACTTTACCGGCGTTATGTACATTAACAAAGCGACATTGCAGCCTATTCAGACATTCCTGTACCGTGTCGTTGCAAGCGCGTCTGCCTCGAAAGCAGTTGTTGCAATGCCGGCAGGTATTACGGCTCAGCAGGTAAGCTCGCAGTCCGTCCGGCTTGCGACGATGGTCGTTACAACAGCACCGATTATGTGCGTGTATCCGTTCCTTCAGAAATACTTCGTAAAGGGAATGCTGATTGGATCTATTAAGGGGTAACGGAGTGATATCCGCAGAACCTTTGAAAAAATAATAGGAGGATGTATGAAGAAGGGTAAAGTAATAGCCTTTGGTATGATGATGGCAGTTGCAGTATCATCAAGTTTGTTTGCATGGCCTTTTGGGAAAAAGCAGTCTGATGCAGACGGAACAAAATCAGGAACTGCAAAAACCCCGGGGTGGACATTGAATGCGTCGAAACCTGTTAAGTTCGACTGGTATATTAATTTCAGCTGGTTCGCACGCCACTGGGGAGATTCGGAAGTTTCAAAATACATAACACAGAAAACCGGCGTTGATGTAAATTTCATCGTTCCGGCGGGAAACGAAGCCGAAAAACTTAATACGATGATTGCAGGCGATGCGCTTCCTGATCTTATCACTCTCGGCTGGTGGGAAGGGCAGGTTCCGATGATGATTGACGCAGGTCTTGTCGAGCCGCTCGATGAGCTTGCAAAAAAGTATGATCCTTATTTCTTTACGGTTGCAAACAGCGACAAGCTCGGCTGGTACCGCCAGGCAGACGGACATATCTACGGATATCCGAATGCATCGTATACCCCCGCTGATTATAAAAAATATGCTGGTAAACTTACATCGAATGAGACGTTCCTTGTCCGCAAGGATATGTATGAAGCACTCGGAAAACCGGATATGACAACACCCGAGGGATTCCTCAAGGCGCTCCGTGCAGCAAAAGCAAAATATCCGACAGTCAACGGATTGTCAGTCATTCCTTTCGGAACGAATGAATTTACAGATACCGGCTGCGGTATGCTTCAGAACACGCTTGCTCATTTCCTTGCAATTTCTCCAGAACAGAACGGCAAATTTGCAGACCCTGCAATCGGCCTTACGGAGAATCCGGAATATGTACGCTGGCTCAAAGCTCTTCGTCAGGCACATCAGGAAGGTCTCATTCCCACAGATGTGTTTGTAGACAAACGCTCCCAGATTGAGGAAAAAGCAGCACAGGGGCGCTATTTCTGCATGCTGTATCAGAACTGGGATATGCAGGCCGCTCAGAATGCGTTGTATCAGAAAGACCCGAACATGATTTACATTGCAGTTGATGGTCCGAAGGACACAAGAGGCGATGTACCGACACTTGCAGGCGGCGGAATTTCAGGCTGGACAATCACGCTTATTTCCAAAAACTGCAAAGACAAAGCCCGCGCAATGCAGTTCCTCACATATCTTATCAGTGAAGAAGGACAGATGGATACGAATTTCGGAATTAAGGATAAAACGTATTCTATAAACAACGGCGTCCCCCAGCTGCTTCCTGCAATAAAGAAACTTGATCAGACTGACAAGAACAAGCAGGAAACTGATATCGGTGTTCAATATACATACTGGATGCTTATGGATACTGCATGGCAGGCGCAGTGGGGTATCGAGTATGGTCAGGCCGTCGGTCAGCCGCAGCTCTGGACCCGCCCGTATGTAAAATCATTCGCAGTATACGATGGTCTTACGCTTCCTGTCGGCTCTGACGAAGATCTGATCTATCAGGAAATTCAGAGAAAATGGGGTAAAGTTCTTTCTGATCTGCTTCGCGCTCCGACAGAAAAAGACTTCGACAAGATTCTTGCAGATTACAATCAGTTCAAGAAAGACAAAGGAATTGATAAAGTTGTTGCCCTTCAGACTAAACTGATGAACGCAAACAAAGCGAAACTCGGAGTAAAATAATAATTCGAATTTCACAAAACTGCTGAATAAATTCCGACAATTTACCAGCAGCATGATAAACCCGGAGAAAGACTCTTTTTGTGCTGAAGCACATCCTTTCTCCGGGTTTTTGTCTTTAGATAAGGAGTACTCCGCATCATTCTGATGTACTGCTGATGCGGATTTTTTACAGGAGATACAGAAATGAGAAAATGTTTTTTTTTGTATATCACAATATCTACAATCCTGCTTACATCCTGCCTGACTATAAACCAGAAGCGGATAATTGAACCGCCGTATGCACCACCGGTACAACAAGCTGCCGATGCAGGTGAAAAAGAAAAATTATTTTACGTATATTATTCGGCGAAAGACAAACCTGTCATAGACGGGAATTTTTCCGAGTGGAACGGACTCCAGGGGATTCATACCCGCCGCATGGTTTATGGAGGCCTTTTCAATCCTGAGAATACAGACGGATTATTTATTGTACGTGCAGATGACCAGTATTTGTATCTGTATGCCGGAATTGATGATGATGATCCGGAAGTTAATACGTTCCCGGCTCCGCAGGCATGGCGCGGTGATTCGATTGAATTTTTCTTCGGAACAGATACCGGGCATCATACTTTCTATAAAAGCACAGATCACCGTGTCCGTATTATCCCGAAGAGCAAGACAAATAAATTTGCATATGATTTCAGTATAGACGATGTGGCGATGAAAAACAGTGAAATTAAAGTTGCTGTTGTTTATTCTGAAAAAGGATACCAGATAGAAGCTGCGATTCCGTTCTCACTTATGAGCATTACGAAACTAAAACCGAAGCAGAATGTACGCGGAGATTTTCAGATTAACGATGCTGATAACGGTAAAGAGCGCTCGCGTCTTATTCACTGGAACAGCGGAAAAGATAATACATATCTCGATGCAAGTTCATGGGGCTACGGTAAAGTCGTCGGTCTGAACGATCAGAAAGAAGGAGCCGGAAAATGAACAGAAAATATAGTATTTCGCTGTTTGCCGTATTAGTCTGCCTTAATATCTCTCTGTCTGCCCAGTATATTAAAGTCCAGAAAGACGACAAAGGCTGGCGCCTTATAGATGGTAATACACCGGTAGAAGTAAAAGGTGTCGTCTGGTCGTATACTCCGATAGGTGAAACGTACTCATACGATTTGTGGAGCCATGATGATGAATACGTCAAACTTATGATTGATACGGATATGCCGCTTCTGAAAGCGATGGGCGTAAATGTCATCCGCTGTTTTTCGACGATCCCTCCAAAATGGGTTGAGTATATTTATTCCAAGTACGGTATTTACACGATTATAAACGATATGCTCGGACGATACGGTGTTTCCGTAAAGGGTACGTGGTATCCGAATACCGACTATTCCGATAAGTACACGCGTGAGATGCTTGTTGAAGAAGCGCGCAAAACAGCCGGGACATATCGTGCTGTGAACGGTGTTCTTATGTACATGTTCGGGAATGAGAGTAATTACGGACTTGTCTGGTCAGGTTCAAATATTGAAAATCTTCCGGCGGGAGAGCAGAGTGTCGTAAAGGCCGGTTACCTGTACAGTCTGCTGGAAGAAGCTATGGCAGCCTGTAAGGATATAGATCCGTTCCATCCCGTCGGGATTGTCAACGGCGATACTCAGTATCTTGATCTTATTAAGAAACTCTGTCCGTCACTTGATATCCTTGGTGTAAATGCCTACCGCGGATATAAATTTTACGATTCCTTTTTTGAGAATATTGCGGATGTTCTGGATAAACCTGTCATGTTTACCGAGTCAGGTGCTGATGCATTCAATGAACTGAAACGGCAGGAAGACCAGTACGGCCAGATGGCATACCTCAGCAGTCAATGGCGGGAAATATACGAACAGTCTTACGGTAAAGGCCGCTCTCAGAATGTCATAGGTGGTTTCGTATTTGAATGGGTTGACGAATGGTGGAAACATTATCAGAACAAAGATCTTTCAATTCACAATACCGAAGGAACCTGGTCGAATGCGGGATATGAACTTGATTACCGGGACGGTCTTAACAATATGGATGAGGAATGGTTCGGTATCTGCGCACAGAGTAAACTGACCGACAGGGGAATTAATAAACGTATTCCGCGGGCTGCCTATTATATGCTTGCTGACGTATGGAAGCTTTCCTTGTATGATTCCTCTGACAACGATATTCAGAAGACCTTCAATACGCTTCCAGTCCCTATGTATCTGGGCATCGGAAACGAACAGTCGGTAAAAGAAACCTTCAACGAACGCAACATTGTGAAAATTGATACGCTCGATACGACTGTTCAGTCTGTGACTCCATGCTATGTGAATGAACTGAAGGGAAGCGACTGGAAAGATGCTTTCAGATATACTAATTCGGACGGCGACACAGATCAGATGACTACGAGTGCGGAAACATCGCTTGGAATAACGGTACAACCGTTTGAAGATTTTACTGCGTCTACCGTGCTTAAGGCATGGACCAATGCTCCGTATACGAATCTTGGCGACGAGTGGTCGAGTTATTACAAGAAAGCTGCGTTTGATCAGTCGACGGAACCGACACAAACTGCGTCCGATCTTCAGTATGTGGACGTATATTCAGCATCGTTCGATTACGAACCGGCATATTTCGGACTCAAGGGATATTATCACGTCGGACATGGTAATTTTGAAACAAGCGGCGACGTGTTTAATATTGCAAAGGAAGCATATGATATCATTGGATATGATACGTACGGTTCAAAAGCTCCTGTTGCACTTGAATTAGACGGGAAGGGGCTGCTTTCGGGTTTGACTGTCATAGGCGGACCCGAAATCTGGGGTTCGGCAAAACCTCAGGTTATGGCAAATTATTATCATACATTCACGTCTTCATCAGTGTATATGCCGTCGTGCGCCGTTGGAGCTATGTATACGGAGGAATTCGGTCCGTCGACGAACATCAATCTCGATCCTTACAACGGATTCGGTCCCGGACGCAAAGCCTCTCTCTACGGAGAAGCCGTTCTTGACCCGTGGATAACGGTAAAACTCGGCGTGCTAAACGCGGGGTCTGAAAAGGTCGGCGCAAAATATCTTAGTAGCTCCGGATCATCTGCATCAATTACCTGGGTGGACACACTCGGCGGATATGCTCAGATCGGAACGAATATGTTCCAGCACATGTACATTTACGCAAACGCAATTTACCGCGGTCTTGTTGCAGATACAAACGCAGCGACAGTTCGCGGAAGTTTCTATACGGCTGATTCAGGTGCAGGAAACCGTTTTGAAATGCAGACTGGTGTCGATGCAGGGTACGGAGACTTCGTTTTCAAACCGGTGTTCCGTGCCCGGGTTCCTCTTCAGAAGGCAATGGGCCGGTCTTTATTAAGCGGTTCTCCGTTTATTGTCGGGCTTGGCAACAGGCAGGCGCTGGAAGTTGAAGCTGTTCTTACATACGATCCGGAAGGTGCAACGTGGTTCCATGAATGGAATAGTGATGACATAGAGGGGGCAAAGTTTGCTGCTTCTCTGACAGGACTATACACGCTCTATGCAGGAAAAACTGATATTATACCGTACAAAAGTTCTGACTGGACAACGGAAGCAAATTCCGACGGAACGATTCAGGGAGGATACGTCTGGTATGCTCCGTCGAATGGACTTCCCGAACAGCGCAATCTCTGGCAGGCTGGTACACGAATTGTTACGAATCCTGTTTCCGGGCTGCGCCTTATCGGAACATTCGAGGGCGGACAGCTCGGTAGTACTACAGGAGAGTATTCTGATACCGAAGAAATCGTGAATTTCTGGAAAGCGGGACTCTCTTTCCGTTACGGCCGCTGGATAGGTGGCATGACATATTGGGCTGACTGCTGGGGACCGGAAACATGGTGGAGGAATTTCAATCAGACATTCCCTGTTCAGTATTCGTTTGATATTGCGTATGCATTAAAACCGAGTCCGTCGTTCCTTGACTCTAAGAATCGGGTCGGTCTTAAAGTTGCAGGCCGCGTTTACGGTGAAAACAGCTCTGACCCGTACGGTGCACTGCCGGCGGGTGTTGAAATCAACGGTGCTTCCTATATGGAAATCACTACATACTTTAATATAGGACTGTAATATGAAGCAGCAGCACAAAGTCATTATACCGGTGCTGCTGCTCTGTGCAGCAGCTGCCATGGCAACATCATGTATATTTGTTCCGGAAGAAGATGCGTCCGGTGATCCCAAAGAGGGACTTTCGCTTGTGTGGAGCGACGAATTCGAGAGTGGAACCACACCGTCGACAGACAACTGGATAAAAGAAGTCTGGGAAAAAGGAAAAGTGAATAACGAACAGCAGGCATATGTTGATAATGACGATACAGCATATGTCTCTGACGGCACTTTAAAAATCAAGGCAATGAAAGATTCTTCCGGCAACTGGACAAGTGCCCGTATTAAGACCGCGGGACTTCATTCATGGAGATACGGCTACATGGAGGCACGTATAAAACAACCGTCCGGAAATGGTGTCTGGCCTGCATTCTGGATGATGCCGGAAGACAGTTCCTACGGAACATGGCCTCGGAGCGGTGAACTAGACATAATGGAGTATTCACCGGGGAAAACGGATGACAGTACGTATGCGACGGTTCATCACAGCAAAAGTTCAGCTTCTGCCGGTACAGATTCGTATTCATCGCTTGGTTCAAAGTCTTTCAGCGATGCAACGAGTACATTTCATACATATGGATTGAAGTGGACTAGTTCATATGTTGAAGCGTTTTACGACGGTTCTTCGCTTGGTACCAAGTATTACAACGACGGCAGCGGCTGGGTGAACTGGCCGTATGACAAAAATTTTTATATAATTCTGAATCTGGCTATGGGTGGAAATCTCGGTGGGACCATAGACAGTTCCCTCACGGAAGCAGAGTATGAAATTGATTATGTACGTGTGTACCAATAACTGGTAAAATTTTTTGTTCATTAATCCTCACGACGCGGATTTACCGGAAGATAAATCTGCGTTTTTTATATTTCTGAAAAATTGATACCTTTCTGAAAAAAAGCCCCCTTTCGTTTTTTTTAGATTGCCTGAAAATAAGGGAGAATACAAATTGGAGGCTGTGTATGAAACATTTTACATCCGTGGTGACTGCACTTCTTTGTGCATTTACCTTTTTTTCCTGTTCTACAGGACTCTCTACGGCGGATACTTTATCTTCGGGAAGTACTGCACGTACCGTTATAAGCGGAACCGGCGGTTCGATTACCGTGAACGGCATGACAAACTGTAATCTTACAGTGTCATATGCTCCCGGATCTCAGAAAAATTACGCACGCTTGTATGTGTCTGAAGGGAACGGAACGGGACTTGTCCTTGCGAATCAGGATATGACGTATGTGTCGGGAACGTACTCGTATACGCTCAATCATGCAACATTTACGTCGGGCGCAATAGTATACGTATGTGTACTGGTGAACGACGGCGGAACGGAATCCTGCCTTCCACAGGGAGTGCTGTCCGATACGACGAGCTGGTCACAGATTACATACGGAGATACATCGGATAACAGCAGCAGCGATACACTCATAGACGGTGCTACATCGGGAACAAGCGTAACGGGAACGGCATCAGTATACACAGCTTCGGATATGACATGGGATACGCTTGTGTGGAGCGACGAATTCGAGGGGAGCTCACTGAAGACTTCAAACTGGTGCTATGACACTGGAGCGGGGGGATGGGGAAACAGCGAGCTTGAAATATATACGGCCGGAAATGCAACAGTACACGGAGGTGTACTGGATATAACGGCGAAAAGCGACCTGACATCTGCAAGAATAAAAAGCAAAGGACTGAAAACGTTCAAATACGGAAGGATTGAAGCAAGAATGAAATGCAGCAACGGAACGGGATCATGGCCTGCCTTCTGGATGCTTGGGACAAGTTCTGACAGCTGGCCGTATCAGGGAGAAATAGACATAATGGAACACGCAAACAGTGACACGTATACATACCAGACGTGCCACTGGAACGGCAGCGGTTCCGATACCAGTACGGCGTACAGCCATGCGAGCTGGGGGCAGACGACAAATAATAATTACTGGAATAAGATATCTTCACTTGACGTATCGGGATGGCATACGTATGCGATAGAATGGACAAGCACCCTTATCAGTTTTTACGTAGATGATACGAAAGTAATGGCGATGACAATCGGCAGTTCGGCGGGAGCCGGGCTTGATGCGTTCAATTCTCCGTTTTATATCATATTCAATTTTGCAATGGGAGGACAGTTTCCTGCCGTGTATACAAGCAGCAGTTTTACGAATCTTCCGTGGCACATGTATGTTGATTATGTGCGCGTGTATCAGTAACGGATGATTCATATAAAAAGGAAGTACTAGTATGAAACAGTTAATAGCAATTGTGATGTCCCTGCTTTGTGCTGCGTGGATTATCTCATGTTCTCAGTCACTTGATACGTCCGATGCAGGTTCCGGAGAAAATGCAGCGCGTACCGTTGTGAGCGGAACGAACGGAACTGTTACCGTAAGCGGCATGACAAGCTGCAGCCTGACGGTGTCCTATTCGCCCGGATCGGAGAAGAATTATGCACGGTTGTATGTGTCCGAAGGAAACGGTTCCGGTCTTGTCCTGGCAAATCAGGATATGATTTATTCATCGGGGACATATTCTTACACGCTGACGAATTCAACATTCACCTCAGGGGCTCTAATATATGTCTGTGTGCTTGTGAATGACAGCGGAACGGAATCCTGCCTTCCGCAGGGAGTGCTGTCCGATACGACGAGCTGGTCACAGATTACGTACGGAAAAAGTTCTTCATCAGATGAGACAAGTTCGGATCTCGTTTCTCTTGCATCGGGTTACGAAATGACTTTTCAGTTTGCAAACAATACAAGCAGTAAATATGCGGACAGCAGCATTTACATTTGCTGCATCGGACGCAACGCTGCAGGGAATTTCTGTTATCTTAAACCGGACGGAACTCTTGTTCCTATCTCCTCTGGTTCTTCTAGTACATCATGGTCATATAAGCTCAGCGATTTGTCTTCCGGAATGCAGGTTCCGGCTACATTTACGTCGGGCAGACTGTACATTTCTATGGATAAACCTGTCGTTATGTCGGGCATTATTGACGGAGCTGGAAATGTCGGTGTCGTTCAGCCTGACCTTAATAATTCTTCAGATGCGAATGCATCAACGATTTTTGACTGGATTGAATTTACGGTGACCGGCGGCGGATTCTGGGGCAATACGACTCAGGTTGATCAGTTCGGTCTCCCTGTGACGATGGCTATGTATAATGACAGCGGGTATTACCGGACAGTCGGTATTACGGAATCGCGCGATGCAATATTCTGTGAATTTAAATCGGAGGAGCCTGCTGAGTTCCAGACGCTTATTCAGAGTACTTACCGCATTATTGCACCATGCAAAGGCGAATTCCGCACGGGGAAGACATATGGTTCGTATATGTCAAGCTATGTTGACGAGGTATGGAATTATTATGCAGCAAACACTGTTACTGTAAGCCATCCACTCGGTGTGTTCAATATTCATGCATCAGGCGATCAGCTTATTTTTACCTGCACAGATGGATACGGTACGGCCGTAACAGGACTGGATTATTATATTACCGGAAAACCTGATAACAACGCACTCATGGAAGGTTCAGGAGTGCTTGCTTCAGGAAATACTGTTGAAAAGGCTCTTCAGGCACAGATGTGCGCTGCACTGAACCGCCATGTCGCGGCGAATCCGTCCGCATGGGCAACGCCGGCTTCATATTACGGTTCCGCTCCGTGCAATTACTACGCGAAATTCTGGCACAATCACAGCATAGACGGGTATGCGTACGGCTTCTGTTATGATGATGTTGCGGATCAGAGTCCGCTTATTGAAACACACGAACCCCGTGGTCTTGTCATAGGAATAGGATTCTAGAAAATATATTGAGTAAATTCCGGTGATTCAACAGGCTTGATCTCCGGTTGTTTTCTAAAATTGTTTTTCTGCCGGTATTTTAAGCTGCCTGAGATAAAATCAGGCAGCTGTTTTTAAAAAGGGAAAAAATTAATCAGGGCCTTTCCCCGTAATGTAAAATCGGACAGACTTTGTGTTATCTGTCAGTCCCCGAAATAATCATACCTTTCTGAAAATGAATTCCTTTTGAATATTCATGATATATAAGAAAATAATTATTATTAAGGATAAAAAATGCGGACTATACATATTATCATATTGACAGCGGCTGTAATACTTGTCGTTTCATATTCCGGGTGTACTACAGCGTCAGACTGGAGCGGTTCCTCATCCAGCGGAAGTTCAACAGTTGCGGTGACAGGAGTTTCGATCAGCGGAAGCGATTCCGTAACAACCGGCAGTTTCATCACATTGAGTGCAACGGTGACTCCTGATAACGCAACCGACAAAACTGTGAAATGGTCTGTATACAGCGGGAACAGTTATGTTTCTATTAATACAGATGGAGTTGTAACAGGAATAACAGCGGGGGCGGCTGTAATCAAAGCCGCTGTCGGCGGGAAATCTGCATCAAAGACAATTACAGTGAGTGAGGCAACCCCATCCGGAGATGGAAGTGAAAATAACACAGTAACTGACGGTGCAACTAACGGGACAAGCGTAACAGGTTCTGCTTCAACGTATACCGCATCAGATACAACGTGGGATACACTTGTCTGGAGCGATGAATTTGAAGGAACTTCTATTAAGACGGCTGACTGGTGCTATGATACCGGTGCCGGCGGGTGGGGAAACGGCGAACTGGAGACATATACGACCGATAATACAGCCGTTCACGGAGGAGTACTTGATATAACTGCGGACAGCAGTTTGAGATCTGCGAGGATCAAGAGCAAAGGATTAAAGACGTTCAAATACGGAAAAATTGAAGCTCGTATAAAGAGCAGCCAGGGAACCGGTTCCTGGCCTGCTTTCTGGATGCTCGGAACAAGTTCAGATAACTGGCCGTATCAGGGCGAGATGGATATTATGGAACACGTAAACAGCGACTCATTTACGTATCAGACGTGCCATTGGAATACAAACGGGATAAGTACGAGTGCAGCGTACAGCCATGCGTCGTGGGGGCAAACAACGAATAATAATTACTGGAATACTATCGCTTCGGTAAATGTAGCAGAATGGTACGTGTATGCAATTGAGTGGACAAGCACACTTATTAAATTTTATGTCGACGGCACGGAAGTTATGGAAATGTCCATCGGTGATTCTTCTTCGGGGACTGACGCGTTCAATTATCCGTTTTATATCATATTCAACTTTGCGATGGGAGGCCAGTTCCCTGGTATTTACAACAGCTCTGGATTTACGGGTATCCCGTGGCATATGTATGTAGATTATGTACGTGTATATCAGTAAAAGATGTAATGTTTCCGGCTCCCCGTGTATGTTTTAATAAAGTAAGGTATATCTGATCCGAAGAAAAAACACTTTTCTGAAATGAAGAGGTCTACCGGATTTTATTAAACGGATGGAAAATAAAAATATAAAAAGTGAATAAGGAGCAGGTATGAAAAAAATAACAATGGCTATGGTTGCGTGTGGTCTTTTAGTTGCCGCAGCGATATTCAGCGGATGTGCTGATGCAGCGACCGCTGATGACGGCAGCAGCGGAAATGACGGCGATAGTTCCGGCACTAATACTGTTTTATGGTCGAAATTTGAAGGTGCGGATCTTCAGGTTTGGAGCAATACCTTTACCGCAGAAACAAATGATACGGATGGCATGATAATTACTGTCGGTTCTTCAGGCTGGTGGGGAGGATGCTTCTGTAATAATGCGGCGGATGCAGCTGGGGCTGCAACAACATTTGATATGTCGAACGTTGCTAAAATTACATTTGACGTAAAAGGATCAGCCGCCGGCTCTTTCTGGGTCAGCTGCAGCGACAGTACTGCAGCTACAAAGGGACAGACAGCCATCGCGCTTACGACTGACTGGGTTAATAAAGAATTTTCATGTGCATCATATGTCGGCAGTACTGATTATGGTGTGCTTGACATAGGCGGCGGTGATCTGAGTACGACAGCAACTTCCGGTTATAAGGTTTACATAAAAAATATTGCATTCTGGAATGCAGCCGGTAATGAAATAGTTCCAGCCCGAAGCGAATAGAAAATTTATTAGTAATGAAAAGTGATACTGTTTTTGAGGAGGAAAAAATGAAAAAAATTATGTGGTTAGCAGCATTTCTTGCACTGCTGATTGGAATTTCCGGCTGTACAAATAATCTGAGCGGAGATGACGGAGGCAGTGGTACCGTGGCGGTTTCCGGAATTACAATTACATCTGCCACCGGTTCCGGCACAATTGTTAATGGCGCAACACTTCAGCTTACTGCGGTTATAACACCTGACAATGCAACGAATAAAGAAGTTACCTGGTCGTCCAGTGATGCAGCTGAAACATATTTAGCCGTAGATCAAAACGGTTTGGTAACTGCAAAAGCCGTTACTACAGACAACGTAACAATTACGGCGACAGCAAAAGACGGTTCCGGGGTACAGGGAACGTTTGATTTATCTGTTAAGGAAAACGCTGGTTCAGGTGGTCTCAGTTTTACAACACTATCGCTCGCAACTGTCGCGTACGGTTCAAGTGGCGAAGGCGGCGAAAGTGTTGTTGCGAAGACTCCTGGAACAGTCGGGCTTTGGTATGACGCTGCAAACTGGGTTGGAGCAACTGTTGTCCCGGGCAACGTGACTGCTGCAGTCAACAGTTTAAGCTTTGATTACACGGTGAGCAGCGGTTCGTCTGCGTACGGCATTCAGCTGTTCGATACAGTCAGCACGAACGGAACATATCTTGTAACATATACGGTTACATCAGGAATATCACAGGACGTTGTGTGCAACGGATATACCTATGCGCTAACGGCAGGAACAGCACAGAACGTTAGTGCGCTGATGACTGTTTCCGGCGCATCTTCTACATCCGGCGGTACAGTTATAAGCATTCAGATTCCTGTAGACTCGACCGATAGTACAGGCTGCTCGTTCTCAATTTCAAATGCAAAGTATGCGGCAGTGAGCGATAGTGATTTTACATTGAGTGCACTTGCCGTTTCATCCTCAACTGCAGCAATTGTTGCGGGTAATACAAAATCTCTGACTCTTACAGGAGCTTATTCAATTACTGATTCTGATTCAGTTGTCTATACGGTTTATAAGACTGTAGCAGTGACAGACGCTTCATGGAGTTCTGACAAAGAATCTGTTGCCACCGTTTCTGACGGTACGATACAGGCTGTAGCAGAAGGCAGCGCAGTTATTACTGCAACTGTGGATGGAAAAAGTGCAACATGTACAGTTACAGTATCTCCCAAAGCGACTGTCAGTAATTTATCAGTATCACTGGATACCAGGAATCTTGTTCAGGATTCCAGAATACTGGACTGTATTGACACTAATTCGTGGGGCGGTGGTTGCAGCACGAATCCTGCCGTAACTACATATTCAAATGTTAAAGCAATAGAATATACGCTGGCTGATTCTTACTCCTGGGCCGGTGCATTCTGGCAGAGTAATTCAGATACAAACAGCAATTATGTGGATTTGAGCAATTACTCAAAAATGGTCGTAAAGTTCAACGATGATGCATGTACAAACAGCAGCGGAGATACCGTGGATTGTACCACTGCGATTTTGAAACTTGTCAGCATCGGCGGCGGAACAGGTGCCATTCAGATAGCTGGTAATGCCGATGTTACAATAAGCGGTCCTGATTCAGATGGATATAAAACAATTTCAATCGGGTTAAGTAAGTTTACGGACGTGGATCTTTCACAGGTCTATTGCGTTGGATTCTGTAACTGGGAGAATAACGGCATCGTTCATGGTAAAATGTATATAGCGGATGTTCATTTTGAGTAACTAGTTTTACAGACGATATTTCATTCTTCTGCCGGTCGTTATTTTCTGACGGCCGGCGGTTTTTTTGAATGCTGAAAACCCCAAAATAGACACCATTCAGAAAATATGCTATCTTTCATAAGCTGAAGAACGGGGAGAAAATCAAATTTGGAGAATATAAATACGATAGCCCGTCTTTTTAATAAACGTATTGAATTTTCTCACAGACTTGTACTTGTATATACATGCATTGTCATTATTCCTCTTCTCGCTCTTTTTACATACATAATTGTTTTAACGGAACATACAGAGTCTGCAGAATTGGATGCTCAGTGTGAAAAAGCTGTTCGTGATCACTCAGCAGAAATTGACGGGTATATTCATACTTTCGATCTGCTCGAAACAATGATAACTTCAAACGACGATTTGATGTTGTTTTTTACAATTCCGGAGAATTGCGATGAAGCGGAAATTATTGAAACAACAAACAGGGAAGCGACAACAATAGAGAGACTTCAGACCGTTATGCCGACAATATATGCAGTGCGGATTTTTGCAGATAATTCTCTTATCCCTGAGCGCTGGCCGGTAATTGTGAGTTCACAAAGAACAGACTTAAGGAGACTTAGTAAATGGGAACTGAATTATTCTGCCGGATATATGGGAAATCAAAACGCACTAAAGGGGCTTTCCGTTTGTACAACCCGGCGGATAATAAATAAAAAGCGTGAAATAGGCTGGCTTCAGATTTCAATGAAAATGAATGATTTCTTTTCATTTGCATACAAAATACCTGAGCCATATCAGAATGATTATGTGTTTTTCATTCAAAAAACCGGAAAAAAAACAGAACTGATTCCTGTTACTAATTCTCAAATGAATAAAATTAATCAGCCGCTCGGAAAAAAAGAAGTTGAAAAGCTTTCATCTGTTTATGCAGCATCGGGAGGCAACGGTATCGGGAAAATCTCAGGAGAAAGACGTACCCATCTTGCATCATGGCGGACGAATTCCGTTTTGAATATAGTTGTTGTTCATACGTGCTCAACTGAAATCATAGCAGGGTCAATTATCAGAATCGCTGTCATCGCTGTATTCGGACTGCTGGCTTCCGTTCTTGTTCTGTATTTTTTAATAAGTAAGACAACATCGCGTCTTATGTCCGGCGTTTATTCGGTTATGGATGGAATGAAACAGGTTCGCGAAGGAAAATTTAATGTGAAGATTTCCGTCACGAGTACCGATGAGGTTGGAGAAACGCAAAGAACGTTCAACTCAATGACGGAGCAGCTTCTTTCGCAGATTACACAAATAAAAAATGAGCAGCAGCTTATTGCCGATACTGAGATGAAAGCAATGCAGAATCAGATAAACGCGCATTTTCTGTACAATGTGCTTGAAACGATACGTATGCAGGCTGTCCTCGCAGATCAGGATGATATAGCCGGAAGTATTATAGTTGTCGGAAAGATGATGCGTTACTGCCTGCGCTGGCGCGTGCACTCCGTTACAATCGCCCAGGAAATGGAATATATAAAATCATATATCTACATTTTGAATATACGCAATGATTATGTCGTAACGCTCGAATCTGATATCCCGGAACAATATGAAACGCTTACGATTCCGAAAATGATGCTTCAGCCGTTTATAGAAAATGCATTCAACTATGCCATAGAACCGCAGGCTCGTGACGCGGCCATCCGTCTCTATGTAGAACCAGACGCTGATGGGAAAAAGATCTGGCTGTGTATACAGGATTTCGGCTGCGGTATGAGTGAAGAAAAACTTGCTGAAATTTACGGATATCTTGCGGATGATACGTATGAACGTGATACAAAAGGCAGTATCGGGATGAAAAATATTCAGCAGCGGCTTACTATGTTCTTCGGGAAAGATTATCGCCTTGAAATATTTTCGGAAACGGGAAAGGGAACACTCGTCCGCGTTCCTGTTCCTCTTGAGTTTTATAATGAAAATTCGGTATCGGCTGATTGCGGCAGAACGGGAACTGAAAAATGATAACAATAATAATTGCTGATGACGAAAAATTAATAAGACAGGGAATAAAAAAAATATTGACGAATTCATTCGGCGGATTAATAACTGTTCTTGAAGCGCGAAATGGGAATGAAGGTTATGAATTAAGCAGAAAAGAACGGCCTGATGTCGTGATTACCGACATCAGAATGCCTGAAATGGATGGCGTTGAATTCATGAAAAAACTCAGGGAGCTTGAACACAGTCCTGCTATAATCGTGCTGAGCGGCTATGATGACTTTACGTATGCAAAGGCAGCTATTACAAACGGTGCATTGTCGTACATTTTAAAGCCTGTCGATACGAATGAACTCCTCAATGCAGTAAATGCCGCCATTACGGTCGTAAATAAAGAGGAAAAAGAGCGCAATGAGCAGGCGCTTCGTACGCTAATGACCGAAGGACATCTTACGAGTAATGCCGAATTATCCAGATACAAATTTCCCAACGGCATGTACTGTATCTCGTCAATCGGTAAGCATTGTTCGGAGTCATTTGCCGCACTTCTTGAACAGGTTCAATATTATACACTTGCAGAAAAGAAGGACTTCGTAAGTCTTGTAATTCCGCGAGAGGCGTTATATCTCATTGAGTCAGATATTGGTATGTCCGCATTTACGACGGGAATCAGCTCTGCAGCGGATAGTGTCATGGAAATACGGACACTCAAGCGGGAATCGCATTCTGCGGTGCTCCAGGCCTTCTTTGCCGGCGGCCAGAATCAGCAGAGAAAACCCGGTATTTTTTATTATACAAAAAGCAACGCGGTTTCAAATTTTTCGGAAATAGATGCCCGTTACGAAAAATGCATCGGGTGTCTTGATCTGCTTGTGACCGAAGATGTTTTGAAATCTCTTGATGTTATATTTGATTTTTCTGCTTTTGAACCCGGGCAGCGTGCGGAATGTCTGCGCTATCTGTATGAAAAAATTGTTAATAATTTGTTCAAAAGATATCCGGGGTACAGCGATACCGATATGTATCTGCATATAAAGAGCATAATGATAGAAAATATATGGCAGACGGAATCTCTGTCTGAGTGGAAAAGTTATATCAGCGATTACATAGTGTATCTTGCCGTGCAGCTTAAAAAGCATTCGGAACCGTATCCCTTTATAACAAAGGCAATCAATTACATTAATAAGCATTATACTGAAAATATTAATATGACTGTTGTTGCCAACCAGGTGTCGGTAAATTATACGTGGTTCTCTGAAAAGTTCAAGGAGCAGACGGGAGTAAATTTTAATGACTATCTTAAAAGACTCCGTCTAGAGGAATCCGAACGACTGCTCGAAAAGGGTTGCTATAAAGTATACGAGGTTGCTGAACGCTCAGGATTTGGCGACGTGAAATATTTTATGAAAACTTTCCGCAATGCTACAGGCATGTCTCCGACTGAATGGAAAAATAAGCATACAGCAAAATGATTTTTTGTTAGACAGATGTTTGTTTCGGGTGTATACTTATTTTAACAAATACTAAAGTTTTGTACGAGGATAGAATGCCTGTTACAGATTATCTGGAAAGAAACGCTGCAGAATTCGGAGACAATGTAGCGCTTGTTGAATTGAATCCCGAAGTGAAAGATACAAGACGCGTTACGTGGAAAGATTATGATTTGACGCAGCCTGAACCATTCATGCCGTATCGGCGTCAGATAACCTGGTATGTGTTTAATGAGAAAGCAAACAGGTTTGCCCATCTGCTTCTTGAACGCGGCGTAAAGAAGGGAGACAAAGTCGGTATCCTGCTTATGAATTGTCTTGAGTGGCTGCCGATTTATTTTGGTGTGCTTAAAACAGGAGCGCTCGCCGTCCCTCTTAATTTCCGGTATGCTTCTGACGAAATAGACTACTGTGTAAATCTTGCCGACATAAGCATCCTTGTATTCGGTCCGGAATTCATCGGACGTATTGAAGAAATTGCGGACAGAATAATGCCGCACCGTCTGCTGCTTTTTGTCGGAGACGGAGCATGTCCGACGTTCGCGGAGGATTATTTTCAACTTGCAATGAATTGTTCGAGCCGGAATCCTGCCGTGAAATTTTCTGACGATGACGAAGCCGCAATTTATTTTTCTTCAGGTACTACGGGATTCCCTAAGGCAATTCTGCACAAACACCGCGCACTTGTACATGCTGCAGTCTGCGAACAGAAACATCACAGCCAGACTCGTACTGATACATTTCTTTGTATCCCTCCGTTGTATCATACCGGCGCTAAAATGCACTGGTTCGGAAGCCTCATATCGGGAAGTAAAGCCGTGCTGCTCAGGGGGACAAAACCGGAATTTATTCTCAGGGCTGTTTCCGATGAACACTGCACGATTGTGTGGCTGCTTGTGCCGTGGGCGCAGGATATTCTTGACGAGATTGAACGAGAGAACATCAAACTTTCGGATTATCGTCTTGAGCAGTGGCGTCTTATGCATATCGGTGCACAACCTGTACCAAAAAGACTTATTGAAGACTGGAAGAAATATTTCCCGCATCACCAGTACGATACCAATTACGGGCTTTCTGAATCGATTGGACCTGGATGTGTACATCTCGGCGTTGAAAATACGAACAAAATCGGTGCAATCGGCGTTCCGGGGTACGGCTGGCAGGTAAAGATTTTAGACGAAAACAGAAATCCTGTCATACAGGGAGATGTCGGCGAGCTTGCGGTGAAAGGCCCCGGTGTTATGGTCTGTTACTACAAGAATCCGGAAGCGACGAAAGAGGTGCTGACCGGTGACGGCTGGCTGCTTACCGGTGATATGGCAATGCAGGACGACGACGGATTCTATTTTCTTGTCGACCGCAAAAAGGACGTTATAATAACCGGCGGCGAAAATTTGTATCCGGTTCAGATTGAAGATTTTATTCATAAAATGGACGCCGTAAAAGACGTTGCAGTCATTGGACTTGCAGATCCGCGTCTCGGTGAAATTGCAGCGGCTGTTATTGAAGTGAAGTCCGGAAAATCATGTACAGAAGGCGACGTTAATAATTTCTGCCTTGCGCTTCCGAAATATAAACGCCCGCGGAAAATTATATTTGCATCAGTTCCGCGTAATGCGACCGGCAAGATAGAGAAGCCGAAGCTCCGCGAAAAGTACCGCACCATTGATCCCTTTGCCAGCATGATGAAAGATTAGGGTAGAAATACCCGCCAAGGATGGCGGGATCAACAGGCGGGAAAATCCCGGAGGGAGTTTCCCGTGAAGGACAAAAAACAGGAAGTTTTTTGACCGGCGATCCTTTTGCCAGCATGATGAAAGATTAGAACTGGAACGTTGAATCTTCAGGAAGCACACACGTTCTTTCCCAGAACGGCATGTATTGTTCGAGTCCGGCATCTTTTGTGTATGCGGTCTTCTTCCACTGTGTGTCGGTCATCCGGTCGCTTTTCGGCCTCGTAAATTCCGCATAACTGAAACAGTAACCGATGGCAATACGCTTTCCGCCCTGTGAATCGTTGAGTGCTGCATACATGCGGTACGGAATGCCCGTTCCGGCTTCAAGTGTCTGCTGTGTTTTTTTATTGGTGTAAATATCCGTTATGAAGGCCATCTTCAACAGGTCCGGGTCGTCGTCAAAATCGGCATATGAATTGTCGTGTATCATGACGAGCGCTCCCAGCTCGTGCGCAATTTCAGCAATCCATGCATTCTGTTCCGACGTTATCGGTTCATCGGCAGTTTCCAGTCTGCATACAGCAATCGCTTTTGTATATATTTCCATAAGGCGCGTAAGTACACCGCCGACTGCATCTTCAGGCAGATTATAGTTTGTGTATATGTCCTGCAGCGTTTTTACTGATGCGGTAGAAGCTTCCCAGAAAGGAATATCCGGCTCAATATAGTTTATCAGCTTCGGAAGCGGTTCTGTTCGTGTCTGAGTTTCAATTCTGCCTGAATCATTTTTTTCTGCAGCGTATTGCTTCGTAAAAAGAACCGCGTCGTGATGGAGTTCCGCCCATGTGCCGTGAGATGTGAGCATCGCTTTAAAATTCCATGCCGGTGTTTCCGTAAAGTAGAAACCCGCTCCCTGTTCAAATCTGGCAAGAGTGCGTATCCGGAGTAAAGCCTGATTATAACACGTTGCATTCCAGTACTCCTCGGAAAGCGAATCTGTCTGCTGCTGCATTATGCTGAGTTTTTCATTTAATCCAGTATGCAGCTCATAGTCCTGGGCAAGAAGGAGTTCAGCAGTCCGGGAGCCGGATACTTTTATGATGTCCAGTCCTGAGACCATATCGCGGCCTGCAAATTGCGGTTCTGAAACAAGCTCCTGGATTGCAGCATCGGCAGAGAATCTGCTGCCGAGCATGCTCCATCCCGGGGTGGAATGGCTTTCTTCTCCTGATGCATGGGCAAGCCATGTGCTGTTGCTTCTGACTGCTGCCGGACTTAGTTTCTCACCGGCCAGCTTCATAAAAATGGCAATATTCTCTTTATGTGCCGCCCACTGTGTAAAGTTTGATATGTGCTGATCTTTCCAGAGCGGGAGAATGTCATCTATACTCAGATTGTCTGACTGTCCCGTAAGTTCTGCAACCGGATTGAAGAATGCGGCCCAGTCGTTGTACAATTTAATATTTTTTCTTACCGTGTCGATGATGAACAACATTGTACGATCCATTAAAAGAGTTTCGGCTGTTGCTGTCATTTGTCCGGTTGGGAAACTGAGATGCTTGTACCATGTCGATGCACGGAAGTATGATTTAAGAATACCGTTTTTTGCATAGTGTCCGCGCAGGGTATATTTTGTAAAATCTTCTGTACTGCCGAAAATACTGGTCGTACTGCCGTCCGCACCCATGATACTGTGTACATCGGCAACAACCTGGTCCTGATATCCGGCCAGTACGGCGTTCTCGTTTTTTGAAATATACGTGACCGGTTCCTGAAAGTTTGCATCATCTTCCACCCGTTCTGGAGCAGTCCGCAGAATGGCCTGAGCAACTTCAAAATACATAACGGCTTTTTTTCTCACTTCATCGTCTGCGTCGCTGTTTAACTCCAGTGCATCGATGAATTCATCGGTAAGTGCCAGCAGCTTTGGTTCAAAATAATATTCTTCCATATATTGAAGCAGTCTGTCGAATATGAGGTGCTGTGAGTGTGACGCAAGATCAGTCGTAATGAATACAGGCACATTTTTATCTGCAAGTTTTTGATAGCACGTAATCATGTCGTCAGGGTTTACGAACTGCTGCGGTTCAGTCTGCTGGAACGCGATTCTGTCTGCTTCAATTGCGGAAATGATTTTGTCGCTTAATAATGCATATCCTGCAACAGGATAGAACGAAGTGAATTTTCCTCCAGTCCTGTACAGTTCTGCAGAAATTCTGTTTTCATCCAGCGATTTTCCGAGCCCCAGTAAGTCGGCACCGTAAATGTATCCGGTATGTCCCTGCCATTCTGCCGGATAGAACCAGTTTCTGCTTTCCTGAAAAGTGAACATTTTTTCTGTGTCCACTCCTGTATCTCCGGTATTGCAGAGCAGCTTATCTCCTGTTATTTTTACGATAGATGAGAAGGGAACGGCAATTCCTTTCATTTTGCTTTTGTTTTTTATTGCAGCACAGCCATTATCGATTGAAAAATTCTTCGCTTCATAAAGTATGCATATCCTGCTGCCCACAACGGCGGTATTTCCGTCTTCGATACCCTGTGTCGGCAGCGGTGTAAAGGCCGTCGTTTCTGTCAAATATTTTTCATGAGCACTTGAGTGAAAGTTATTGTCCGCTGCCGTACCGGCAGGAAGCGTAAAGCGTTTTTGTATTGTTTCATATTCCGTACTGACGTCAGTACTACTGTTCTGCTGTGCCTGAGTTTCTTCTGCGGCTGGTTCCAGTTCCGCCTGCTCCTGCGGAACCGGCGTTTGAGTGTTTTTACTGCAGCTGAAAACCAGCAGCACTAATACGGGTACAAGCACAAAGAATTTTTTACCGGAAAGCATAAATTTCCCCATTAATAAGAGTTTTCTTATTATAGTATACCTTCCTGATAAAATAAACCGTATGGGAAAATCAGAATTCTTTGTGTCTGAATTTCCGTAACCTTTTTTGCAATAATGATGAAAGATTAAAAGAAAATTACCCGCCTCGGCGGCGGGTAAGAGTAAACAGGGGAATCTATCTATTAAAATATAAGACGTTATTTTTGGTTTTTTGCAGCCTTTTCGTCATAGGCCTTAAGTTCCACCCTGCATAATTCAATATTCTTTTTTCCGGTAATTTTATCTGCAAGCTGCTGTGCCTGATCATATTCATCTGAAACTGTAATATTTTTAACGGTAAAATCATCGCCGGTTATGTTATACGTAAAACTTCCGATATATACGTAGTTTACATCTTTTGGAACATCGATACTGAATCCCAGCGGAAGTATGAGGCTTGTTTTTTTGTCGGCGAAGAAATAATACGGGACTGAATCGAACTGTATGTGACGGTTTTTCGGCAGACGATATTTGACAAAAAAAAATTCTCCATCGGTGTAAATCTGTCGTTGTGAGTCATCAGAGGCCGAAATCAGGAGTACAGCATCTTTTGCCAGATTTTCGGGATTTACATTACGTGTTTTAGCATAAAACTGCATGTCTTCGTCAGCTTTTACAGATATGCGTCCGACAATAAGGACATCTGATTTTCCAGGCATTGCAATTTTTTCATGCTGACTTTTATCTTCGGATACATCTTCCATTGCTTCCAGGCTCAGTACACTGTTTATAGCATAACTGATTTCATCCGCGGATACTGAGAAAATTGTGTATGTACAAAATATGACAACTGCAAATAATATTTTATTTTTCATTTTTCAGCTCCATAATAGTCTTTTGAATAACGGCTTCCCATTCGGTACCCTGGTATGCGGGGAGAATCGACTTCAGGCAGTATATCTGTGCCTTTCGTTCTTTAGCTTCATTACCAATTTTTATTTTTTCACCGTTTTTAAGTGATTCGTATGCATCGTATGCACCGTAATAGTATAGTCCCGGTTTGTCCGGTGCTGAAAAATCAAGAAACGTTCCCTGCAGGCTTATAAAATCCTGATAGTAATATTCCACACTGCCTTCCCGTTTTGAAATATCGCAGTACGTCACCGCGTACCGCGTACCGGGCGATACTGGTTTCAGGAAAAAATAACCGCTGCTTACTTCTGCCTGCTGGAAATCAGCAGGACGTTCAGGATTCATTTGCGAAAAATATATTCTGTTCGCATTTGCAAGAACCCCGTAAACAAGTACAGAATCCTCCGGGGTTCCCTGCACATCCTTCATTGATTCAACCTTGAACGAGGCACAGCCGGTCAATACTGCAAACATGTATAGGAGCCCGCAGCCTGTACAGATCAATTTTTTTTTCATTTATATCTCCTCCTGATCTAAAAAAATCAAAATGCAAGCAAGGCGTATGCCTTTATGCTGTATTTTTGATAATTTACCTGATTGAGTCTTATAGACTGACCATTATACGCAATTCCGATACCGGGTTTTGCCGCCAAACCTGTGTCGAGAACATAGATTAGTCCGCCTTCTATGTATACGTTCATGCCGTCAGGGGTTGAGCCCGTCCAGCATAAACCGAGTCCGCTCTGTATATACGGTATGATTGAAAATGCGGTGAAATCCAGCGGGAGGCGTAAAGCAACGTCCAGACCTGCGGACTTTGTGAGGTCAGAGTTAACATTTTCCAAATTAAAAAAACCGCCCATTCCCCAGAGGCCGCGTGTTCCGAAGATAAAATCTGCCTGTACATTAAAAGCGTGCCCGGGTGTGTATGATAAGCTTGTGTTGGTGTAGGAGTTGTTCTTTACATCTTCTGTTACAGCAAAAATACCGCCAGCCTGTAAAGAGAAAAAATAAGGTCTCGTAATAGATGGTGCCGTAACAATAAAACCGGCGTTTGTTTTTTTAGTTGTTACATTTTTTCTTTTTTTGGATGCATCCGGCATGTCACTGTCTGTTATTCTCCATAATCCCTGCTCTTCAGTCCATTCCGTTATTATTTTTTTCCCTGTTTTTGAATCTGACATTTCAACGGTATAATTACTACCGTTGTTTGTAACAGTTTCCGCAGAATACGCTTTGAGGTCCAAATCTGTCTGATGGTATTGCTTCCAGACTTTGTAAGCTGTTGCAAACCGGAGACCTTCAAACGGATCGTCTGTAAAAGTATCCATAACAATGTTGCGGATCGTCGTCGGCGCAAAACGCAGAACGGCCTCAAAATCATCTTTTCCTGTTTTTGACGTGAAGCTGTAGGATATATATTTTACTATTGACGTAAAATCTGCGTTTTCCTGCTGAAATGAAGAGATAAATTTTGCCGCACGATTTTTTACAATTTCTTCGTCGCTTTGTTCGATACGGGGTTTTGTTGCACGATTAATAAAATTAATAACAACTTGAGAAGGAATAGCGTAGTTTGTTGCTTCCCGATATGTTGCCTTCCATGTGTTTATTCCGATGACGGCATACCCTGCAGGATCTTTTTTTGAGACAATCATAAGCGGGCCGCCGGAATTTCCGGCGTCAGCCTGTGCGGAATGCTGAATTAGTGTGGAAATACCGGAGTCAAGAAGATCGTTGATCCTGACTTTTGCGTTTGTGATATTTCCCTTTCCAAGCTGCCATATAGGATCAGCTCCGAGCCCCGGATAGCCTGCAGACCATACATCGTCACCGTCGTGAATAACTTCTGTTGAAAAAATAAGCCCTGTTTTGAATGGTTTCTGCTCTCCGGGAAATGCAAGAATTGCAATATCGATATCATCATCAGTTGCAAGAACTGTAAGACCATCATATTTATTGATTTTCCCTGTATCAGAATCTTCAAATTCTATTGAAGCTGAACCCGCCTGCGCAACAACATGTCTGTTCGTGATGATATAATTTTGACCATCCGGTGAGACATAGACAAATCCTGAACCGAAGCCTCCTTTTAAGTAGGCATCAACATATTTTGCATAGGTCGTGTACCCATCATCCTTAAGACTGTCTCGATATCCTTCCATAAATTGTACTAGTGAAGGATAGTAATGTTCTCTTACGATTCCGACATATGATTTGATTTGAGCATCAGCAATAACTGGTATTGACAGAACAATTATACTGCAGACGAATATTTTTGCTGTTTTTTTTATAAAAAGTAAAAAACTATTAAAAAAGGGGAGGATCATAATATTATGTTACAGGTTGTTTTACTTATTGTCAACTCATGATTATTTTCTTGAATATATGATTCTTCTATCTTTATTTATGGGAGAAATTGATTTTATCAGTATTCTTTTTTCACCTTCGGCAGTTCCCGTTCCCACACAGTTGCCATGTATGCGTATCCTTCAACATTCGGATGAATCCCGTCTCCGCACATAAGTGCACGGTAGTCAGGCGCTTCCAGCAGGGCCATGCGCATGTCAACGAACTGTACGTTATGGGTTACCGCATATTTTATAATATTCAGAGAGTATAGTTCATGAACGGAATACAATTTGAACATATCATCGTGCAGAAATTTCCGTATGTTCGCTTCGTTCTGTCCTGTTGTGATTGTTTTATACCACCGGTCAAGGACAAGCGGCGGCATTGTCATAAGCAGCGGCGTGATTTTATGCGCCCGCAGTGTCTGGACCATTTCATCCATCATGTGCAGAAAATCGGGCAATACATTCCGCGGATTGTGTGGTACATCTGGATTTTCACTGATTGGAGCCCAGTCGTAATCGCAGTCGTTTCCGCCGCCTTCTATAAGACCAAGGTCGCATGTAAGTCCCTTTGCAATATCCCGGTTAAGCGCACGCTGTGCTTTATTAATAATATTTCCGAAGACGCTTTTATTTGTAAGCGTAAATCCCAGCTTCCGGGAGGCAAGTACAAGGCTGTTTTTGTCTTCAAGAACATCGAATCTGTTTTCGCTGTAACCTGTGACGGCACCTTTCAGTATTGAATCTCCCCAGACTGCAATTGAATTAATACCATTTTCCATGATACTTAGACACCTGAATTTGCAGGATAGTTGCAAAAAAAAACAGCCTGAAAGGTATACTTACAGGCTGCTTTTTTGAAATGCCAGGGAAACGACGTTTCCGGGCGCTCCTTTAATGCTTATACTATTACGCCTTTTGTAGAAGGTATTGAACCGTTCCGTCGTGAATCAATTTCGACGGCAGCCCGTATTGCACGTGCTGCAGCCTTGAATAGTCCTTCCATCTTATGGTGGTCGCTTCTGCCGCGGATTGTGTCGAGGTGCAGATTACAGCCGGCGCTGTTTACGAATCCCTGCCAGAAATCCTCGAAGCAGTCTGTCTGAAAACTTGCCTCATGGCCGTCTGCACCTATTGATACGAGCGGCATGCCGGAAAGTGATGCATTGCATACAAGGTATGGCCTCCCGCCGAAATCGACAGCAGCGCGGCATAATGTCTCATCCATCGGATACAAAAAGAAGCCTGACCGGTAGATTCCCGCGCAGTCGCCGAGTGCCTTTGCAAAGCACATCCCCAGAACAATTCCGGTATCTTCTATTAAATGGTGCTGGTCGACGTTGAGATCGCCTGCAAGGGAGCCGGACAAATCGAACAGCCCGTGTTTGCAGAAAGAGCGGAGCATATGGTCAAAAAAGCCGATCGGGTTATGCATTTCGCATTTTCCGCTTCCGTCAAGATTCAGGGTAAGGCTTATTTGTGTTTCGCCTGTTTTCCGTTCAACAGTAGCAATCCTTTCCAATTTAGTATCTCCAGTTAAAATTTCAGGCCAGGACTTTGCGCAGTTCGTATTCAAGAATATCCGTCGCACCCAGTTTCTTAAGCTTTGGAAGCAGAACAGGGACTTCCGATTTATTAACCGCTATTTTTATTGCGTACCCGTCGTCTCCATAAAGCGGTGCTACAGTCGGGCTGCGCATTGCGGGAATACCTTTTACAAGCGCGTCAAAATTGCTTTTCGTGCAGTTCATCTCGAGCATGACTTTATCGCGGGCATCAAGCACAGCTTCAAACAGCATTTTCAGTTCTTCTATTTTCTGTCTTTTTGCAGGGTCTTTGAGCGCTTCCTTGGACGCGAACATGCGCGTTGAACTAACAAGAATTGTGTCAACGATGCGCAGACCGTTTTCCTGAAGTGTACGGCCCGTTGCAGTATTATCGACGATCATGTCGGCATCGTCGGGCGGGAACACTTCTGTTGCGCCGTATGTACGCACGATAAGATAATTTATTTTGCGGCTTTCAAGCCATGTACGCGCAATCTGTTCGTATTCCGTTGCAACGATAACGCGTTTATGTGCAAGCGCATGGTCGTCGAGTGAATTCGGAACCGCTGCAACAATACGTACTTTGTCAAATCCCAGATCCATAATTTCTTCAACATCGGCTTTTGTTTCGTCAATCCAGTCGCGGCCGGTAAAGCCTACATCGTGGGCACCGAGTTCGAGCAGTTTGCCGATATTCTGCGGTTTCATAACCTTTGCTTCCAGGTCATCCTGATTTACTATCGGACGATAGGCACGCTCCGGCAGATCAATTTTAATTCCTGCTCCGCTGAGCAGGCTGATGACATTTTCATAAATTCTTCCTTTCGGAAGCAGTATTTTCAGTTTGTCCATAAAAAACTCCGCAGATAAAATTTACTTGTATTAAAGATAGTATACTATATATAAATATCTGCAATAAATCAACAATCCGCAGAATACTTTGAAAGGTTCCGATAATGTGTTATAATCGGTTTGGATACGTTTGCAAATATCTTGGAGGCTATATGAAGAAGATGTCTAAAGTTGTTTCTCTTTTTATAACAGCAGCAGTTTTGTTTGCTGTCACAGGATGCGGAACGACGTCGTCTGTAAAGGGATCCGGCATAAAAGGTTCAAAACCAACCATGGCTGCGTCCCGTGCAAAAATTATCGATTATCAGGGAGCAGCATTTGGTGCAGAGATTCCTGAATGGGTTATAAAGGTTGCAGAGGGAGAATACTCCGAGACAGCTCTTTCTACTATTATGCCGGCACTCAAAGGCAGAAAAATATTCGTAACGATGGCAGACGGCGATAATCTTGAGTTTGTAAAACAATGGACGGATCTTGTGGATGTTGAAACGCAGGTTGGGGATACAATGCAGCGTATTGTGGGAAAAGTCGTATCTGCATCAGAAGACGCAAAAGCTAAGGAAACTGGAAAAGAAGCAGATCCTACGGAAGTCAATCGTAAACTTAAGCTGTATAAAGAAGCTGTCGCCGCGGTGGAAATAAACGGGCTGGAAAAAACAGCAAGCTACTGGGTGGAAAAACAGACTGGTACAAAGAAAGAAGGTAATTTTAAGGACGTGTATGAATATTATGCAGTCTGGTCTATGGACAAAAAGGTATATGATACACAGCTCAATGCAGCACTGGATAATGTCAAAGATAATACTTCAGAGGCAGAAACGCTGAAGAAAACTTTGAAAAATAAACTTAACGACCTCGTCTTATCTTCCAACGATCTTGCCGCGGAAGGTACTGCTGACTGAGCATATTAACTTTTTTTGAATATCGGGGATTCGGATATGAGCCGAATCCCTTTTTTTATGGCAACGGGGTTTGTCATGTATGTACTGTTGAAAATGCGGTAAATATGTTATATTGTATACTATAATATACGGAGCTTATATATGGACGAAATTGAAGAAATCCTTGATCTGTTGCGCGAAAATGCACGCCTCTCTGTAGAGGACATTTCTGCCATGACAAAAAAGACGCCTGATGAAGTGCGTGCAATAATTAAAAAGCTTGAAGACAGCGGTATCATAATGAAATATGCCGCAATCGTAAATCCGGAGAAAGACGGAGAAGCTAAAGATAAAGTTTGTGCAGAAATAGAGATTCAGGTTACTCCTGAGCGCGACCGGGGATTTGATGCCATTGCCGACCGTATTTATCGTTTTCCACAGGTAAAATCGTTGTATCTCATGAGCGGCGGTTATGACCTGAAGGTTATAATTGAAGGTGATTCACTCAAAGAAGTTGCTTTCTTTGTTTCAAGTAAGCTTTCTACTCTTGAAGGCGTTCGATCGACGAAAACTCATTTTATTCTCAAAACCTACAAAGAGAATGATATTGTATATGTTGAACAGGAACGCGACAACCGGGAAGGAGTCACCGCTTAATGAATACACGTGAAGACCGCTTTTCCCGTAAGATGCTGGCGACGCCTCCTTCAGGAATCCGTAAATTTTTTGATTTAATTATCGGCCGGGACGATATTATTTCGCTTGGCGTCGGCGAACCTGATTTTCCGACGCCCTGGTCGCTCCGGGAAGAAGCCTTTTATCATCTTGAAAAGGGACAGACGTCATATACTTCCAACTGGGGACTGCTTGAATTACGTGAACAGATTGCAAAATATCTTGAGCGTTTCGGCATGTATTATAGTCCTAAGAACGAAGTGCTTGTTACAATCGGCGGTTCGGAAGCAGTCGATGCAGTTCTTCGTACAATATTGAACCCCGGTGATGAAATTATTGTATGCGAACCATGTTATGTTTCATATCAGCCGCTTGCCGAATTATGCGATGCAAAACTTATACATCTTGACACAAGCGTGAACGGATTTTATCCGACTGCGCAGCAGATTGAAGATGTTATAACACCGAATACCAAAGCGCTTATGCTTTGTTCTCCGTCGAATCCGACAGGGCGTATTATTCCGGCGGATGAGCTTGCAAAAATTGCGGAAGTTGTAAAAAAGCACCGGATATGGTGTATAAGCGATGAAATTTACTGCGAGCTTATTTATGACGGCCGGAAACATGTCTCAATCGGCAGTTTTCCCGGCATGAAGGATTATGCAATTGTTATAAACGGTTTTTCAAAAGCGTTTGCCATGACAGGCTGGCGCATCGGTTATATGGCTGCTCCGGCGGAACTTACGCAGGAAGTATGCAAACTGCACCAGTATTCTACAATCTGTGCTCCTATTATGAGCCAGTACGCAGCAATAGAAGGACTTAAGAACGGCTGGAACGAAGTAGAGCGAATGCGCGTAAGCTATCAGCAGCGGCGCAATCTTATGTACAAAGCGTTTATCGATATGGGCCTTCCCTGTACGGAACCGGAAGGCGCATTTTATCTATTCCCTGATATCCGTTCAACGGGGCTTACAAGTGAAGAATTCGCAACGCAGCTTATTGAAAAATATCAGGTAGCGGTTGTTCCCGGATCTTGTTTCGGTAAAGGTGGGGAAGGTTTTATCCGCTGCTGTTATGCTACTGAAATCAGCAAGATAAAGGTTGCAGTTTCGCATATCGCTGATATGGTAAAGGAACTGCGTAAATAAAAAATCATCAGGGGAGTGTGGTAATAGAAATATGGATAATCTATTTCAGGTTCTGATTGCGGTTATCGCAGGTGCTGTTTTTTTTATTGCTGTTATGATTATACGGTCAACTGCAGGTAAAGGGAAAAAAACATCTAATGCGGTCAGGCAGAAGAATAGGGCCGGTATTATTCGGGAATGCACAAAACGGCTCGTTCACGATCCTCATAATATAAATTCGCTGCAGCCTCTTGCGGATCTTTATTATGACGAACAGAACTGGGAAAAGGCTTTTCCATTGTACGATACGCTGTATGAACTGTCTCTTGTGCATCCGCAGATTGATGCCCAGCGGGTTGCCATCCGGCAGGGAATATGTGCATTGAAGATTAATAAAATGGATGAAGCTGCAAAAGGCCTTTTTGCAGCCCATAAACTTGCTCCTGACGATTTTGAAACGAACTTTTATCTTGGTATGCTTCTGTACAGAAAGAATGACTATGAAAAATCCATCGGGTGTTTGCGGAAAGCCCATTCCATTAAACCTGATATTTCGGATGTGAATGAACCGCTTGGCATGGCATACTATAAATCACAGCATTATAAAGAAAGTCTGCCTTATCTGCGCCGCGTGCTTGATGAAAATCCTGAGAACAAAGAAGCGCTGTTCGATCTGGCATCAGCAATGGAAGAAAGCGGACTAGGCGATAAAGCTTTGAAAGTATTTGTTCATCTTCGTCCTGATCCGGACTTCGGAGCGCAGTCAAGCCTTGCTGCAGGGCTTCTGCACGAACGTTCAAAACAGTTTCAGCAGGCAGTACAGGATTATGAGATAGGCTTAAAACTTGAGAATGTACCTGCTGATCTTCAGACAACGCTTCGGTACAGACTTGCAAACGCATATATTGCAGTTAATAATATTGGCAAAGGATTGTCTTATTTGAAGCAGATTCAGGTTACGACTCCGAATTACAAAGATGTGCCCGCTCTCGTTCAGCGTTATCAGGAACTCAACTCGAATTCCAATCTGCAGACATACCTTATGGCGGGGACGAGCGATTTCGTTGCGCTCTGCCGGAAATTCGTTGAGGCGTATTATACTGGTGCAGTGGTAAAAATAGAGGACATCTCCGTCGCAACTGAATCTATCGAAATTTTATGTACTGTAGAGGCAAACCGCTGGGAAGACACGGAATTATTCCGTTTTTACCGCAGTACGGGTGCTGTCGGCGAATTATATGTGCGCGACTTTCATGCAAAAATACGTGATATAAAATGCGACAGAGGTTTTTGCGTGACCGCAGGAACATATACTGAGGAAGCTCATAAATATGTCGAAGGCAGGCCGATAGACCTCATTGAAAAGAATAAACTTGTATCTGTTCTTAAAAAGATTGACATTCTCGGCTAAAGCCCTGTTTCTTTCCTGATTATTACAAGATTTCGTTCCGTATCGGTAAGGAACGGAACTGTAAGTTCCTCAACTTTGTAATCATGCACGATGTCTGCTATGCCTTTCATCTCTTCGGCAATACTTGACCGCTTTGCCTTGTATGCGGCGAGATATCCTCCTGATGCAGTGAGTGAAAGCAGAGTGTTAGTCATTTTTCTGTCGAGCGGACGAAATGCCCTGAATACCGTTATATCGAAACTTCCTGCCTGAACCTGTTCTGCTTCCGATTTTAGAACGGAAACGTTTTGCAGCCCAAGTACTGCGGCACAGTTTTCAAGAAACGCACAGCGCTTGTCCATACGCTCAACAAGTGTAAATTTGTACGCCGGGAACGCGGCAGCAAGCGGTATACCCGGAAGGCCTCCTCCCGAACCTATGTCTCCGAAGGAGACGTCTGCATCTGTTTTCATTACAAGTGATTTTAATAATTTCCAGGGTGCAAGGCTGTCGAGTACATGGCGGACGATAAGCTCATCGTGATCATCTGTATTAACAAGATTGTATGCAGAGTTGAAAAGCTGTAATTCTTTGACGTATGCTTCCATCTGCCTGGAGAGTACTGCAGTCGTTTCATGCGGAAAATCAAGCTTCAGCAATCCGTCTGTAAGTTTATCTGACATTTGTTATTTTGCCTTGCTGCCTATGTCTATAAGCAAATCCATGTTATATGCCGGCTCATTGAGACGCATTGTTATGAGATTTCCTGTTTTTACAGCGGAAAGATTCTGCATGTGTGCAAGCTGGTATACGAATGAATATTTGTTTGTATAATCCTGAACGACGGCAGGTTCTACCATATACTGTGTTGAACAACCAGTGCTTCCTGTCGTTTTAAACAAGAGGTAAAATGTTTCATTTCTTGTCTTTCCGTCCGATGTATATTTCCGGTCTCCGGTAAGCAGAAAGGTGCCGTCGTTTTCCCGGTTGCTGAAATATGTTGTACGGCAGGTGGAAAGAACATCGTATCCATTGACAAGGAAGCGGAGAATCGCAGGTTGTGAAGAATCTGTGCGTGCAGCGGACTTGTTCGCAGTATCGGTATTTGTTACAGCCTGATCCGCAGCGAGTGCAGAATTATTTTCCTGTTTAAGTTCTTTGAGCTGCTGAAGTATATCAGTAAGCAGTGAATCTGTGGATGTGCTGCTTACTGTGGCTGACGAAGGATAAGCTGTACCGGATGAATTTCCGAGAATTGAATAAAGCTTGCCGAGCAGCCCGGCATTCTGAAGTGAGTTTAAATCCGAAGCTGATGCAGACGATGAAAGTCCGTTTACATCAGCCGATGAAAGTGCTGCTGTGCTGTTTGCAGCCGCTGCGACGGAAACAGAGTCTGTACTTTTTTTTAAGGAGGAAGTATTTTCTGCTGCTGTTGTGTCTGTTGATACAGGAGATGGATACGGAGAATTTTCACCAGGCTTATAAAAAGAACTTCCAAGTGTCGGTGCGCTTATTACCGGCATGGAAGGAGATGAAATGGCGGGCATCGGAGGCATTTCGGGCATAGAGGAGGCAGTGTCCAATGTTTTTTTATGGGAGGTTGTCGATGATGATTTTACACCTTCGGCAGCAAGCAGAGAAGAAAATAAAACAATGATTGCCGCAGGAACAACCGGCCTTAACCGTTTACATATTACCAAGTGCATCCTCCACATATTCAAGCCGCTGCTGCAGCTGAGTAATCGTTTTTTCAATGCGCTTCTTCTCTCTCTCAAGTTTTGCTTTTTGGTCTTCCGTTTGCGAAGATACTGCTTTATTCTTCATCATTTCGCGGACGGTGACAGGACTTGTGCCTCCCATCAGCTGCTGCTCTGCGGCACTTCTGTCTTCCGCCTTTCTGATTCCTGCAACAAGTTTCATGTTATCGTAACCGAGCGCAGGGTTTACCGGCACAATGCCGAGTTTTACAATGTCTCGCGCCGTATTACGCGGAAGACAAAGTACGCGGTCTACATAATCTTCGTAGCGGATATTCGCCTGTTCGCATAACTCGTGCGCTTTTGCAAGAAGTCTCCCGAATTCCTGCATAAGTTTTCCATTCGTTTCAAGATAATTTTTCCTTATTTCCTCGGTAAGCTTTTCAAGTTCCGGAGAATTTTCAATTCCGATAACGTAATATCCTTTTTTTTCAGCAATTGCAATAAGTTCGTTGAATTTTGCCCAGAATGCCTGATTATGTACTTTTACATTAAGCGGCGCGCAGTTGCCGGAAACGGCGATTGTTTCTTCCGTGATAAGATGATGCGTGTATTCATGGACGGCAGTATAAACAAGCTGATTGTCAGTTTTGAAATTTTTGTTGTGAAGCAGAATTTCGTGCGTGTCCGGCTTGTAAAGTCCGTTTACGCGTTTACTGTCTTTGCCTGTCTGAATGACGGTAAAATCGAGTTTCGATTCCCGTATGTCGAGCAGAATCTGTTTAATTTTTTCGTTTTCCATATTTCCATCGTATTATAGCGAAATTGCAAATGGAATTCAAACGGCATATATGGCGATTTATGAAAATTGTATGAAAGCAGCAGTGAAGAAAGTATAGAGCAGACGTCAATGCAATTGTTTCACTTCTGCGATTCGTAATTTTGAATAATATAGCTGTAGCAATTAATAATTATTCAGGAGGATACCTGAGACAGGCATCCTCCTTTTTTGTCCATTCAGAGTGTTTGTTAATTAATATGGTATCCCGTTGGCAGCAGGTGCAGACATATGGCGGGAAGAGAAGACAAGTGCTATAAGCGTAACAACATACGGAAATACTTTAAATAGTACAGTGGGTATGGCTCCGAGTGCAGGGATTACCTGAGACACGTTTGCTAGTGTCGTGAAAAATCCGAAGAAGAATGTTGCACCAAGTATTCCAAGGGGTTTCCACTGACCGAATATTAATGCTGCAATTGCAAGGAATCCGAGACCTGCGACACTCCCGTTGAATTCTCCGCTGTATGTGACAAGCATGATTCCTCCGCCCAGACCTGAAAGTGCACCACTCATGAGTACTCCGAAGTAGCGCATTGCATGAACATTGACACCGGCACTTTCCACCGCAGATGGATGCTCGCCGCAGGCCAGAAGACGCAGTCCGAACGATGTTTTGTAAAGCAGCCAGAATGAAAATCCCCATATGGCAAGTGCAAGCCATGTCGACCAGTATGAACGTGCAAAAAGAAGAGGGCCGAGCACAGGAATCCGGGAGAGGATAGGAATATCGTTTCGTACAATACCCATGAGAATCGGGATGTTTCCGCTGCCTGTTATCATTCGTGCGGCGTATACGGTAATTGCAGCTGCAAGCATATTTATTGCAGTTCCTGAAATCACCTGATCTGCTTTTAGCGTGATTGACGCGAACGCATGAAGCGATGCAAAAATCATACCGCATATCATGCCTGCCACCAGCCCGAACATGATGCATGTGTTGTGTCCCATATAATTTTCCGTAAGTTTTATGAAAAACGCTGTTGCAAAATAACCGGACAGCATGAGTCCCTCGAGCCCGAGGTTCGTAACACCGGAACGTTCGCTGTAAAGACCTCCGAGACTCGTAATGAGCATCGGAATGGTATATGCAATCACATACGGAAAAATCTGTGTAAGAAGTGTCCACATTATTCTGCCTCCTGAGCTGCCATGCCGGCTGCTGCCTCATTTTTTACTTCCTGTTTTTCGTGCATTTTATGGAACCATCCGTTCCAGAGTTTTTGAAAAAGCACACTCGTCGCGGTAAAATAAATAATAACAGAAATAATTGTATCGGCAATTTCCGGCGGAACTGTCGTCATTGCGTTCATAAATCCTTTGCCGGACTGCAGAATGCCGAAGAAAATTGATGCAAGCAGGACGCCCACCGGTGTGGAAGCTCCGAGCAGTGCGACTGCAATGCCGTCAAATCCCTGGGACGGCATAACGCCTATCTGCATATTGAGAGAATAACCTGTATAATAGGCAAGGCCTGCAAGGCCTGCAAGACCTCCGGAAATCGTCATTGACAAAATAACACTGCGGTTTACGTTAATACCTGCGTATTCGGCACAGCTCTTGTTTGCACCGACCGCTTTAAGCTCATAGCCGAGTGTCGTTTTCTTAAGACAGTACTGAACGAGTATGATTACGATAATTGCAATAAAGATACTGCTGTTGACGTATTCCGAACCGGAAAAAATCTTTGTCAGGAACGATGAGCGGAGGGACTGCGCGACAGCGATTGATGAACTTTCTGTTTCAAGGGAAGGTCCCTTAAGATATGCAGGAATAAAATAATAAATACTCCAGTATGCAATCCAGTTCATCATGATACTTGAGACGACTTCATGTACGTTGAACTTTGCCTTTAAGTAACCGGGAATCGCAGCCCAGACAGAGCCGCCGGCAATCGCGGAAAGAATCAGTACGATGAAATAAATGGGACGGGGCAGAAAAACATAGTGGGCAACTATTGTAGCAGTAAGCCCGCCTGCAAGCATCTGTCCCGAACAACCGATATTGAACAATCCTGTTTTATACGCAAACGCAAATGCAAGGCCTGTAAAAAGCAGCGTCATGGAGGTTGCCAGAGAATTTCCTATGCGTTCCATATTCATAAGGCTGCCTTTGAACATGTACATATACGCTTCAAACGGATTTTCCCCGATTGCTGCCATAAGTATGCCGCCTGCCAGAAGGCCCAGAAATACGGCACTGAATGCAATAAGAAACGGTCCGCTCTTGCGTTCTTCTTTTTCAGTAACTTTGTCGCCCATCACACTGCCTCCTGATGCTTAACTCCGGCCATCATAAGACCGACTGCGTGTTCATTTGTTTCCGACGTATTAACAATATTAATAAGTTCGCCGCTGCTTATGACTGCGATACGGTCAGACAGATTGAATATTTCGTCCAGTTCAAGCGAAACGAGCAGTACAGCATTGCCTTTGTCACGATGTGCGACAATCTGTTTGTGAATGTATTCTATCGCGCCTACATCGAGGCCGCGGGTAGGCTGAACCGCTATTAACAATTTCGGATTCATCGCAATTTCGCGTCCGACTATCATTTTCTGCTGGTTTCCGCCGGAAAGTTTTCCTGCTGGCGACCTGATTCCTTCTCCGGAGCGGACGTCGAAGTGATCCACGATGTCCTGTGCATATTTCCTTATGTAGCTGTCGTTCAGAATACCTTTACCGCTGAACGGCGGACGATAGTATTCCTTGACGGCCATATTGTCTGCGATTGATTCAGTGGGTATGAGCCCCCGTTTCTGCCTGTCTTCAGGGATGTGTCCGATACCGAATTCATTGCGCTCTCTTATTGAAAGTTTGTTTATCGTTTTTCCGTCTATAATTATTTCACCGCTTTCTATTGGAGTCAGCCCTGTAATTGCTTCGACGAGCTCGCTTTGTCCGTTGCCGTCGACACCTGCAATACCTACGATTTCTCCGGCGTGCACAGAAAGATTAAAATGCTTTACGCCGAGGATTTTCTTTGCATTCATGACGCAAAGGTCTTTTAATTCGAGAATAGTACTTCCCGGTTGAGCCGGAGCTTTATCGACTTTGAAACTTACCGGACGGCCGACCATCATTGCAGCCATATCTTTCATGCCAGTAGAAGCTACGTCTACGACATTTATCATTTTGCCGCGCCGGATAATCGTACAGCGGTCCGCAACGGCTTTTATTTCATTGAGTTTATGAGTGATGAGGATGATCGATTTTCCTTCCTTTACAAGGTTTCTCATAATCTGCATAAGGTCATCAATTTCCTGCGGAGTAAGAACGCCCGTAGGCTCGTCGAAAATTAATATATTTGCATCACGGTAGAGCATCTTGAGTATTTCGACCCGCTGCTGCATACCGACAGAGATATCTTCGATTTTCATATCCGGATCAATGTTGAGTCCGTATTTTTCGCTTAATGCCTTTATTCTCCGGGATGCTTCTTTTCTGTGAAGTATAAAGCCGCCTTCTTTGCCGAGAATAATGTTTTCTGTTACGGTAAAATTATGCACAAGCTGGAAGTGCTGATGGACCATACCGATACCGAGCCGCGTCGAATCATTCGGATTTTTAATCGTAACTTCCTGCCCCCGTACTTTTATTGTACCGCGGTCAGGGTGATACAAACCGAAAAGAATACTCATAAGCGTGGATTTCCCCGCACCGTTTTCTCCAAGTATTGCATGAATTTCCCCTTCCTTGACCTGCAGCGTAACGTCGTCGTTTGCTACAATTCCGGGAAATTCCTTTCTGATATGGAGCATTTCAATTACATAATTATTGTCCATCAATGCCTCCGGATTTTTTACAGATTATATCACATTTATGAATTAGCGGCATAAAAAAAGGCCGCCTTCTGCGGGCGGCCCGTACCACTTTACTTAATTATTTAATAAGTCCGTCAGAAGAAGCTGCGACTACAATTTTTCCTGCTTTTATGTCAGAAAGAGCCTGCATAGCGTCTTTCTGTGCTTCGTCGGAAAGGTTCGGGTTTGTTTCAGGGATACCGATTCCGTCGTTTGCAGCTGAAAGCTCAAGCTCCTGTCCGCCGGGGAACTGTCCTGCGAGCTGGTCTTTAATCATGTCGTATGATGCACGGTCAAGGTATTTCATAGCGGAAGTAAGAACTGCGCTTTTTCCGTCAGGCATGACACCGTCATTGTACTGGTCAACGTCGACTCCGACCATCCAGACATCCTTTCCTGTTGAACGGCGGGTCTTTGCTTCGTTGATAACGCCGACTCCAACACCACCTGCTGCTGCAAATATAACTTTTACGCCTTTGTCGTACATAGAAGCTGCGAGCTGCTGGCCTGCTGCGACATCGGAGAATGTTCCCTGATATACGACGTTCTCCGGTTTGATTACAATTTTCGTGCCGAATGTATCGTTTGCATATTTAATGCCCTGCTGCCATCCCCAGTTGTATTTCTGGACTGCCGGAATCTCCATTCCTCCGATGAATCCGAATTCGCCTTCCTTAATCTGAACGGAAGCTGCGACACCGGCGACAAAACCTGATTCCTGCTCAAGCCATGAAACAGCTACAGTATTTGAGCCTGTTTTAAAGGTAGCATAATCTGCCGTATGCGGTTTTCCATCGAGAAGAACGAATTTAACATTGGGGTATTTGTCCTGTGCCGTATAAATGGCAGTTTCAAATTTGAAGCCCGGGCAGACAATCATCTGATACCCGGCATCTGCAAGGTTACCGATTTCTTTAAGGTAATCAGCTTCCGTTGTTCCTGCAGGTTTCAGATATTTGCAGTCAATGCTCATATCTTTCTGCGCACGGAGGATTCCTTCCCATGTCCCCTGATTAAATGACTTGTCGTCGATTGTTCCGGAATCGGTAACCATTCCGACTTTCAGTTCTTTTTCAGTAGTTTTTTTTGAACATCCTGTAACAGCAAGAGCTGCCGCAGTAAGTGCGCATACAACTGCCAATGCTTTTTTCATAGTAATACTCCTCTGAACGTGTTTGCGTTCTTTATCATTATAATAACTAAAATATATGAGTAGGGGAAGAGCTGAGAAACATGTCTATTTTATTATTGTCACTTCTTTTGCCCCTGTTTTTGCATCTTTTGAAAGTCCTGCAAAATCGTGCAGCGGCTGAGCAGTGATTAAATCACCAGACTTTAAGTTTATGCCGGATGCGTCAATAATGAGCGTCAAACCGAGCCTGCTGCAGGCATAATATCCGGTACGGTATTCGGGCAGACGGATAGGAGCGCTTGCGACTCGCAGCGACAGAGAGATAGAGTCTGTATCGCCATGTTCCGTTTTTTCTTTTATGTGTCCGGTATTTGTCGCAATAATAAAACTGAGTACGGCGCGTTCCTTCGGAATGCCGGCATCAGTTGAAAGTTCCTGCAGCTGGCGGGGTGCGTCGTCTGTTGTAAACGCAAAGTTGCACCATTTCGTTGTTCCTCCCATACGCGCATGGAGGCCGTCCATGGCACAAGCTCCTGCATGCGGACACGGAGCAGTAATTGACATGCCTGCTTTGATGAACGAATCCCGCATCAGACTGATGATTCTCGCCTGCCGGGGAACGCCCGGTTCCACGACGAGCATTGTATGCTTCTCTGCTGCATATGAAAGCAGCATCGATGTATATTTTTCTGCAAGGTATTCAGGTGTATACTGCCCGTCCTGATACAATTCGTTGAACATATTTGCGCATGTGATGAATGAAGCTTTTTTCCGTATTTCTGTACCGACTGCACCTTTTACGCGGATAATATTCCAGTGCGGTTCTGCATCTTTGTCTTCAGGCGGTGTCCGTGCCGTAATCGAAAGATAGATATCCTCACCAAGCGACAGTGCATTCTGTGAAATATCCATACAGTACCATGTTATTTTTCTGCTGCGCAGTTCCGGACAGGCAAGCCACAGTGCAATCACTATGGTAAGAGGGCCGCTTCCTATGTCAAGGCAGCAATCGTCGTTATCAAGGGGAAACGCGCTGGAACCGAGATTTGCAAAAAGACGTGTAAGGCGTACCAGATTCCACCACATAAAGTAGTGAACATACGCTGAAAGTGCCGACGGCGTGTTCATGTACCCGACTCTGCGTTCGTTTCGTTCATCTGTAAGCTCGTGGGAAAGGCGCCTGACGTCATTGGGGAGTGAAAGCTGTTGTTTGCCGCTTGAAGGGAATACTCCCTGTACTATGGTACTGAAGGAATTCAGGACTTTCTGTGCGTCTTCAGGAACAACGTCAGTTTCAAATAAACGGGTTATTGTTGTAAGTTTTGCATCGGGACCCCGGCTGTACGTACGTCCGCTTTCTGTTAATGGTATATCCTGCCGTCTTTTCTGTGTCTTTGTGTAACCGGTTCTGCTGCCGCTGTTACTGCCGTCTTTTGAAAAACTTTTTGTGGCAGTTGGTTTTTTGTCGTCATGTTGTTTTACAAAACGGTCGTACCATTTTGTTCCGGCTGTAGTATCATTTTTTTTCATAATTTTCCTGTTGTGTTCTTGTTGTCAACGGACGGTATTTTCTGATGGTAAGATAGAGTGTCGTAAGATCCGTGCGTAAATCATGTATAGTATGGAATATGTCAATATTGTCATTTTCAATTGTGGCTTCTTCAATAATCTGGCTGCGCGCGCCCTCAATTGTAAATTTCTTTACGCCGATAAGATATTTGAGGCGTAGTATAATATCGACCTCTCGCTGCGAATATGCCCGTCTGCCGCCCATATCTTTCTGCGGTGCGAATCCCGGAATAACACTTTCCCAGTAGCGCAGTACGTGAGCTTTTACACCTGTAATTTCTTCAACTTCACCAATAGAATACCCGGTCATTACCGTCCCCTGATTACTATTATATCATAAGACCACAGTTATGACACGGATCGCATGCTTTCGTGAATTGCCGACAGGCAATTCAGAGAGTTGAAAAGTACAAGGATGTACTTCTGCGACACCCCAAGTTACATGCCATGGATGGCATGCTTTCGTGAATTGCCGACAGGCAATTCAGAGAGTTGAAAAGTACAAGGATGTACTTCTTCAGCTTCTCAAGTTACATGCCATGGATGGCATGCTTTCGTGAATTGCCGACAGGCAATTCAGAGAGTTGAAAAGTACAAGGATGTACTTTTCAACGACTCTCCCAGCTCTGTCTGCTTGCTTTCATTTCAAGCTGTACCGGAATCTTATCAAAACCGAGATCTGAACGGATTTTGTTTTTCAGGTATGTTACATATGTCTGCGGTACGACGTCCGGTTTTGTCGCAAACAGTAAAAACGAAACAGGATTAACGCTTGTCTGTGTTATGTAGCGGATTTTGAAATGTATTGCTTTGCTTGCAGGAGGCGGATATTGAAAAAGCCAGTCCTTAAGCGCATTATTTAAAGCCGACGTATCAATTTTATGGGTAAGCTGCCCGTACAGTTCAATCGCGGTGTCGAGTAAATCCTTGACACCCTTTCCTTCCAGTGCTGAAAGCGGAAGAATCGGTGCGTATTCCATCTGCCCGAACATAATATGGATGTTGTCTGCTGCACTTTTGAATGCAGTACGCCCTTTCTCCTGCGTATCCCACTTGTTAAGAGCAAAAATGATTCCGCGCCCGCGTTCGTAAGCAAGTCCGCATATCTTTTTAACCTGCTCGTCAAGTCCTTCCTGTGCATCGATCATCAGAATCATGATATCGCACTCGTCGAGTGTTTTTATAGCGCGGTTTACTGAGTAATATTCGACGTTTTCTTTTACTTTTGCCTTTTTGCGGATGCCTGCAGTATCGAGCACCTGGAAATCTGTCCCGTTGTACGAAAATTTTCCTTCGACAACATCACGTGTCGTGCCTGCGTAATCGCTGACTATTGAAGCGTTTGAATGTGTGAGCCGGTTCGATAACGTTGATTTGCCCGTATTCGGCTTTCCCATAATTGCAAGGCGTATGACTGGTTTTTTCTCCGATTCAACGACGCGCGAGAAATCAAGCCGGGATATTATTTTCTGCGACAGCTCTTCAATATGATCACCGTGCTCTGCAGATACGAAAACAAGTTCGCTGAATCCGAATTTCGCATATCCGTATGCAATGTCCTTGTTTTTTCCGCCTTCCGTTTTGTTAATTACGGCAATAACCTTATTCCAGAACGGACGCAGCTTTAGTATGAGTTCTTCGTCCTCTGCCGTTATTCTCTCCGGCTCCAGAAGGAGAAGGATGAGATCTGCCTTTTCCATCATGTACAGCGACTTTTCAACTACAAGCTCGTCCAGTTCTGCTTCTTTTGTCCCTGCTTTGCGCTCGAGTTTATACCCGCCTGTGTCAACGAGATACACCGGTTCCCCGCAGATTATTGCAGTTCCCTCTACCGGATCACGGGTGACACCGGGAGTGGGATCGGTAATTGCTATTTTTTTCTTCATGAAGCAGTTGAACAGCGTAGATTTTCCGACATTCGGACGTCCTGCAATGACGACGACCGGACAGTTTAAAAATTCCTTATTCCTCTGCTCTTCATCAATTTTTATCGCTTTTTCTTCTGCCTGT
>DCFX01000021.1 GCA_002314445.1 Treponema sp. UBA1793
TTTCGTTCAGCAGGTTTCTCTCGTCTCTTGCCGCACGGTGCTCTCAACAGCTCAATTATGCGGAATGTGCCCGCGACGCGGAAATTTCAGAGCCGACTGCTAAAAGCTGGGTAAACGTACTTATCTCTCTCGGCATTGTTTTTCTGGTACAGCCTTATTATTCAAACGCACTGAAACGGATTACAAAAACACCAAAACTGTATTTTCATGACTGCGGTCTTATCGCGTGGCTGTGCAAGTGGCTTTCCCCTGCAACACTGGAAGCAGGAGCCATGAACGGAGCATTTATGGAAAATTTCGTCGTTTCCGAAATATGGAAATCATATGCAAACAATCTGCGAGAACCACCGGTGTGGTATTACCGCGACAAGGAAAGACACGAAATAGATCTGCTCATTGAAGAAAACGGAAAACTGCATCCGGTCGAAATAAAGAAAGCAGCTTCCCCATCGCGTGATATGACTGCATCGTTCAGTATACTTGACAAACTTGCGCTTCCCCGCGGCAACGGAGCAATCGTGTGTCTTGCCGACAAACCTGTTCCTCTTGACAGGGAGAATACGGTTATACCTCTCGGGTTGTTGTGAATGAATAAACTGCGTAATATCTGATATATAATTCAACGGTAGTTTTCTCATACTGAAATTGAGAGAGGTTCTTTACCATCTAACCTTCCATCTTTCTTTTAATTGTTCCGGATTTTCCGCTTCCTTATTTTCAGAGCCCTTCTTTTCTTCATTCCTATCTTTTTCCAGGATTACCTGTTTTTCAAGATATTCTTCAAATTCCTTTTCATTTACAGGTAGTTTTACCCAATCATCTGTCCAGGCAGAAAGATATGCCGCATTTGAAATTGAAAGTGAATTTATTCCTTCTGTACCATCTGCAATCATTTTTGTACCATTCAAAACAGACCGTGCAAATGCTTCCAAAACCCGGGGATGCCCTTCCGGAGCCTGCTCTGAAAATTCTTCATAAGTAGTTTGAGGGCTTACAAAGCCTTCTTTTGCTGTAAAACAGAATTCTCTTTCAGGAACAGCAAGCTTCCACCATTTAAGTTTTCCGTCTTCAATCACAATTTTTCCCTTATCACCGGAAATTTCCAGACGATTTGTTCCGGGAGCTTCTCCTGTTGTAGAAATGAATGTGGCAGTTGCACCATTGTCATATTCACCATAAATTGTTACATCATCTTCAACACTAATTTTATGATATTTCCCAAATCCGCAGAAAGCTCTTATTTTAGATGGAACGCCAAAAATCCATTGCCATAAATCAAGATTATGTGGTGCCTGATTCAACAAAACCCCTCCACCTTCGCCCTTCCAGGTTGCACGCCAGCTTCCTGAATCATAATAAGCCTGAGTTCTGTACCAGTTTGTAATAATCCAAACCAGGCGTTTAGTTTCGCCCAATTGACCGCTTTGAACAATTTCTCTTGCTTTTGCATATAAGGGATTTGTCCGTTGATTAAACATAATTCCAAACTTCATTCCGGAGTTTTCTGCGGCTTCATTCATTTCCCGAACCTGTCTGGTATACACACCTGCAGGCTTTTCTGTAATAACATTTATTCCGTGCCTAAACGCTTTAATTGCAATTACAGGATGATCATAATGAGGAACTGCTATCAAAACAGAATCCACAAGACCACTATTAAATAATTTTTCTGCATCATCAAAAACAGCAATTTCAGGATATTCTTCTGCAATTTTCAATTTTTCCGGATTACTATCAGCAATTGCAGTAATTTTTACAGAAGGGCATTTGCCGCTCATAACATTTCTAAAATGGCCGCTGCCCATATTTCCCATTCCGATTATTCCAAGCTTTATCTGTTTAGTTTCCATAATTTCTTCCTTATTTAATTAATTCTCTTAGTGCATTAACTGCGGCATTAAACGCCTCTGTAGATGATGAATAGCTGTATTGATTTATTTTTGATTTATCTTTGTTTTCAAGATTCTCAAATCCTTTAAACACTGTAAGATGAGGCTCCAAGGTTAAAACCTGTCCCTTATATTCAGATAATATGTATGGAAGATTTCCGATCCCCTTTCCTGCAGGTACAACAGAACCGTCCCCCATGGCATCCTTTATATGCAGATATTCCACATAAGGAGAAAGCATTTTCCAGGCTTCTTTTGTATCCTGATTACATTGAATAAAATTTGCCGGGTCAAAAACAGCTTTAAGCTCAGGAATTGCTTTATGAATTTCGAGGCAGCGTTCCGCATTGCTTCCGTATATACCCTTTTCATTTTCATGACATAAGATTATACCGGTTCCTTTTGCAGCTCCTACAAACTTATTCAATTGTTCAAGAACCTTATCTTTGTATTTTTCTTCTTCCCCTGAAGGCATATAAAAGCTGAACAATCTGAAATGGGTTGCTCCAAGAATATTTGCAATTTCCAGTGTATGTTTAAACTTTTCAAGGTGTACGTCAAAATTTTCACCAATTCCAATTTTTCCAAAAGGAGAACCGATTGACCACACAGACAAATTTTCGCTTTCCAAACTGCGGCAGATTTCCTTTGCCTTTTGCTCTGAAATATCAGCAACATTCTGTCCATCTACCCCTCTGATTTCCAGACAGCTGATTCCATTTTCCTTCATTATTGCAATCTGCTTATATAATTCAGAAGCAGCTTCATCTGCAAACGCAGCTAATTTAAATTCCATTCTACGCCCCCTGCCTTTTCAGGCATTGTTTATGTATAGATGATAAAACAGTTTATTACGCAATGGAATTGTCAATTATAGCAATTTATATTGCAAATCAGCGCATTTAGATACATAATCAGTAAAAAGAAGATTTTATGGTTTCCGAATACTATTTGAATGATCTTTATATCCGGCACGCTATTGATGAAAAACCTGATGACAGACACTTTACCATGCACATTCATCTGCCTTTTGAGATTTATTTTTTTGTAAGCGGAAATGTGGAATATCTCGTGGAAGGTTCAAAATATCCACTTAAATACGGAAGTGTTATGATTATGAATTCTATAGAATCACACCGTCCAAAAATTCTTGGTCCTCAACAATATGAACGTTTCGTTGTAAATTTTCCCGTTTCATTTCTTAATAAATTTGATGAAAACAATCTGCTGGCAAAACCTTTTACAGATCGTCAGTATGGAAAGGGAAATCTTATAAAACTGACAGAATCTGATGCAGCACTTTTTGAAAAACTTTTTAAAGAAATGCTGTATCGGGAAAAAAATGTGGAAGAAAAGAAAATCACGGTTTGCACTCATTTACTCACCATGCTGGATATTATAAATCAGCTTTATATTACAAGAACAATAATTGAACACAACTCCCCGGATTTAATGGAACGAATTATTTATTATGTGAACTGTCATCTTTTTGATGAAAATCTGACAGTTCCTCTTTTAGCAGAGCAGTTTTGTTTAAGCACCTCTCAATTCACAAGAATATTCCGGCAGGGAACAGGAGTTTCTCCCTGGGAATATGTAATTAGAAAAAGACTGACATCCGCAAGAGAAAAGATTGCTTCAGGAATATCAGCTCAACAAGCCAGTGAACTTTGTGGATTTGGAGATTATTCATCATTTTACCGAGCCTATGTAAAATATTTTGGTAAGGCACCAAAAATTGCGAAAACTACACTATACAAAGAAGATTTTAACAGGTGTTAGATAAATCGTATTCATACTCCCAAAGTTCACTTTTATCTGCCACCCACTCATACTCAGAGCCGTTCCGCGAGAAAGCATATCCCAGTTCTTATCGTAGTTGAACTGTAGTGCAGTTCTGCTTCCCGCGTTTTGCAGCCTGCATCTGCAAAACACACAAAAGGTATTGCAGTCGGGATTTAATACCCTTCATACGCCCCAAGGGGCGGGGTATTAAACCCTCCGCACGAATAAAACTGATGCGGCATTCACAACAGTCTTTAAAACCTTTTCTACTCCCTCTTTGAAAATCTGCTCTAGTAAAATCAGAATCAGTTCCTTCCCCTGAAAGAATTTCAAACCATGCATGATTATCATCAACAAAAAGGCAGAAATCATCAAGCTGAATCCGGAAGAAAAGATATGCCACACTGTCAAAACAGGTCTGCGTTACGAAATGTATTGACAAACACGTATAGCACGTATTATATTCCATGTATGAAAGACAAGGACCTGTTGAAACTGCTGATTCAAAACGGCTGGACTGAAAAACGTGTACACGGCAGCCACCATATTCTTGAAAAGAACGGACAGGTCGAAACAGTTCCCGTTCACGGAAAGGATGTTCCGGCAGGACTGTTGAACGCAATTCTAAAACGTACAGGCTTAAAATAAGGAGGTGCAAATGAAATATACCTATCCCGCAGTTTTTCATAAAGAAGAAGGTGCTCTCTGGTGTGAATTTCCGGATCTTCCCGGATGCCAGACATTCGGTGATACCATTACAGAAACTATGGAAAATGCACAGGAAGCACTTGCAGGATATCTGCTCACTCTGATAGACGAGAAAAAAGATTTTGCCCGTCCGTCCGATATAACCCAGATTAAGACCGACAAAGACTCATTCACAAGCCTCGTAATATGTACTATACCGGAAAAGGTCAAATCTGTAAAAAAGACGCTTACCATACCTGCATGGCTGAATGCAAAAGCAGAAGCAGCCGGCATAAATTACAGCCAGCTGCTGCAGGAAGCCATAAAGCAGAATATAGGTATTGCATAACTGAACAAAACTACTGCCGTGAGTAGTAACAAAAAGGCCGCAGGATAATCTGCGGCCTTTTTTCATTCTACGACCAGCCCTCCTGAAAAAGAGAACAGGCTGCCCTGTGATGAATGGTCATGAAATAGCCCGGCATTCACACCAAGTGGTCCGTGTGGTGATAATACGTCGCATCTTCCCCGTCCGTTCCCGCGGGAAAGCATATTCTCGTTCTTATCGTAGTTGAACTGCCATGGTCCGCGAGTCTTTATCAAATCGCTGTTTGCATAATACGCAAGCGTTATGTTCCCTGTGGATGCTCCGCCTTCGTATTTTGTCTCTGTTAATCTGTTGCCTCTCGCGTCGAATGTCCACGAGATGTCTTCACCGTCTGCGCTGTAGTACACTTCCACCAGCTGCGCAGGCGTTCCGCTCACGGTCGAGTTGTCTATCGGTTTGTATGCTTTATCGCGTTCATCGTACGTACAGTGCGCCGCAGAACTGCATAGCAGTTCTGCTTCACGAGTTTTGCAGTCTGCGTCTGCAAAACTCGACTTGCTGCTTTCTGGTTTCTTCTGGATCCTTTTCGCACTTCGGGCAAGGCCCTCATACCGCCTTACGGCGGTACTCCAATCCTTGACGCGGTTCTCATTTCAAGACTTCACCTTTGGGCGAAGATGAATCACTCAATTCTTTGCTTACAGCCCTGTCATATCGGGATTGTGACATTTGTTCATATCTTGCAAAAAAACGTTCAGTTACAATGTTATATCTAGACAAACAGCATCAAGAAAAAACACTTAAACAAACAGAGATGTTAGCAATTCCGAATATGAAGAAAAAATCAAAGAAGCTTCTTCATATTCAGGTTCTCTCCCCGTTACAATACCACTACAATGTCTTCCCTCAAATTCAAGTGCAGCATATGAATAACCATCAGCAACAGAAATCAAAACAGGTAGATGTTTTTTCCAAAAACTTTCAACTTGGCTACTAATTTTTGGCTGCAAGCAAAGATTCCTTCTCAAATTCATTCCATGAGAAAGCAACTTCCGATATTCCACTGTAGTCTGTTGAAGTCAAAAGCATTATAGTAATCTCGGAATTTGTACAACTTTTCACTAGTGAACAAAATTCTAAAAAGTCTGCCGGCAATTCTGGAAATCTTTCTCGAATAATCTCATTAAATGCTGGGGTAGAACAAGGATTATTCAATGTAATTAACCATCCCGCATTTTTCAGACCATCGATCAATTTCTCAATATTTCTACTCATCTTATCACCTATTGATCCTTAATTGCATTGATAATCTCCCTCTGTAATCTTGTGGCCTCTGTATGTTCGGGATTCTACATTCTATTTCCGACATGCTATAATTAACACAGATTATATCTCGCTCATTTTCCATTCTTTTTATGTTTTATTATGGTAATAACATAATTGTACAAACAGACAGTAAACAATAAACCATTAAATATAAATGGACGATATCGTATTTTTATATAAAAAGCACTTATAAACAAAGCTATAACAAAACTCATCAAGGACAATATTCTATAATCAAACAACCAGAATATTAACAATCCAACCAAACTAAAAACAGTGCTTAAAGTCAACAACCCATTCTTCCAATCTTTTAAATAAAAAAAGTAAGATATAGAAATTACACATGATATTATCGCTACCGCTCCGATGAAAAAATATGCATATTTATTCTTCATTATTATCCCCATTTTAAATTCTTGGAATAACATCTTTTACTTTAGCTCTATTACCGGGGATCCTCCCTAAAACAGCATCAATAGTGTTTTGTTGCTGTTTATTACCATTTTTACTCTTAAAACATTTTCCAAAAAATCTTTGGTATTATCATATAAAAGAGCTGATGCTGTCAAAACCGCTGCTATTTTTCCTTTGGATCCCTTTATATATGGAGAAATCATCAGATTTTTCCATATATTTCTGCAATTTTAATACAGGCTGACAAAACCTGTTTTAATTTGTCTAATTTAATCTATTTTCTTAGCACGCCAATACATTTTCTCTTTTCCTTGAAAATCTGCTTTAGTAAAATCAGGATCAGTTCCTTCCCCTGAAATAATTTCAAACCATGCATGATCATCATCAACAAAATGCATTGCTACAGTTCCCGTTATTATAACATCTTGCCATTTCCCATTTGTTTTTCTTTCACCACTATATGCCAAAGAAAATACAACTATATTATCGGCCTTTTTTTTATAACCCAATATATTGTAATATCCTCCCTGATAGGATATCCGGGGTTGAGGTTTTAAGTTTTTTCTAATGATTAGTCCATCGGAGGTACGAGCATATTTATTGTTATCAACTGTAACTATATTTGCATCATCTTCATTATTTTCTATACTTCCTATATTCCATACACCCCAAATTTTATCAAGTAATGGTGTTTCAGAATATAATGCACCTGCCACTATTATAAAAAATAATTGTATAATAAATATTTTTTTCATATTAATTTTCCTCTTTTGGTTTAATAATTATAAAACGTGTATTATCAGAGAAGTTTTTTCTTCCACCTTCACTTGCGCCTGATATAGGATCAAAAACAAACTCTCCATTTTTATCTCCTTCCTGCCAATGTCCCAGTGAAGTCGCATCCGGTTGATCCGCTCTACCGACATTTCTTAAACTTGCAGTTGCACTCTCTTTTGTATCATTATAACTTTTATCACCAGGTCTTGATATTTTTACTGTAATATCATTTGAATCTACCCCTAATCTTCCCAATGCATCTTTTATGACGGCAGGACCATCATTTACAAGAAAACTATTTTCCTCCAGATTACCATTGTTTATTAAATTTGTAATAGCAGATTTTATATCACTTTGTGATAAATTTTTTCCAGTATAAGACTCTGCTACTCCCTGTAAAGTTCTCATATAACAAGGTCCCTCTATAGGCAATTCGCTCATGGATCCATCTCTAACTCTGGCATTTATTTTTTGAGTCTTCATAATATCCTCAACATAAGACGGCATGCCATTTTCCCTTCCATCAGGATCCGTATACTTCAGCGGGTTATTTCCGCAGTACTCATACCAGTTACTTCCGTCCCTGGCAGGGTCTTCTGTTACAAACCTTCCCAGCTCCGCATCATACCACCGTGCATTGAAGTAATACAAGCCTGTATCAGCATCCACCTGTTTTCCTGTAAACGATGCCTTAAAGCTTACCGTTCCGTTCTCATGAACCAGCTTACCATAAGCTTCGTAGCTCGCATCCCAGATCACAGTTCCAGCCGCATCGGTGATTGTCTCAGTAGTCCCTAAGTGATCAACATGGTGATAATACGTTGCATTTTCTCCGCCAGTCGTCCGTACTTCCGCCCATATCTTCGCATTTGCATAGACGTACTTTTCCTGTGTACTTCCGTCGTCGCTCCAGAGTAATTCTCCCTTCAGACCGTACTGATAATACGTCACTCCGCTGTCTTTGACGCTCTCCACCCGGAGGCCGCGTATATCGTATGCATACGAAGCTATCGCTTTAAGTCCATCCGTTCCTGCTGCAGACTTCTTTACGGAAATCAGTCTGTTGGATAAATCGTATTCATATTCCCACAGCTCTCCGCTGTCTGCTGCCCAGTCATAACTGCTTCCGTTCCACGTCCCGTCCGTTCCGCGGGAAAGCATATTCCCGTTCTTATCGTAGTTGAACTGCCAGCTGCCGCGTGTCTTTATCAAATCGCTGTTGTCATAATAAGAAAGCGTTATGTTTCCTGTGGATGCTCCGCCTTCGTACTTTGTCTCTGTTAATCTGTTGCCTCTCGCGTCGAATGTCCATGATATATCTTCCCCGTCTGCGCTGTAGTATACTTCCACGAGCTGTGCAGGCGTTCCGCTCACTGTCGAGTTGTCGACCGGTTTGTACCTTGCGTCTCGTTCGTCATACGTACTATGTGCCGCAGAACCGCTATGCAGTTCTGCTTCCCGAGCTTTTGGCAGTCTGCGTCTGCAAAAGCTCGACTTACCGATTCATGAATTCAGCAGAACCACGACTTAGTTAACTTTGTAGCTCGCCGGAGTTTCTTGTGCTATATAGTAAAAACATACAGCTTTTTATTGTGCTAAAATAGTGTATTTTAATTTATTCATCGTCACTATATCAATTATATGATTTTCACTAATAATAATATAATTTTTTAATATTTTTTCATCATATAAACCTTCCGATCTTTTAATTATATCATTAACCAGTAATGAATTTCTAACAAGAAATACAGTATTATTCCTAATCACCTCTCCTAAGTCCTCACACAGCCTGCTAACTCTTTGAAAATCACATTCTTCTTCCATAAATTTAAAATACACAACATCTACTCCAAAATTAATAATTATTATTTTATTGTTTGTATTTATTAATTCTAAAATCAACTCCTCATCAAATGATATTTTTTTTATATCATATTTTCCTTTAGGGATATTATCAATTATTATATACTCTTCATTTATCATATCTAATTTTTATCCTCTTTTTTCCATCTTGAATTTCAAGAGTCGGTCTACCATCAGAACTATGATTTCTAACATTTATTTTTCTGCCATCTTTCAAAACCCCAGTTTTACCTCCTTTAATATTTTTTTCATTTTCAGGGTCTAAATCGTCAAAATCTTTATTTGCTTGTTCATTTCCACCATCCTTTTCCCATTGCTTTGTATGTCCCTTTGTCTTATCACCCGGTTTTGCTCCATTCAGCACATTGTCTATCTTTTCATCTATTAATTCTCTATTCTTCTTTTCATCACTTTTTTTTGCCTATCTTTGAGTTTTTGCTTCATCTACTGCAAGTTGTATTCTTTCATGAACATCTGTACAAACCTGTTCCAAGGAATCTTTCAAAGGTTGATTCGTTTCATAACTGATATAAATGGCAGTACCTAAAACAAACATTCCACCAATAACAACTTCTGTTGCATCATCAATTCCAGTAATTCTTCCCGTGGGATCTGTATACTTGAGCGGATTATCCCTGCAGTACTCATACCAGTTGCTTCCGTCCCGCGCAGGATCCTCGGTTACGAATCTCCCTAATTCCGAATCATACCACCGCGCATTGAAGTAATACAAGCCTGTATCAGCATCCACCTGCTTACCTGTAAACGACGCTTTGAAACTTACCGTTCCGTTCTCATGCACCAGCTTCCCGTACGCTTCATAGCTCGCATCCCAGACCACAGTTCCAGCAGCATCCGTTATTGTCTCCGTAGTTCCCAAGTGATCTGTATGGTGATAGTATGCCGCATTTTCCCCGCCAGTCGTCCGTACCTCAGCCCATATCGTTGCATTTGCATAGACATACTTTTCCTGTGTACTTCCGTCGTCGCTCCACAGCAACTCGCCCTTCAGTCCATACTGGTAGTATGTAGTTCCGTTTTCTTTGACGCTCTCCACCCGGAGGCCGCGTATATAGTATGCATATGATGCTATTGCTTTCAGTCCGTCTGTTCCCGCGGCAGACTTTTTCACGTTTATCAGTCTGTTGGATAAATCGTACCCGTACTCCCACAGCTCTCCGCTGTCTGCTGCCGTCTGGCTCAGGGCATTTCCGCGGAGGTCGTACACCACTGTTACTTTTCCGCGCTCACTGCTGCCGGGTACGGGCGGGACGTCCGCTCCGGTAAGGCGGTTGTAGTCGTCGTATGTGTACGCTATTGTAAACCTGCCGTCGCCGGTCTCACGCGGGTCGCTCATCTGTATGCAGTTGTCGTTTCTGTCGTAGGCATATGTTATCGTATTACCCAGTGCGTCTGTTTCCGCTGCTTTTTTGTTCCGCACGGTGTACGTGTATTTTTTTGTATTCCCTTCTCCATCGGTTTCCGCAAGGACGTTCTTGTCTCCGTCATATATTTTCGTCACGGTCCGGGTTTCGTTTCCGCTGCCGCTTGTCTCCCTGATGAGTCTTCCAAGTCCGTCGTACGTATCGGTGACTGTACGCCAGGAACCTGCATATCCGCTTCTTTTTAAGAAAGGTAATCCGTCGTCGTTGTACGATATTGATTCCACCGGCGACATCAGCTTTTTAGTGCCTGATTCATATATTTCTACAGGTGGATGCGCCGCAGAACTGCCATGCAGTTCTGCTTCCCGTGTTTTGCAGCCTGCGTCTGCAAAACACGCCCTGTTGGGTTCTGGTTTCTTCTGGGCCCTTTCCGCACTTCGGGCATAGCCCTCATACCGCCTTACGGCGGTATTCCGGTGCTCCAATCCCTGACGCGGTTCTGAACTAAATGCGAGGTATAAATAACAAAGATACGGTACTTCCTGTTGACCATCATTCATATTTCTGCTGTTCAGAAAACAGAAGTGATAGAAACAAGAGAGTTAACCGAAGATGCAATGTACGTAAATATGTATACATTATTTCGGTGATTTACAAATTGCAAGACATGACTTGTTAGGTCGGTTTTCTAACAAAGCTCAAAGATGTCTCCGAATTTTGCCAACTGCTTTTCATCGTCGCACTGCATAACAACATGGAACGGTCTTCCCTGTCGCCCCCATTCTTCGTTTTCATCACAGGGTTGCGACCAAACTTTGCAAGTTTCTTTTAGAAGAACTCCGAAGGCAAATTGGTCATCGGTGCTCTCCTTTGATAGAACAAGCTGGCTGCTCGTAATTCCAATGACAAATAATTTAGCAGGAAGCCAATCTAAATCTTTTATACACTCATCTAAGGCATTCCAATTGTTACCAAAATAGTACGGAAATTGTAATGCCGCCGCAATTTCTTGGAATAAAGATTTGAAGTCTTGCATCCTCTCGCCTCGAAGAACGGCGACATATTTTCCCTCTCCCAGCCGCAAACCATTCATCCAATTCTCAAACTCTGAAAGAGCTATGGTTGTTTTGAATAGAAATGGTGATTGTACCTTTCCAAAAATAGTGTTATTCATAGCTTACTCCATTGGGGTGAATGTTTTGTAGTGATTTGTCGTATAGTACGACTGGCCGTCACTACCAGTCACGATTCTTTCAGCACCCCGGTTTACCCCTTTCTGGTAAGGGTTCACATCCCACTCTTTGTACGTAACAGAATTTCCCGCTGCATCAGTTTTCGGTAAAACTTGACCACCAGCTCTCCCGTCATTAGTAAAATTTGAACCACCTTTAAACCCTCTAGGAGCTTTTCCTGTATCTTTGATTATTTTTAAAGTGTCGCTGAACTTATTTGTCCCACTTCCCGGATTAGGCACAACACTCTCACCTAATTCTCCTGCTGTTGCTCCTGCACCCGGCGCAGGACCTCTGCCCGGAGCTGCTCCAGTTCTTCCCCCTCCTGCAAGGAATGAGGCTGCTGCACCCTGCAGCTGCTGATCATATTCCCTCGCATAGTTCGGATCAACTAATGCATGCGCACTGTTCTCTATTGCCCTCCCGGATACAAGACCTCCATCCGGTAACCGTTCCAAAGCATTTCCGTCTCCAAGAATTGCATTCGCTAAATCCTTTTCTATGTAATTCCTTGGTTCTGTCGGATCTCGTCCCTGAAGTTCTTTCGCAGAACTGTTTGCGTATGTTTCTACTACCCGCGTCTGCCCGTCCGCTGTTCGTCTGACGGTAAAGCGTCTTCCTCCTGATGCCTCTGATACTATTTCAATGTGCCCGTCTGGGTCTACAGATACCAGCGGGTTATTTCCGCAGTACTCATACCAGTTGCTTCCGTCCCTGGCCGGGTCTTCTGTTACAAATCTCCCTAATTCCGCATCATACCACCGCGCATTGAAATAATACAGTCCAGTATCGCTGTCTACCTGCTTACCTGTAAACGACGCTTTGAAACTTACTGTTCCGTTCTCATGTACCAGCTTACCATATGCTTCGTAGCTCGCATCCCAGACCATAGTTCCAGACGCATCGGTGATTGTCTCCGTCGTGCCCAGATGGTCCGTGTGGTGATAGTATGTGCTGCTGTTTTCTGCCTCTGTCCTCACTTCAGCCCATATCGTTGAGTTGGCGTAGACGTACTTCTCCTGTGTACTTCCGTCATCACTCCACAGTAATTCTCCCTTCTGACCGTACTGATAGTACGTCACACCGCTGTCTTTGACGCTCTCCACGCGCAGTCCGCGGATATCGTATGCATAAGAAACAATTGCTTTCAGTCCGTCCGTTCCTGCTGCAGACTTCTTTACGGAAATCAGTCTGTTGGATAAATCATACCCGTACTCCCACAGTTCGCCTTTGTCTGCAGCCCAGTCATAACTGCTTCCGTTCCACGTCCCGTCCGTTCCGCGGGAAAGCATGTTACCGTTCTTATCGTAGTTGAACTGCCATGTTCCGCGGGTCTTTATGAGGTCGCTGTTCGCATAATACGCAAGCGTTATGTTTCCTGTGGATGATCCGCCTTCGTATTTAGTCTCTGTTAATCTGTTTCCTCTCGCGTCGAACGTCCATGATATATCTTCACCGTCCGCGCTGTAGTACACTTCCACCAGCTGCGCAGGCGTTCCGCCCACGGTCGAGTTGTCTATCGGTTTGTATGCTTTATCGCGTTCATCATAAGTGCTGTGAACTTTAAGGTACTGCGCTTCCACCGGTTCGGCAAATAACAGGGTCGTTCCTTCTCTGTCCGGCACGAACGTGATATCAGGTACCTTTTTCCAGGTGCCGTCTGTCCCGTCGCTGCTTGCATAAACTTCTACCGTTCTTTTGTTCAGCCTGCTGCTTTTGCCTGTAAGCTCTATCTTATTAATCTTCCGCTCTGCAAGCAGGTTCATGCCGACGCTTGATGCGTAGTAGTCGAACTTTACCGTGCTGTCTGCAAGGCTGATGTCCAGTGCCTTCCTGCCGCCGACGTCGCTGTATGCTGCTCCGTATTGGGCGGCAGTTTTACTTGATATATCTACGGGGTTTCCGTCCTGTTCCTGAACGAGTCTGTTCAGGCTGTCGTAGTAATAGGTATTAGAATACCCGTCTTTTGATATTCCTGTTATGTTTCCACGTGCATCCCAGGTGAGCATTCTCGTTGCTTTTCCGTCCACGTTCCAGCCGTAGCCGTCGAGCATGTTCGTTCCTGTATTCCAGTTTTCTGTCCGACTGGTACCGTCTGCTGCTGAGAGGGAGTTCAGGTGTCCGGCGTTATCGTACCGGCCGTCCGATGCGTATCCTTCTATGCCTGTCAATTGTCCCAGTCCGTTGTATGCATAACTTACACGTACACTGTCAGGGTAACTCACTGTCAGCGGCCGCATTCCTTTGTCGTATGTGTATGCTGTCGCAAGTGTCTTACCACCGGCTGTCGTCGCATACGTCGTTACTGCGTCCCATGCGTTCGGAGTATACGCTCCGTTCCCGTAGTTTATGTATGTTGCCGTTCCGTTGTCCGAGGCGGCATTCATGAATCCGCCTTCGTCATAACTCCAGCTTTTTGTGTTTACTGTCGTGCCGTTCGTCTTTGTTTCGACTGTTTCATGTCCTGCCTTGTCGTAAATCTTTTCTGTGACAGTCCCATCCGGATCCGTTACTTTTACAGCCAGTCCGCGCCTGTCGTATTCGTATGTCCAGTTTTGACCCGCGTTGTTTTCTTCTGCGGTCACCTGGCTCCATTCGTTGTACGTCCGCTTCCACGTCTGGCTCCCGCTCCCG
>DCFX01000049.1 GCA_002314445.1 Treponema sp. UBA1793
CAGTACTCATACCAATTCGTTCCGTCCCGCGCCGGGTCTTCAGTTACAAACCTTCCTAAGTCAGCATCATACCACCTCGCGTTAAAGTAATACAGGCCTGTGTCTTCATCAATCTGCTTTCCTGTGAATGAAGCTTTGAAACTGACCGTTCCGTTTTCATGTACCAGCTTTCCATATGCTTCGTAGCTTGCATCCCAGACGACCGTTCCGCCCGCATCCGTTATGCATTCAGTAGTTCCCGTATGGTCAGTATGGTGATAGTACGTTGCACTTTCACCATCTGTTGTCCGCACTTCTGCCCATATTGTTGCACGGGCATAGATATATTTCTCCTGCGTTGTTCCGTCGTCAGTCCACAACAGTTCTCCGTTCAGGCCGTACTGATAGTATGTCGTCGTACCGCTGTCCGTCGCAGAACTGCCGTCTTCATCCGCAGAACCTGTCTTTATGCTTTCCACCCGCAGCCCGCGGATGTCATATACATATGCTGCTATCTCTTTCAGCCCGTCTGTTCCCGCAGCAGACTTCTTTACGGAAATCAGTCTGTTCGACAAATCATATCCGTACTCCCACAGTTCTCCGCTGTCGGAGGCCCACGTATAGCTGCTTCCGTTCCACGTTCCGTCTGTACCGCGCGAAATCATATTCCCGTTCTTATCGTAATTGAACTGCCATGTGCCGCGGCTCTTTATGAGGTCGCTGTAATCATAATATTCAAGCGCTGTATTTCCTTCTGATACTCCGCCTGCGTACTTCTGTTCAGTGAGCCTGTTGCCCCTTGCGTCGAATGTCCACGTGATGTCTTCTCCGTCCGCTGTGTAATATACTTCCACAAGCTGTGCAGGTGTTCCTCTCACGGTTGCTTTGTCTACAGGTTCATATTCTTCATCACGCTCGTCGCAGATGCTGTGAACCTTCAGGTATTGTGCTTCTATGGGTTCCGCAAACAGTAAGGTCGTTCCGTCCTTTGAAGGAACAAATGTTATGCCTTCTGCTTTTGTCCAGCGGCTTTCCGTTCCGTCGGTACTTGTATATACTTCCACACTGTCTTTGTTGATTCTGCGGCTCTTTCCCGTCAGTTCTATCTTTGTGACTTTCCGTACTGCTTTCAGATCAAGCCCTATGCTCGATGCATAGTAATCAAACCGTACCGTACTTTCCGAAAGGCCTTTGTCCAGTGCTTTATTTCCGTCAACGTCACGGGTTACGGCTCCGTATTGAGCTGCCGATTTACTCGATACGTCTACAGGATGTCCGTCCTGTTCCTGCACAAGGCGGTTTAGTGCATCATAGGTATATGTATTACCGTAACCGTCTTTCGTTATCCCAGTGATGTTTCCCCGGGTGTCCCATGAAATGGTTCTTGCAGTCTTTCCGCTCACGTTCCAGCTGTAATCCGTAAGCAGGTTTGTTGCGGCATCCCAGTTTTCTGTCCGGGATGATCCGTCATCTGCAAAAAGCTGCGTCAGATGTCCGGCGTTATCGTACCGTCCGTTTGAAGCATAACCTTCTATACCGGTAAGCTGCCCCAGTCCGTTGTATGCATACCCTGTGCTTTGACCGTCTGGATACCAGACTAACAGCGGCCGCAGTCCTCTGTCATAAGTATACGCAGTGGAAAGCGTCCTGCCGCCTGTTTCTGTTTCGTAACTGGAAATTGCATCCCATGCGTTCGGTGTATATACCCCTCCCTCATAGTTTATATATGTCGCCACACCGTTGTCATACGCGGCATACATAAAGCCGCTTTCGTCATATGTCCAGCTCTTTGTGTTTACCGTTGTGCCGTTTGTCTTTGTCTCTTCCGTTTCACGGCCTGCTTTATCGTAAACCTTATCCGTTTCCGTTCCATTCGGGTCAACGGCCTTTACGGTAAGCCCCCGTTTGTCGTATTCATAGCTCCAGCTTTGACCTGCGTTGTTCTTTTCCGACAATACCTGACTCCAGTCATTATATGTCCTGTCCCATGTCTGGTCACCGCTTCCGGTATTGTTTGCTGAGGTCCGAACCGTCTCGTCTCCCCACACGTTATACCGCATGGTCGTCACGTTATGCAGGGCATCCATTACCATCACAGGTTTGTCAAGTGAATTGTATTCCATACTTGTCGAATACCCCTGACTGTCTTTTGTCAGAGTTATCCGTCCTGCTTTGTCGTATGTATTTTCAGCTGTTTCGCCGTCTGGTTTCGTCGTCTTTATCAGACGGTTTATTTCATCATAGACATTCTTCGTTACGGCACTGCCTGTTGTTTCCGTAAGCGCATTTCCGTTCCTGTCGTATGTCCATGATTTCGTTATATCCGTACTGCCTGCTCCGCCTTTCTGTGTTTCGCTGATTTTATGATTACGGCTGTCGTATTCCCACTGCGTTATCTTTCCGTCGGCGGCCGTCACCGAGAGTGCGTTGCCGTTCGCATCGTACGTTATGCGTATTTCGCCGCGTCCTTCCGTACCCGGAACTTCGGGAACGGTTGCGTATATAAGCCTTTTATAGTCGTTGTAACTGTATTCCGCACTGAAGGAACGCGGGTCTGTCATTTTTATAACATTGTCGTTTCGGTCGTACTCATAACTTGTGGTGTTGCCGCACGCATCAGTTTCCGTCGCTTTCATATTGCGCACGGTATATGTCCAGGTCTTTTTATTCCCTTCTCCGTCCGTCAGGGATAGCCTGTTACCCGCATTATCATAGCCGTATATCACTGTACGGATGTTTTTTCCTGTTCCGCTTTCTTCTTCAAGGAGACGTCCAAGCCCGTCGTAGCTGTATGTTACCGTACGGAGATTTCCCGTACTGCCGGTGCTCTTTGCAAATACAAGTCCGTCGTCATTGTATTCCGTAACCTCTACAGGTACGACTGTCTTTACCGCTCCGTTCTCATATGCAGTAACGGCAGCCTTTGTTATCTTCGAGACATCTCCGAATACCGAATATTCATACGATGTAAGCCGTCCGAGAGGATCCGTAACCGAAACAATCCTCCCCCTGCCGTCATATTCCGTACGTGTTACCGCAGTTTCCATTGAAGAAATATACTTTGTTTCCTGTTTTGTCTTTCCCTCAAAATCAAGCACTTCCTTTATAATGCCGCCGTTCTCATCTGTTGTGGTACGCACATTATTATCGTATGCTATACTACGTACACTCCCATCGGCATTCTCCCTCTTCTCAAGCCTGTCCAGCTGATCGTATGCAAACTGTGTTCTGTTGCCGTTCCAGTCCTTGAAGTAAACGACGCGGTTGTATTCATCATAGCCAAGAACTGCGCTTATTGATCCGGGAGTTCCATTACCTGCAGTACTGTAATTGCATTTTTCAAGCTGTGTCAGGCTGCTGTTGCCGTCATAGTAATAGATTTCATACGGTTTTGTATAATCATTGTCGTGATAAACCGAAATTGTATGATTTGTGTCATCATAGACTATATCATCAATTACAGCCCCCGGCATCTCTTTTGCCTTGAGTCGGCCTATCTTATCGTAGGTATAATACGTCGTATTTCCGTTTCCGTCCGCCTCTGAAGTAATTCTTCCCGTATACAGACTTTCCATTTTCGAAGTGGTTATATCGGTTTTATTTCCCTCTGCATCCGGAACATCTTTTGAAACAGCAGTTATCATACAGTCGGAATCAGTATGCTCATATGTATATTCCGTAATCTGCCCTGACGGAGATGTTGTGCTTTTTACACGGCCTTTTATGACTGGATCAGTGCTGTCGTCATAATAAGAAGTTTTTTTCGCAGCCCAGTGGTCGCCATTAACAGTTCCGCTCCAGACATTGCGACCCACTGAATCATATGCATTTGCCGTGTATGTATAGCCTTTTCCATCATATACGGAACGGGCAACAAGCAGGTTCTTACATCCTGAAACAGATTGTTCCTCCGTGTCGGGGTATGGATAGGGAACGGAAAGAGAGGACTGCGCTGTTGCCCCGTAATACTTTGATTTTTCCTTTAATACTTCAGTTCCGCTATAAACTGTTTCCTCTGTTTTGTTCCCCCAGTCATCATAGTCATAGCTTCTGGTTTTCGTCAGCCCTTCATGAGTAATTTCCTCTTTTAAGATTCTCCAGTAGGTTTCATCCCATGTATAGTCTGTGGTTTCATAAACCTCACCGGTTGTAAACAGCGTTTGCGTACTTGAATCAATATGAAAGAACAGTGCTGGTGCTTCAAATGAAGAAATCAGCATACCCCAAACAGGATCACTTCCAATTGAAGAAGGCCGGGGGGTTACAGCACTGAACTTGCTGGTCGTAATAGTTCTGCCGTCATCAACGGAACCAGATGATATAAAATATTTATCGTGCAAATAACCAGTATCTACCTGTTCACATTCATATATATATGATGTTATCTGCGATTTACCAGAACTTTCTGCTGTTATGGAATCTGGAAGAATTTTATACTCCTCAATACTTGGTACAATTGATAAAGTCAAGATTTTATAATTAATATCATACACTTTACCCCCTGGAGTTTTTACGCGGTTTATAAGGCACGGAACAAGAAAGCCTGTTGTGTTGTTTTTCGGATACATTCCTGAGTCAGACCAAAACACAATATGTCCAAGAGAACCATCAAGCGTATATCCGTATTCAGACAGTCTCCCTTCTGGATCCGTTCCTGAAACAAGGAATGAATAGCAACGCTGCCCTTGTTCAGCACTGCAATCGGATAGAACAGGATTCAGTCCATAATTGTCATATTTATACTCCCAACAGCGCTCATTTCCTGTCTCATCACGGGAAATGATACGATCAATCATAAGATTGTCTGTATCATGCTCAATTTTTACGCTGGTGCCCCCTGCACATACGATTTCTACATCCAGCCCGTTATAACTGAATTCCAGCGAATTGTCCCCGGAACTATCAGTAACTTTTGTAGTTCTTCCGTATCTATCAAAATAATAACTGGTCCCGTCCTTCATAATGAGCTTTCCGCCCGTAAATCGTGTCCATGAAATTTCACCTACATTTCTGGCAACAACAGTCGTCTTAAGCTCTGTTCCCAAACCAAAGGCTTCAAGAGCATCTTTCAAAAATACAGTTTCGACATTCACCGTCAGTGTATAATCATCGTAGACTTTGTTTCCTCCGATAAGCTCAAGGGTAAAATCTTCCCCGAAGTGATTCTCTAATACCCAGACATGTTTTTCTACGTCAAAGGAAATTCCCTTCATGTACGAAGTGGAATAGGACGAACCGTCCGGAAGTTTTACATAAACAGAACCTGTGTTGTTATACATATACGGAATGCTAAGTCTCCAGCCTACTCCAAGGGAATAATACGTATCCTGTGCATTCCTATCAGAAACGGAATTTGAACTGGATTTCAAAAAAACGTTATTCCCTATATTATGATATACATCAGTATCACACACAGCCATAGGGCTGTCGGAACGGGCTGTCTGTGTATCATACACTCGCTTTATGGGGAACTCAAATCCGTTTTTCCCTTTTATGACCATCTCGGTAACATCTGTCATCATGGTTCCGCTTTCAAGGGAAACGGTAACATCATCCACTTTGCTTTCCGTATTGCCGTACGCATGTCCGGCATCCTTTAAACTTTCAGCGGAAAAGTCTTCTTTCAATGTAGGTTGTATCGCAAAGTCCGTAAAATGTGACGTCGTAAAGTATATGACGTTATTCTCCGTATCTATCCTGTTTTTATCTACTTTAAACCACTTCCCCCAGAATTCGTTGTAATAATAGACATCAAGGATTCCTTCGGGATATCCCGCAGGGACAAGAGAATCATCATAATGCATTTCAACACTGACGGGTTTCGCAAAAATCTCGTGATTTTTTTCGACCAGATTCTCACCATCCTTGTCGAGCGTCGTAAACGAATAAATAGGGCTCAGCACGGGATTGACGCTTTTCTCCAGAAGCGTCTTGCTTTGTACTTCCTGTATAAGGACAGCCTTTACAGTACTGTCGTCTCCCTGATAAGGAACGGTCATCTTTATATTTTCATATTCAACCGTAGTGGCTTCCGTGCCCAGTTTTTTTACTGCAAGCCCGGTCGCTGAAATGACAGCTTCCGTTACCGGTCCGTAATTGTGCGCACGATCCTCTGCCTGAACGCTCATTTTTACAAGGGTGCTGTTCTTTATACCGCTGCGTTTTATTGTCGTTTCACTCTGCGTTATAAGTTCGTCCGTTCCGTCTGTATTCCAGATTATGTGATATGCAAGTATATCATCGTCTGCTGTCTGCCACACGCCCTGCATAGTTCCGTTGCCGGGAATAAGACGGCAGACGGAAACAGCTGCAGGAGGGGTTGCATCTATGTATAGTGTATATTCCGGGCTTTCAAGGACGTTAGACGCATTGTCCGTTATACGGAATTTTACAGAGTGCGTTCCGTCTTTAAACGCGCTGAACGTATACGGACTTGTGACTTTTACATAGTCACCTCCGTCAGTGCTCAATTCGTAATAAGCCGTTCCGCTGGCAGCATCTTCGGCAGAAAATGAGGCCTGGGGTGTTGTATTATTTGTCCATCCGTCGACGTCGAAACTGCATTTAAAATTCTCAGGACGGCTTGAATCAGTCCAGAGGTTAAAAGAGGCTGCGCTGAAATTTCCCGCATAATCATACGCCCTCACTACAACGCTGTGCTTCCCGTCTGCAAGAGGACCAAGTACGAGTCCGCTCTTCCATTCGCTTTCTGTTCCCGAATCAATCCGGAGCGTATATTTTTTGATTCCGCTTACGCTGTCCGTTGTTTCAAAATATAAAACCGGACTGCTGTTGTTCGTCCATTTTCCCTGCGCTGCATCAGACGTCAGTTCAAATTCTTCCGGAGCACTTGTATCCGTATAAATATCTGTAGTCTCAAGACGTATATTTCCGCACCTGTCGACAGCCCTCACGAATACAGAAGTTTTTCCGTTCTGCAGATTGGACAGTTCAAGAGGTGATTCGCAGACAGTCCAGTTCTGCCCGTCCAGTGTATATTCATAGTATGCAATGCCGGAAGCGGCATCTTCTGCTTTAAAATTCAGTATTGTATCATTCTCTGCCTGCCATGAATCCGCATCTGTTTTTATGCGGGGTACGATTTCAAATTCTTCAGGAGGAGTTACATCCGCCGTAAAATGAACAGACACAGGCTTACTGACGTTCTGTGCATCGTCACAGGCCGTAACGGTCCAGTCATATGTACCGTCCGCAAGTTCATACTCTTTCTCAAACGTGCTGCCGCTGCAGAATTCCGGTGCACTTCCGTTGATGCTGTACCACAGTCCTTCTTCCCCGCCGTCAATCTGCAGTTTTACCGACGAACTGGACATATAGGAATTATTTTCAGGTGAACTAACCTTTATCTCAGGAGCCGTTGTATCTTTCGTTATGACAAGCGTTTTTTCAGCGGTTCGTCCGTGCCCGTCGACTGCTTTTATTTTTACTTCATTCCGGCCTTCTTCAAGCTGTATTGTCTGTCTGAAGCGGCCGCCGTTATTCTCCGATTCGGAACCGTTCACAACTATACGGACGTTCCCGTCTGAATTTGAAACTCTCCCTTCTAGTTCATATGTATCCGTACGAATACTGATTCCCGAGTCAGGGCAGTCTGTTTCTATACATAAAGAATCAGAACTTCTGACGATTTCTTTCGTCCAGAAGGCTGTCGTCTTTCCGCCTTCTGCAATTTTTATGATGATTTTCTGGTATCCGGGACGAATGTGTATCGCGCTTTTAAAACGTAAATCGGAAGCAACGGAAATAGTACTGCCGTTTACAGAGCAGACCGCATACGGCGAATTAACAGTGCCGTTTACTGTATAGGTATCCGAATCAGTATATTCAGTCTGCTCTCCGCAAAGCAGCTTTCCGCCTTTCTGAATATCCCCGCCTTTTACATCAAATGTCTTCTCAAAAAGCGCAAGTCCGTTTCTGTCCTGTACAAGGAGTTTTCCGGAAACATCTTCAAACGGAATCCACTGTGTCCCAAGCCAGAACATTCTGTCGGAACGGCTTACCGCTCTGCCGTTTATTGTTACAATGTCCAGGGAATTTCCTGTCCAGCCGACAATACTTCCGTTCCATGCTCCGTCTTTGTCGACAGGCCTCCAGAGTTCCAGCTGAATGCCGTCATCCGCACCCTTTCCCGCTTCAGGATAGCTTTCCGTAAACAGCACGCTTTCTATATCACTGTCATATACGGAAAGATATTCAAATTCATTTTTCAGTTCCCGTTCTTCCGTCCTGAATGTATAAACATCGTTTCCATTACATACTTCAGAAGAAACACATTCCAGTTTTGAATCATCAATAAAAACATCGGGAGCGCTTTCCCTCGTTCCATAAACGCAGACTTTGAAATCCGCATTTTGCCGGGTCCGGTTTATTTCATATACCCTGTATGAACTTTCACTGCAGATGCATGAAAGGGCTTCCGGACCGCAGCCGGCCTTTTCCTGACCTTCCTGCCGTACTCCGTACACTTCCGCTTCGGTTATAAAACGCGCCTGTTCCCAGCCACCCGGAAATGTAATGCGTATTTTATCGGTTACCGTCTGCGCACATTCATATTCATTCCAGTCTCCGGCCCTGAGATTTGAAGGACCTATAACACCAAGTTCAGTCCAAGTGTCTCCCGACGCAGCCTCAAATTTTATACTCCGCCACCCGCAGAGCACGAAGACACGGATTTTATTCACTGCATACTTTCCGTCGAGATTCCAGACAATCTGTGCATTTCCGGAAGGATATCCGGTACCGCCGAATATTTCATCTGCTCTGTTTACACTTTTCTCAGAACTTACATCCCACGGGATGTACCATAATGGCTCGAACCAGGGACCTTCTGTTTTTCCGTCCCAGAGACGGTCTGCTTTCATACTGATTTCTTCTTTCAGATTGAAAAAATATGAAGCAGGTTTTATATTTTCTTCTTTCCCTTCGTATTCCTTTATTTCAAAAGCAATCTCTTTTATTTTTACTCCGGCTGCATTCTTTCCGCTGACGCAGACTCTTATTCCGGAAGAAGCTCTTGAATCCCCGGGAAGGTGCAGTTCCGCAGAACCTTTATATGCACCCCTGAGCACAGCACCGCTCACCGGTCTGTACCCCTTTCCTCCTGCCGAATACAGTTGTATTTCGGAATCTCCGGGAAGGTCACAGTCAATCAGTACGCTTGATTTAGTTTCCTCACTTCCCTTTATTTCTATAAAGCCGTCAGTCTCACCTTCTGCAAGCTGCCAGGCTGTTTCCGTATTTCCGTCCGAAACCATCCAGGCTGCGCGGCCTTTCCGCACATTTCCGCTTGATGTATATTCATATGCAGAAAGCGTTCCCGCGGTCAGAAGTGTCAGTAATACTAATGCAAGATTTTTTTTCATCGTTCTATTCCTGTTTTATAATTCCGTTTATGTAATACTCTTTTCCGTTGTTTTTCAGGACAAGATTCTGTATAGCAGGAACAGAGTCCGTTTCACACTTTATTCCGTATTCTTTATTATGAGTAATCTCCGCATCCTGAATTTTCAGAGTCCCGCCGAGAATGTGTATACCTGCTGTGCAGTCTGAAATGCAAACCTTTTCAAGCTGTATCCGGGATTCAGGCAGCATACTGATTCCCCGTTCCGCATTACTAATCTGTATTGCAGAGCCATTGACCGTTCCCGCAATCTTAAGGCCGTACCACTTTATTGAACTGTCATCCGACTGCAGTATCGAAGCAGCCGTACCGGCAATGAACAGGGTTCCGCCTTTCTCAACAGTTATTCCCCCGTCATATCTTTTCTTATTCTCATTCATAATTCCGCCAGCTGTCACGGTACAATCGTCAAGCGTCAGTTGTATATTTCCAGGAACCAGTACCGTTCCCGTCAGCTGCTGCGTATCAGTCCAATATTCGTTTACAAGCAGCGTTCCCTGTTGTGTATTTACCACCCGTATTTTTATATCCGCAGAAGAACTTTTCCCGTATCTGTCGGTGACGGTAAGTTTTCCGGTATAATTGCTTGTCTGCGCTTTTTCGGAGGATTGCATATAGCGTACGGACTTTTCAGTTCCGTCTCCCAGCACTTCTCCGCTGTTGTCTCCTCCCGTCCAGGAAAGAGCTTCAGTCCCGTTGCAGGGATCCCATATAAATGTAAGAGGATAATCTCCCGGAATATTTTCATCACCGTCGCTTACGGAAACAAGTTCAGTTATATTCTTACTATGACCGGGATTAACGACAAAAAGGTCATCTGCAGCCGTAATGAGTGGAGCCTTGTTATACCGCACGTAAATGACTTTACTTTTCGTTTCATTATCCTGAGTAAGCATCTCTATATGGAGAGGGTATATCTTTCCCTCTTCATTTCCGCCGAAAGAAATCGTTCCGCTCATGTCTGTACTATATTGTGAATTTGAATTCTGCTCCCCAAACCAGTCGCTGTATACTTTCCACATAACGGCCTGATTTGTAATGAATTCGTATTCAAAAGAATTTGTATTGACGACATATACACTGACACTTCTGATATTCTGTTTTTCACCGCTCACATCGTCGGAAAATATGAGAGGTTTAAGACTGTTTTTTTCCTGCGACGAATTTATATTTATGATAATATCATCAGCGCGGGCGGCAAGAATAAAAGCAGATGCCGCATCTTCGGCTACATTATACAGTACATAAAAATCCACAGATGCATGATTCCCGTATGCATCGACAGCTGCAAGATAAGCTTCGTAAAGTCCTTCAGTTTTTTCCGACTTACTTGTATATATGGAGTCAGCAACAACAGACGGCAGCATACCGCTTACAGACGCAGCTTTTGAATGATACTGGCATACCGTTATTCCCCTCGGAATTGAAGAAGTCGTTTTACAAATAAGTTCTGTCCCGTCAAATGATACGTCAAACCAGGACGAGTCGGGCTTATTAACCCCACGGGCTATGATGATGCTCTTTGAATTTACAGAAATCTTTCCGCCTTCATCTTTTACGTACAGCAGTAACGTATATGTTCCCTGTTTAACATCCTGAACATTTATTCCGGCTGTTCCGGCATTTTTTCCGCTTGAAAAGTTCCCGGACCATTCATATGCCGTTGTATATGTCTTATTCTTTATTTGAGCATCCGTCAGTGTCCCTGCCGCCAGACAGCAGTCGAATGATTCCGCCTGACATCCGGATTCCTGATCTGCTGCGGAAACAGAGATTTTCTGTATATTTCCGTCGAGAGAACCATCAGAGGCGGTCCCCAGCAGGGTCCTGTAAGCATCCGTTCCTGTACTGAATGTGCCTGAATAAGAAATATCCTCTGCAGGAATTGCATCCTTATCAATACAGATTGAAAACATCCACTCTGAAAAATTTCCTGCATTGTCCGCCACTTCCACAAAAACTGCATGACATCCATCATTCGATAAAGTACATGCATACTTTCCTGCATCTATTTCCGAAATGCGTATTTCTGCCGTGCCGCAATCTGTTGTAAAAGATTTTATATTTATTCCCGAAATTCCATCAGAAACAAGAATATACACACTCTCTTTGCACCATTTTCCTTCTACATAATCATTACCATCTTCATCCAGTAATTTTATGACTGGTGCGCTGTTGTCTATTTTTACAGGATATGTATCCGAATAAAATGTTTTACCTGCACTGTTCTTTACCCGGAATTCAACTTTATAAGTACCGTCGCTGTCCACCGTCACAGAAGCAGAACTGCTTGATGCCGTACTCCAGCTCGTACCGCCGTCTACAGAATACTGCCACGAGGAAGAATCAAGCCCGTTATTATCATCTTCCGAAGAAGCAAGAAAAGTCATACTTCTGAAATAACCATCAGCAGTATACGTTCCCGAGCCTGTAGCCCCAACAGATATATGTATTGCAGAATCCAGAATTTTAAAACCTTCAGTTTCTGTCTGCGCCGGATTCCCCGCATTATCCTGAATGCTGAACGACAGCGCATACTCTCCTGTGCGGTTGAATGTCAGATAATAATTGTTCGTGTCTGATTCAAAATAAAATTCATCCGAAGATTTCCATAAAGCACCGTCCATTGAAAGAAGAACTCCGGAATTATCCGGCTTAATATAATATGCGGTTCCGTTTTTTATTATTGTGAACGTATCGCTGTTTATTCCGGAACCAGCATCTGAAGCTGAAATTTCAATTGTTGTCTCTCCTGCATAACCGTATCCTCCGGAAGGAATTGTATCCTGACGGATATATATTTCAGGTTTTATAGTGTCAAAATATACGGTATATGTGACATCGGTTTCGTTGCCCAGGTTATCGCTGGCAATAAAACAGAGCGTATGATTCTCATCAGCCTCATGTATGTCGACAATGCCGCTTGCAGAACATTCTCTATAACTTGAATCCTGTAGTCCCTTTACATTTTTCAAACCGCATCCTGCATCTGTAAAAGAATACGAAATAGAGGCTGTCGTACCACTGCAATAAATTGAAGAACCGGAAATCCTGCAGTTACCCTGTTTATCGGTTATGGTACAGACAGGAGGATCATCATCAAGAGGACAATCAAAAACTTCATTTATATCTCCACTAAATGAACTCATACTGGATTTAGGACCGACAGTCCCGGAATAACTGCCCTCTACGACATATTCAGTCTTGTTACTATTAATGAAACCCTCAAAAGTGATCGAAGAATCGAAGCTGCCATAAATATCATGCCCCTGAGCCTGCATAGAGATTTCTGCATTATTTAAACTGAAATCATCAATACTGCTGTGCCAGATCTTGTCATTACCATCATAAGTACGTTGTATATAATAATTTCCGCTGTTTACGGATAATGTACATATATATCCATTTCCGGACCTTATAACAGAATCTTCCTGCGAAAAGGAACCTACGCACATGACAGTCAGACAAAAACAGAACACTATTATTTTTTTCACAATGGTACCTTATATAATTATTATAATTTTATCTTAATTACAGTATCAGTTAAAAAAATCCATTTGTCAACTATTTTACTTAGATGCCTTCATGAACACACGGCATTCTCTGGCTGTAATCCTTCCGGTATCAGCTCCTCTGCCTCCTTCTTTACCTGCTGCAGTTGACGCAACAATAACTGTCTGCTATTATTTTATTGAATTATATACAATTACATTCTGATAATGAGAGGTAAAAGGTACCCGGATATATACAATTCCGGTACCGATTAATATGCAGGAAAGTACATTATCGGTCTCTTTTCCGTCAGGAAAAACAGTTATAGTCCCTTACGGGACGCCAATTAACACGCTTTTGTCGAATTTCACGGAACGTGCAGAGCATATCCTTGCGGTACGCGTCAATAACGAAGTGAATTCTCTTGATAAGCGACTGGAAATCAATTCAAATCTTGAACCGGTTCTTGACAGCAGCAAAGACGGTGCGCTCGTCTACCGCAGGTCGCTCTGCCTTATGCTTGCGGCTGCTGCACACAAACTGTACCCTCTGTCCCGTCTGCTCTGCGGCCACAGCCTTGGCTACGGATATTATTACACGCTTGAAACGGGTAAGACTGTTGAAAAAGAGGAAATTACTGCGCTTGAAGCTGAAATGCGTTCTATAGTTATGAGCAATCTTCCTATCAATACGCAGTTTCTTTCGTATGCAGAAGCTATCAGGCTTTTTGAAGGGCTGGGGCTTGCGGAAACACGCAGGCAGCTCAACTATTTCTGTCCGCCGCGGGTACGAATCAATTCGATAAACGGATTTTCCGATTTATACTTCGGGCCGCTCGTTCCGTCTACTGGCTTCCTCAAAATTTTTGATCTCATGCCGTACGGTAAGGGTTTTCTGCTCCGCTTCCCCAAATCGTCCGCTCCGGAATCGCTGCCGGCATTTGTCGATCAGCCGAAACTGTTCGAAATATACAGCCGTTACAAAGAATGGGGAAAGCGTATCGGCGTTACGTCGGCAGCTTCCCTCAACAAGCTTATCAACGAGCGGAGAATAAATGACTTTGTGGAAATAACGGAACTTTTCCAGCAGAAACAGTTCGCTGACATTGCCGACAAAATCGCAAAAAGCGGCGAAGTGCGCGTCGTGCTCATTGCAGGACCGTCAAGCTCCGGCAAAACGACGTCGGCAAAAAAGCTTGCACTGGAGCTGGAGGCAATCGGCTATCAGCCTAAAGTGATAAGTCTTGACTGTTATTACGTAGGCAGGGATAGAAATCCGAAAGACGAAGATGGTAATTATGATTACGAATGCCTTGAAGCGCTTGATATTTCCCTTATAAACGACAACCTGCTCGACTTATTCGCCGGAAGGGAAGTAACTATCCCGTCGTACAACTTTGCAAACGGCGAACGATATTATGAAGATAAAAACAAAATGCATCTTGATGCGAACGATATCCTCATCATGGAAGGAATACACGGACTGAACGACAAACTCACTCCGCGCATCCAAAGCGGACTTAAGTTTAAGATTTATCTGTCGGCGCTGACGCAGCTTAACCTTGACGACCATAACCGTATTTCCACAAGCGACAACAGGCTTATACGGCGTATCGTACGCGATGCCCAGTTCCGCGGTAAAAGTGCTGCCAATACAATTTCAATGTGGCCGAGCGTTCAAAAGGGTGAGCAGGAACACATCTTTCCTTTCCAGAATAATGCGGACGCAATTCTCAACACGGCGCTTGATTATGAACTTGCCGTCCTGAAAGTGTATGCGGAACCCCTGCTCCGCTGCGTAAATCCTATGCAGAAGGAATATTCCGAAGCATGCAGACTGCTGAGTTTTCTTAACAATTTTTCGCCGATTGCACCGACAGCCGTGCCGCCGCGTTCAATAATGAGGGAATTTATAGGGGGAAGCGCTTTTCATTATTAAAACGGAAATACGAGCCGTTATTTCAGAATGCGGAAAGTCGCAATATCGTCAGCGGCATTCTCTTCTTCTTTGTTCTCTTCTTCGTGATATTCGGCAAGCTGCCGCTCACGAAGTTTGTGGAGGGCTTCTGTTTTCTGCATTGCGTCCTGTAACGCTTTCCGTTTCTGTTCGGATACAAGCTTTGCTTCCGCCATCTGTTTCAGCAGGTACTCTTTCTGCTGGTCAAGCAGTATGTAAAAATTGTGGGCGGCATTTATAGCATTGAAGTCTGTCGAACCTTTCATCCTGTTTTTTACAAAAACACTCTGATGTCCGATGTCATCAAGTTTTGTCTGAATGGCATGCTCTACGGCCAGAGCCCTTCCCAGTTCCGTTTCCGCCTCATTCTGGAGGAATTCCCGGTATTTCATGACATCTTCAAGCTGAAAACTGAATTTCTTCATACGTTCAGTCTGTCTGAGCATCGGTAATCTGGGCCGTGCTCGGGATTTCCGCCGCGGGGTTTTCGATAAATTCTTCCTGCGGGATGTCTACGCCGGAAAGGTCGGCAATTTTTGCAAGCGTGTCTTCCATCGGGCATTTTTCGTATTCTTCCTGCTTCAAAAAAGCTTCAATTTCGCCATGTTTTTCGACCGCCTCGTCTATTTCCGGTGAATTTCCTTTCTGATAGATACCGGTCGTAATCATCATCTCATTATTGGCATAGGTTGCCATAAGGGAACGTATTTTTCCGCACGCCTTTTGTGTCTGTTTCCCCGTCACCCGTTTTGAAAGACGGCTTATGGACTGCAGGACGTCTATTGCAGGATAATGGTATGATTGTGCGAGTTTTCTGTTAAGCACGATATGGCCGTCAAGCGTACCGCGTACTTTGTCCGTAATCGGCTCGTTCATGTCGTCGCCGTCGACAAGTACTGTATAAAACGCTGTAATGGATCCTTTGTCGTTCGTACCAGCCCGTTCAAGAAGCTTCGGAATCATGTCGAATACGCTCGGCGGATATCCTTTCTGAGCCGGAGGTTCGCCGTTTGCAAGTCCTATCTCACGCTGAGCCTGGGCAAACCGCGTAACGGAATCAAACATGAGCATGACATCCTTTCCCTGATCCCGGAAATATTCCGCAACAGCCGTCGTGACATACGCTGCCCTCAGACGGCATATTGACGGCTGGTCGCTTGTCGCCATGACGACGACTGAACGCTTAAGACCTTCGCTGCCGAGATCGCGCTTGATAAAATCAAGTACTTCACGGCCGCGTTCACCGATAAGTCCGATGACGTTTATATCGGCATTCGTGTTGCGTGCAATCATGCTTATAAGCGTTGATTTTCCGACGCCTGAGCCTGCAAAAATACCGAGCCGCTGCCCCTTGCCTACTGTAAGCAGTGAGTCTATTGCACGCACACCTGTAGTAATACGCCTGTCAACGGGAAGCCTTTTCATGGGATCGGGCGGAGAGGCTACGGCTGCATAATATGCCTCGGGCACCACTTCACCAAGTCCGTCGCACGGTTTACCGGTAGCGTCAATTACGCGGCCGAGCAGAGACATGCCGACCGGCACGCGGAGCACGCTCCCCGATGCGATGACCTCACATCCGACTTCAAGTCCTTTTGTGTCGCCGTATGCGGTCAGTTTTACCGTCGTTTTATCAAGCCCGACTACTTCTGCCATAAGACTTTTTCCGCCGGCAGGCAGCTTTATCGTGCACATTTCGCCTATCACGGAACGCGGTCCCCTGCTTTCTATTTCAAGGCCGTTAACTGCCGTTACCTGACCGACATACAGAATCGGATCGGCCTCTTCCGCTGCCGTGAGATACTTTGTAAAATTGAATTCCCCTGTATATGATGACCGCATGATTCCACCCGCAATCTGCCGGACTATGAATTATCCGGCGTAATGACATCGGACTTGGCAAGAGTCTTTACCGGAGATATCTCCATGATTTTGTTTTCAAGTTCCGTAAGCTGGCTCGAAATCCGCGCGTCTATTGCGCCGAAATCAGTTTCGACAATGCAGCCGCCTTTTTCGACGGAAGAATCTTCCACTACGGTGATTCCCTTGATATTCTCGACCCGCTTGATAAATTCGTCTATATGTTCCGTTGTCAGTTTTACATCCTCGAGGTTTACGCGCAGCGTTACTTCGCCGCGGCCTTTCACCTTCTTAAGGGCGGCAAGCACATTGCTCATGATGACACTCTTCTGATTTTCAGATATTATCTTAACAACTTTTCTTGTCATCAGGATGACAAGTTCGACAATCTGTGTTTCCGTATCGCGGAGGATTTCTTCCCGGCGCTGCATGACGGCATCAAGTACTGTGTGCATGCGCTCAACCAGACGGTTAACTTCGTCCTCGCCGTCCCTGTATCCTTCGTCATGACCTTCTTCATAGCCTTTATTATGCGCATCAGACTCTACTTTCTGCTGCTGGACTTTTGCGTCCTGAATAAGCTGCTGTGCCTGTTCCTGTGCTTTCTTAATAATTTCCTGAGCTTTCTGCTGTGCATCGGTTTTTATGATGTTCGCCTGATCTGTCTGCCGTTTTACTTCTGCAAATGCCGCGTCTTCAGCTTTTTTCACGATTGCATCGGCTGAAGCCTGCGCTTCCTCAAGCATTTTCTGTTTTTCTATTTCCCAGTTTTTTTTGAATATTTCAGCTTCCCGCCGGAGATCGTCTGCTGTCGGCCCCTTAAACTCCGGGATATCGTCAACTTTCTCTTCTTCGGCAGGTGTAAAATCGTGAACAAGTTTGAGCATTACTTCGCCCTTTTGAGCTTTTATCTCGCCGGGGCGGAACACAGTCTTAGCCATTAGCTTCCTCTATACACTGGTATCAGGTTACAAGTTCGTCTTCGCCGGAACGTGCAATGACAATTTCGCCGGAATCCTCAAGACGTCTGATTGTAGAAACGATTTTCTGCTGCGATTCTTCAACATCCTTCAGGCGGACAGGACCCATAAATTCCATATCTTCCTTGAGCATGCTTGCCGCACGCTTAGACATATTGCGGAATATTTTATCCTGTACTTCCGTATCGACGGACTTGAGGGCTTTTGCAAGTTCCTGCGTGTCGACTTCGCGGAGCACTTTCTGAATGGCACGGTCGTCGAGCATGACAATATCTTCGAAGACGAACATCTTCTTCTTGATTTCCTCTGCCAGGTCAGGATCGTCTTCTTCCAGAGATTCAATGATTGCCTTCTCAGAAGAACGGTCAACAAGGTTGAGTATTTCAACGATGCTGTCTACACCGCCGGCGGCCGTGTAGTCTTCGCTCGACAGCGTGGAAAGTTTCTTTTCAAGAACCCGTTCCACTTCGCGCAGAACATCAGGCGAAGTACGGTCCATCGTTGCAAGCCGTTTTGAAACTTCCGGCTGCATTTCCTCCGGCAGATTCTGCAGGATGACGGCGGCCTTTCCCGGTTCCAGATATGCAAGTATAAGTGCAATCGTCTGCGGATATTCCTGCTGTATGAAGTTCAAAAGATGGGCAGGATCGGTGCGGCGGATAAAATCGAACGGGCGTACCTGAAGTGAGCTTGTAAGCCTGTTGATAATATCTATTGCTTTCTGGCTGCCAAGTGATTTTTCAAGCAGCTCGCGCGCATAATCGATACCGCCCGTCGTAATGAAATTCTGTGCATTCATCAGTTCCTGAAATTCTTCAAGAACAGCGTCTTTAAACTCCGCATCGACGGTTTCGAGACGGGCGATTTCAAATGTAAGCGTCTCAACTTCATCTTCACGCAGGTGTTTCATAATTTCTGCTGAAACATCGCTGCCCAGTGAGACCAGAAATATAGCAGCTTTCTGCCTCCCGGTAAGGCTTTTATAATCTTTTGAATTTTTCTTTCCGCCAGCAGGAGTTGCAGGTTTCAGGCTGCCAGGTTTCGGAATTGGCTTCGGGTTGTCTTTTTTGGCTGCGGATGTTGCAGCAGCCTTTGCATCTTCTGCCATAGTCTTACTCCTCCATCAGCCACGTACGTATAAGCATCGCGACATCTTCCGGATGCTCTTTTGCCATAGCAATTGCATTTTCCTGAAGTTCCGCTCGGCGCGACTCTTCGACGGACATCGTGACTTCCATACCGTCTTCTTTCGCATCCCACAGCGCCTGCTCCCGTGCAGCCTGCTGCTTTCTGAGCAGTTCCTCGTCCCGCATCCGTTTGCGCCTCTCGATTTCCCTGCTCACGAAACGGAAAATGATAAATCCGATGAGCACAACTGCAATTGCAGCAAGCACAAGCAGGATTGTACGGCGCGTCTGAAGAGCCTTGAAATAGGCCGTATCTTCAGCGGCGAACTGTGCTGTACGGTCAAACTGAATATTCGTTACGGTAACGCGGTAATTCCTGCTCTTGTCGTATCCCACAGCATCCTGCACGTAATTTGCAAGCTGCTCAAGCGTTTCTTTCGGAACGGGTGTATAAACACGTTTGATTGAACCGTCGTCGTTAATAATATAATTATGATTTTTCGGATCTTTCGGCGTAGTCCACACACCGTCAACGTTCACCGCAACAGTGATGCGGTCGATCTGCGGACTTACCTCTTCCTGCGTTTTTGTCGTATTTACGACATTGTTCTGGGTAACGCCTGTCTCTGTAGATTTGCCGATAACATTCGACATATCAGAATAGACCGGCGGCGTCTGGCCTTCGGTTCCGGCAGGTCCTTCCGGATTATATCCCGTTCCCTGCCATTCCTTTGTTACCGTCTGCTGCGAAATCGGCAGCGTATCGCGGTATTCCGAATCATCGTACGGAGTATCGGGATTGTCTTTCTTTATTACAATCGGAGAATAGATTGTCGAATCGCTTGTTTTCTTCGACATATCCATATCAATCTTGATATCCAGGTCGCGTACACGGTCGGACGTAAGCGTACTCTGAAGCGACTTCAGGATTTTCGCGCGATACTGTGTTTCCAGCTTTTGAATGAGTTTCTGCTGTTTTGCGACAAGATCAACACGGTCGCTGTCGGCCATGCCTGCAAAATCGTTGAGAATGTTGCCGTCCGCATCAGCTATTGTTATGTTTTCGGGTTTCAGGCCTTCGACGGCCATCTGCACGAGTTTCTGAATGCCGAGAATACGCTTTCTGTCGGAAAGCAGCGAACTGGCTGGTTTTACCCGCAGAATTATACTCGCCGTAACAGGGTTTTCATCAGCGGAAAAAAGCTTGTCGTCGGGCAGTACTATATTCACATCGGCACTTGTCACGTCATCGAGCGCTTCAATATGCTGTTTCACCGTCTGCGTGATTGCATTTTTGAGCTTAACGTTCTGTTCCGCATCAGTCGTCGACCAGTTTCTGTTGTAAAAACTTGCAAACGGGTCAATGTTTGAAGGAACAAGTCCCTCACTGATAAGGACATCGCGCATCCTGCGTGCTGTCGTGTCGTCTGCGACAGAAATATATCCGTCGTCAGTCACCGTGGCCGTAATATTCTGCTCGCTCAGTTTATCAAGAATTTTAGTTCTCTCAGTTACATCGGTAACAGGCGCGTTAAAGAGACGCACTGTCGTAGGTTTTGCCGAAAGCGTAGTTGCGAGAATTATTGCTATGATTACAGCGGCAATGACAGCGAACAGAATGACCTTCTGCACAACTGTACCTTTTGCCCATAAATCTTTTATAGATGTAGTCAGCTTTTTAAGCCATTCGTTCATCTGTGCCCTCCCGTGAACGAATCGTTAAAACAATTATTAAAGAGTATATCACATTTAAATCATTCTGCAAAGCGGAAACTTCTATTATACATGCTATTCTACCGCGTCGTCGTGATTTCGTTCCAGCCGGTCACAATACGGTCTATAACTGTCTGGGCGAGATTAAGCGACATCCGGGCTTTGGCCATCGCAATTGTCACGTCCTGAGGATCGACTGAATCAGGGTCGGTAAGGACTTTCTGTTCAAGATTATTGACATCAACCTGCTGGCCGTTCATGGAATTCATAGCATTGAGAAGATAGTCTTCAAAATTAAGTTGCGTTTTGGCAGAACCTTTTTCAGCTGCAGAAGGGATATCGTTTAACGGAGAGCCTGCAATATCTGAAAGCTTTGCCGTTCCCGTATGAGCAGGATCAGTACGGGTCATCTGTAATGTACCGAATTCAGGAATTTTCATAATACCTCTCAAATCCCGGCTTCCGCCGTCCGGACAGGGCAGCAGAAAAACTGTTTACACAACTTAGTATACAGGAATCAGCGTCCTATTTCCAGTGCGGCAGAAAACATATCCTTTGCACCTTCAATGACTGTTGAATTTGCTTCATATGCGCGTGAAGCGGAAATAAGATCAACCATTTCGTTTACGATATTGACGTTCGGATATTCAACATATCCTTTGTTCGGACCTGATTTGATTGCGTCGGGGTGAGTCGGGTCATATACCATCCGCCCGGCAGTATCGGTATCCTTTACGATTTTAAGGACTTTGACGCCCTTTCCGGGACCGTTGTCGAGATCTTCGGGACTGTACGGACTGCGCCACTGCGTCGTCTTGTCGCCGATTGCTTCAAGAACGACACGAGAACGTTTGAACGCACCGCCTTCCTGAGTGCGCGTTGTAGAAGCATTCGCTATATTGTTTGAGATAACGTCCGAGCGCAGTCGTTCAGCGCTCATGCCCGTTGCGGCAACGTTTATACTGGTAAAAAGTCCCATACTACAGCTCCTTATACATCAAAAAAAACGCTTCATTCCCCCGCATCTGAGGTCGTTCCTCCCCCATTGCTGCCCCGAACTCCCCTTGCCGAACAGAACTCCCCCTGCCGCCAAGGATGGCGGCCCCATCCAGGAGAGTTCAGCTTCGCTGAACTCTCAGAGCACAAAAGCCAGGGATGGCTTTTGTGCGTCTATTTCTTCATCGCGGTATTAACCTGCGAAAATTCAAAATTTGAAAGCTGGGAAAGCAGTTTGTACTGCATCTGTGTCTGAAGAACGAGCATTGCTTCTGCCTCTGCATCCACATTGTTGCCGTTCGCCTTCGACGTGGTCGTATAATCGAGGACACGCCGGGGCTGCACTTCGCGGTAGTCATATGGTTCATTCAAAGCGATATGGCGGTCATCGGTACGGGTAAGCTGGAAACCGTCTTTCGCAGCTTCTTCCGATTCAAATGCGCGCTTTAATTCGCTTTCAAAATTGACTGTTGTGCGTTTGAAATTCGGAACTTCACTGTTTGCCATATTATTGGCCGAAACCTGATACCGCAGCGTATCAGCATCCATACCGCGGTGCAGCAGGTCGACCGCTCTCGAAAAAGTATTCATACTCTCATTGTCGGCAGTTTTGCATACTTGTTTAGGAGTAATTCCTCATTTTTCAGAAAGCGTATGCTTTTTTCTACCAGACTATAAGATTAGCACCGTACGTCAGTCCGGCTCCGAATCCGATAGTCATGATGATATCGCCTTTTTTAAGCGTACCTTCGTGAGCCAGTTCGTCGAGCGCAATCGGGACGGAGGCTGTCGAAGTGTTTGCATATTTTGCAATATTCAGGAAAAATTTGTCCATGCCTATTCCAAGCCGTTTTGCAGCTGCACTTATTATGCGTTCGTTTGCCTGATGAGGGATGATGCGCGCTATCTGATCCATGCTGAGACCTTCGGCGTCAAGCATTTTTTTTATAGTAGTCGCAACAGCGTTGACGGCAAACAGATAGACTGCCGGCCCGTTCATTTCGAGATACGCGGGTTTTTCAACTGTTTCGCCTTTAAGGAAAGGATTTCTTGTTCCGCCCCGGCGCAGCATAAGGTATTCAGAACCAGAACCGTCAGCACCGAGTATCGAACGTATAACGCCCCTCTTCTGCGGTCCTGCTACGGGTGCGTCGGTTGCTTCAAGCAACACTGCCCCCGCACCGTCACCGAAAAGGACGCACGTATTTCTGTCAGTCCAGTCGGTAATCCGGGACAGCGTATCCGCACCGATAACGAGCGCCGTCTTTCTGCCGCCGGATGCCATCATGCATGAGGCCGTCTCAAGAGCGTAGATAAATCCGGTACAGCCTGCGGTTATATCAAAAGCAGCAGCTTTATGTGCGCCGATTCTGCTCTGAACCATACAGGCAACTGACGGAAATCCGGGATAGTCAGGAGTAGCAGTGGAAACGACTATAAGATCCAGACCGGCTGCAACCTGCTCCGGCGATGCGGCATCAACTGATTTCAGCACGTTCATGGCAGCTTCATATGCCAGATCGCTTGTTGCCTGATCATCACGCGCAATATGTCGATTGCTTATTCCCGTGTGGGAACGGATCCATTCATCTGACGTATCTACCATTTTTGATAAATCGTCGTTCGTCAAAACTTTTTCCGGTACATACCTTCCGGTAGCAGTAATTTCTATTGCCATAAAAAAACTCCTCAAAACTGCAACTTTTTCCGGAAAACAGCATCTAATTCATGTGGGCTTAGAACAATATAACATAAAAACTGAAAATGTCAATGTGTCAAACTAGCATTGACGGAAAACAGCACAGTTATTTTATGTAATTCTTTATGGGAGTGCGAATGAAAAAGGGAAAAATCATCATCGACGACCAGCGGTGCAAAGGGTGTTATCTTTGTGTGCGGGCCTGTCCGCAGCATGTACTTACAATCAGTACAGTCGCGAACGCTGCAGGAACGTTTCCTGCTCTATTCGCCGGAAAACAGGAAAACGGGACGGGTGTATGCATCGCATGCGGCTCCTGCTACGAAGTGTGTCCCGATACGGCAATCGAAGTGTATGAACTCGAAGGAGACGAAAAGTGAATCCGAATCGTACGTTAATGAAAGGAAATGAAGCTATTGCTGAATCTGCCATCAGGGCGGGATGCGGTGCGTATTTCGGATATCCCATAACGCCGCAGAACGAATTGATTGCATGGATGGCGCGTTATATGCCTGAGCACAAAAGAATATTCATCCAGGCAGAAAGTGAACTTGCGGCCATCAATATGGTATACGGCGCAGCAAGTACTGGTATGCGTGCCATGACCAGCTCGTCGAGTCCCGGAATTTCACTTAAACAGGAAGGCATTTCCTATGCGGCAGGTGCAGACCTGCCGTGCGTATATGTAAACATGGTGCGCGGCGGTCCGGGGCTTGGTTCCATAGCACCTGCACAGAGCGATTATTTCCAGTCAACGAAAGGCGGCGGGCACGGTGATTATCACGTCATTGTCCTGGCTCCGAAAAGCGTACAGGAGGCAGCTGATCTGACGTACCTTGCGTTTGATCTGGCAGATAAATGGCGGATGCCGGCAATGATTCTCGGTGACGGCTTAATCGGACAGATGATGGAAAGCGTCCAGCTTCCCGAATATAAAGATTCTGCGTCTCTCGCAGACAAATCACAGTGGACAGTCGGCCACATGGATAAGACGCACCGGGATCCGCATCACATTACGTCAATTATGCTTGATCCTGCAGTACTTGAACGGCAGGTACGGGAAAGATACAAACGGTATGAAAAAATAGAAGCTGAAGAAGTACGCTTTGAAGAAAATAACTGTAAAGATGCTGATATTATACTTGTCGCATACGGTACAGCAGCAAGGGTATGCCAGGGAGCGGTACAGCTTGCCTCAGAATACGGGCTTAAGGCCGGCATTTTCCGGCCGGTAACGCTCTGGCCATTCCCGTACAAAGAGCTTGAACAGATTTCCAAAAACGGAAAACCGGTGCTTGTCGTCGAGATGAGTATGGGGCAGATGATTGAAGACGTACGGCTTGCGGTGCATGACAGTGTGCCCGTCAGTCTGCTTTCTCATGCGGGCGGTATAATTCCGACAGAGGAAGAAGTTTTTGAGCGGATCAAACTGACCGTAAAGGAAGTAAAAAAATGAAAAAGACATATAAACATCCCGATTCGCTGATTCCCGTACAGACAAAATACTGTGCAGGCTGCGGACACGGAGTAGCTCACCGCATTATTGCTGAGCTCGTTGACGAGATGGGGCTCAGGGAAAAAGCTGTAATTACGAATCCGGTAGGCTGCGCTATCTGGGCGGATCTGTACTTTGATTTCGATTCCGTTCAGCCGGCACACGGACGGACGCCTGCTGCGGCAAGTGCCGTAAAACGTATCCTCAACGACCATCTTGTTATCTGCTACCAGGGCGACGGCGATCTCGCGGCCATCGGTATGGCAGAGACTGTACATGCAGCAAACAGAGGTGAACGTTTCACGACGATTTTCATCAACAATGCCATTTATGGTATGACAGGCGGACAGATGGCACCGACGACGCTCGTGCATCAGAAAGCTGCAACGGCTCCGCTCGGCCGCGATCCGGAATTTCCGGCAGGAATGGGCTATCCGATAAAAGTCCCTGAAATGCTTGCGACGCTTGAAGGAACGACATATTTGGCCCGCGGCGCGACAGACACAGCAGCTCATGTCAGGCAGTTGAAAAAATATATACGGACAGCGTTTGAAGCGCAGATGGCAGGATACGGTTCCACCATGGTTGAAGTGCTGTCCCCCTGCCCCACAAACTGGGGCGTTTCCCCGGAAAAAGCGGCAGACCTTGTTGCAGAACAAATGATTCCGCACTATCCGCTCGGCGAAATTAAAAACACGCTGCCGGCCGACTTCCGGCAGAAAGCCGAAGGAGGCGCTCAATGACGGAAAAAACATTTTTCACCGGATTCGGCGGACAAGGCATTATTTCGCTTGGACAGATATGGGCATTCTGTGCAATGAAGGAAGGAAAAAACGTCACGTTCTTCCCTTTCTACGGAGCTGAAAAACGGGGCGGTATTGCTCGTGCAAACGTCATCATATCGGATACGGAAATTGCCAGTCCCGTCATTTCAAAAGCGGATTCGGTCGTCGTTATGAATCAGGACAGCCTTGAGGCTGCAGAGCAGATAGTCAGAAAAGACGGGCTCATGCTTATCAACACAACTCTTGTCACGACACCCCCAGCCAGGAAAGATGTCAGAATCGCAAACATTACTGCGACTGACATTGCACGGGAAACGGGAAATGAAAAAACCGCAAACATGGTGATGCTCGGCGCGCTTGCTGTAATGACGAAAGCTTTCTCTCTCGACAACATAAAAAACTTCTTTGAGGAGTTTTTCGGAGAGGAAAAAAAGAATTTCATACCGGTAAATATCAAAGCGGTTATAGCGGGAAAGGAACTTGCTTTAAAAGCATAGGAACTGACTGCCTGTTCAGACGAAAGCACTATTCTGCAGAACGTAAACACACATGCTGTCAGTTCCGGAGAATAGTGCTTTGCATACTACTACAATATGTATCTTGACAAATCCTGGTCGGCAACAAGTCCGTCAAGCTTTTCGTCAACGTACTTTGCGTCTATATTAACGGTCTCACCGTTATGTTCGTCAGCAGTAAAAGAGATATCGTCGAGTACTTTCTCCATGATTGTATGCAGACGGCGGGCACCGATATTCTCGCTGCGGCTGTTCACATCTTCCGCAAGAAAACTCATGCGTTCGATAGCATCATCCGTAAAGTTAAGCGTTACACCCTCTGTTGCAAGTAGTGCGGCATACTGCTTTGTAAGCGCATTTCTCGGCTCGGAAAGGATACGGCGGAAATCTTCCTTCTTAAGCGCATCAAGTTCGACTCTGAGAGGAAAACGTCCCTGAAATTCGGGAATCAGATCGCTCGGAGCTGAAACACTGAACGCTCCTGCAGCAATAAACAGAATATGTGTCGTATCTATGACACCGTATTTCGTATTGACGTTGCTGCCTTCAACAATCGGAAGAATATCGCGCTGGACACCTTCCCTGGAAACGTCCTGACCGTGCGTTTCGCCGTTTTTCGTTGCAATTTTATCGATTTCATCAATAAAAATAATGCCGCTCTGCTCCACGCGGTTTTTCGCCTCTTCAGCAACTTTGTCAGAATCTATCATGCTGTCAAGGACTTCTTCGGTAATGATTTTACGGGCTTCGCGGATACTGACTGTCCGGCGTTTCGTCTTGTTGCCGCCGGAAAGCATACCTGCAATACTCTGCATGCCGCTCTCAAAATCTTCCATATTGCCGCCGGCAATTATTTCCATGTTCGGCATCTGGAACTGTGGCCGGATTGTGAGTTCCACTTCCCTGTCCTCCAGTTTCCCCTCACGAAGCATCTGCCGGAATTTTTCCCGTGTTGAATCTTCCTTATTCGTATCCGATGCAGACTTTGTGCCGTCGTCTATATGAATCGTATCCGGCACAGCGCCTGTCCCGCTCTGCGTGGAAATTTTAGCCCCATCGGAGGCAGGCTTTACCGTACCGCCGAAAATATTTCCGAGCACGGCGCCGTCTTTTTTTTCATTTGCGCGCGCCCTGCGATCCTTTTCAGACGTTCCCGGCAGCAGCAGGTCAAGCAGTCTGTCTTCTACAACAGGCACACTTTTTTCGCGGAGCCTTTCTTCCATCTCCGCTTTTACGTCGTTGTAGCCGACAGCCATAAGATCACGGATCATCGATTCAACGTCGCGTCCCACATAGCCTACTTCCGTATATTTTGTCGCTTCTATTTTGAGAAAAGGCGCCCCGCACAGTTTTGCAAGTCTGCGGGCTATTTCCGTTTTACCAACACCCGTAGGACCTATCATCAATATATTTTTGGGCGCTACTTCGTCACGGATATCGTCGGGCAGCTTCAGACGGCGGTAACGGTTGCGGAGGGCAATTGCCACTGCCCGTTTTGCTTTGTTCTGCCCGATAATATACTGATCAAGCTTTTCAACTATTTCTTTCGGCGTAAAATCGGAACGCACATCTGTCGCAGTTTTTGTATCTTCAGGCATTATGATTCCTCCACAGTTACGTTGTCGTTGGTATAGATGCAGATTTTTCCTGCAATTGCAAGGCTTTTCTGTGCAATTTCCTTTGCGGTCATCTCAGAACTTTCAAGATATGCAAGCGCTGCTGAATAGGCATAGTTTCCGCCGCTTCCGATTGCGCACACATTATTTTCCGGTTCAATAACGTTTCCGTCGCCGGAAATAAGCAGAATCTTATCGCTGTTTGCAACAAGCAGTTCTGCTTCAAGTTTCTGGAGGGACCGGTCCGTCCGCCACATCTTTGCAAGTTCCACGGCAGAACGCATAATGTCGCCGTTGTATTCTTTAAGTTTTTCCTCGAATTTATCAAACAGCGTAAATGCGTCCGCGACAGAACCTGCAAATCCCGTGAGGACTTTGCCATCATATATTCTGCGTACTTTGCGGGCATTTCCCTTTACTACCGTATTTCCCGCTGTTACCTGACCGTCTCCGGCCATTGCGACTTTTCCGTTACGGCGGACAGCAATTACTGTCGTGCTGCGTATCTTCGGAAATTTATTACTCATTTGTTTTTACCTCCGTGCGGATGTGCTTTACTGTACGTGTCTATCAGACGCTCTGTGGTGATGTGTGTGTACCGCTGTGTTGTCGAAATACTGGCATGCCCCAGAAGCTCCTGCACGATGCGCACATCAGCACCGCCTGAAAGCATTGCCGTTGCAAACGTATGACGAAGCGCATGAGGTGAAATATGGTGATTCGTACCTTCAGGTCCTGAATACCGCCCGATTATCCATCTGATACCGTGCGCTGTAAGCGGTGTTCCCTGCTGGTTTATGAATATCTCTTGCACATTATCTTCAATGTTTTTTTCCGCAAAAAGTTTCTTACGGTCGTCGAGATACACTTTGAATGCTTTCTGCGCATCTTCCTCAAAGTAGACACGCCTGTCCTTATTTCCCTTTCCTGTGACAACCGCAGAACTGTAATCGTCAGCCATATCTTCCAGATGCAGAGAAGAAAGCTCACTCACACGGCATCCTGATGAATAAAGCATTTCGAGAATAGCTCTGTCACGTGCCTGCCACAGAATTTCATGCTCTTCCGGTTCCCTGCACAGTTCGTCAACTTCCGGACCGGTAAGAAAGCGAGGAAGATGTTTCGGCATCTTTACCGTCTTTATTTCCAGTGCCGGATTAATTTGAATATACTGAAATTTTCTGCAATAGGCAAAAAAAGTTCTTACTGCGGCTATAAACCGGTTTACTGTCGATGATGCTTTTTTTTCTTTTGACAAATTTCCGATGCATGTACGAATATCTTCCGCCGTGACTGCTGAGACAGGTTTGTCCCCGCCTGTAATGTCGGTGAACTGCGAAAGATCATTTCTGTACGCCGTAACCGAGTTCGGAGAAAGCCCCCGGACGGCATCAAGGTACAACAGGAATTCTTCTACGCAGTCATGAAGCAGAACCGGTTTTTCCATTCCTTATGCCTGATCGTCGTCAGAAGATATGTCTGCAGATGATGCAGCTTCAGCGGCAGCGTCGTCTGCGGAATGCAGGTAGTCGCAGTCGGGATTAATGCATGATTTATACGTGCCGTTTTTCTTATCGAATTTTTCGACAAGAAACCAGCCGCACTTGGGACAATACTGATCGATGGGCTTGAAATGCGTAATGAAATTGCACTTAGGATAATTCGTACAGCCGTAGAATTCCTTTCCCCTTCCCTTCGTCTTGCGCGCGACGATCTCGCCGTTGCATCCTGGCATCGGACATTTTGCAAGCGGGATGGACCGCGTATTATGGCATTCCGGGAATCCCGAACATGCGAGGAAGTACCCGAAACGCCCGAGTTTTTTGATCATCGGCTTTCCGCATTTTTCGCAGACAATATCTGTTTTTTCGTCAAGGAATCCCTTGATGCTTTCCTGCGTCGTCATGACTTCATCAACGCGTTTTTTAAAAGGAAGATAGAAATCACCTATCATACTGTTCCAGATAAGCTGGTCCTGCTCGACCTTGTCCAAGTCATCTTCAACCTGCGCAGTAAAATGCTCATTGATAACGTCGGGAAACGATTCGACGAGAATTTTGCAGATCATGCGTCCGAGCTGGGTCGGCACAAGCTGTTTGTTCGTTCTGGTGACATAGTATCTGTCTAGCAGCACAGAGATTATAGGCGCATATGTTGACGGACGTCCGATTCCTTTTTCCTCAAGCGTGCGGACGATTGACGCATCTGTATAACGGGCAGGTCCCTGGGTAAAATGCTGTTCAGGATAGAACTTTTTGCATTCGATGCTTTCACCCTCTTTCAGGGACGGGAGGTTTCCCGTTCTGTCTTCTTTTGACGAAAGCAGCTTTATGACGTCATAAAATCCCTTTTCAACGATTTTGCCGGCAGAAACGCGGAACACTGCGTCCCCTGCTGAAATTTCGACGCTGGTCGTTCTCGTTTTTGCATTGTTCATCTGGCTGGAAACAAACCGTTCCCAAATAATCGTATACAGGCGAAGCTGATCGCGCGTAAGGTATTCCTTAACGGAATCGGGTGTATAGGAAACGTATGTCGGGCGGATACCTTCATGTGCATCCTGTGCTTCCTTGCCGACTTCGTATTTTACGGGTTCGGGAGGAAGATCGTTCGGATGGTTCTTTGAAAGCCACTCGCGGACATCGTTAAGGGCGGTCTGTGATATACGGACAGAGTCGGTACGCATGTACGTGATAAGACCGACGCGATTCGCACCGATATTCACACCTTCATACAGCTGCTGTGCAATCTGCATCGTTTTACGGGATGTATAGCCCAGCCTGTTTGCCGCAGCCTGCTGCAGTTTCGACGTCGTAAACGGCGGTTTAGGACGGACTGTCTTGTCGCTGCTTTTTATACTCGAGACAACACAATCGGAATTTTTTATCTGGTCAATTATATTGTTGACGGCTTCTTCGCTTTTTAAATCAGCCTTGTCGCCTTTATATGAGACAAGCTGTGCGGTAAACGTCGTTTTGCCTTTTGCAAAATCCGCATCAAGCGTCCAGTATTCTTCGGGCATAAAATGCTCGACTTCATCTTCGCGCTCGCAGATAAGACGGAGCGCTACCGACTGAACGCGGCCTGCAGAAAGCCCGTTCTTTACTTTACTCCAGAGCAGCGGGCTTAAATTATAGCCTACAAGGCGGTCCAGCACACGGCGTGCCTTTTGTGCATTCACTTTACTTTCGATTATGTCGCCGGGATGCTGTACGGCCTCCTTAATTGCAACAGGAGTAATTTCATTAAACACAATGCGGTTAATCGGTGCTGATGTCTTTTCTTTCAATGCATTGTTCAGATGCCATGCAATTGCCTCTCCCTCGCGGTCATTATCACTTGCGAGCAGCACTTTGTCGGCTTTCTTTGCATCGTGCTGAAGTTCTTTCAAAAGCTTTGCACGGCCGCGCACTGTAATATATTCAGGCTGAAAATTATGGTCAACATCGATTGCAAGGCGCGATTTCGGCAGGTCTATAAGATGCCCCATGGATGCTTTTACCATGTAACCCGGGCCAAGGTACTTTTCGATAGTATGAGCCTTTGCCGGTGACTCTACAATAACAAGAGTCGATGGTACCTTTTTCTCCTTTGAAGCAGTCTTCTTTGCTGCAGTTGCTGCAGTCTTTTTTACAACTGCAGGTGCTGTAGTAGTTGTTGTCTCAGCCATATCATCCTTCTTTTGAACTGTCTCCGTCAAAAAAGCGGAAGCTGTCCGTCTTTATTTTTCTGCCTGCTGCGCATGCCGGGCAGCTCTGTCAGGCATTTGCAGTAATCGGCATAATCTTTTATAACCGGAGCGCCATCCTCCAGATATTTCTCCGGTATATTCTCAATTTTCCCTTTTGATGCCCTGCCGGCAGCATACTCATGCTCAAGTTTTTTCTTTACCTGGGCAGAAAGTGCCGCAGCACCGCCGGAAAATGCAGCCTCATGGAACATAACGTCGCGGCTGTAGTCTGCGGCATAGGCAGCCGTAATAAGCGCTCCGCTTCCCGGAGGTGCCTCCACGACGACTGTTGCAGGCGAAAGCGCCGCAATGATTCTGTTGCGGTGCACGAATCTCCACGATTCAACAGGCGTTCCGGGCAGATACTCACTCAGAATGCAGCCGTCAGCTGCAAGAATGCGCCCGGCAAGTCTCTTATGCTTTGCCGGTGCAATAGTATCAACACCGCAGGGAAGAACGGCGGCTGTCTTTCCGCACGTGCCGGCAGAACCTGCTTCCACAGCATCAAACCATGCTTCAACAGCACCGCTGTGTGCCTCACCGTCAATTCCGGCGGCAAGCCCGGAAACGACGGTAACTCCGTCTTTTGATGCATCATATGCAAAAGAAAAGGCTGCATGCCTTCCTTCGTGCGTCATCTGCCTTGTGCCTACGACTGAAACGGTACGTTCAGCAAGGCATTCTGCATTCCCCCGGTAAAAAAGCAGAAACGGTGCATTTACCGTTTCCCGCAAAAGTGCCGGATACAATGCATTTTCACAAGATAACGTCCTGATATTATATGCTTTCATAATGCGGTATGCATATTCTGCATGTTTAAGATTGTTTCTGCCGTCCCATATGTCGGAACGGCATTGACGCCCTACAATCCTTGAAATATCATCTATAGACAGTAACGCAAGCGCCTCTGAATTGTCAAGATTCTTCCATAAAGTATTTTTTTCGTTAAATGTAAGAAATGATATCTCTGCAATACAAAGAGAAAGCTGTATATCGTCCTGCTTACTGACCATATGATAAGTCCAGCACCTGTTTTTTATTTTCCTGCGCCGCAGCCTTCTTTTCGGGATCTTTCGTCGTATTTATAATGTCGTCATACATGTCTGCGGCTTTCTGCATCTGTCCGCTGCGGTAATATGCGTTCGCAAGAACAAATTTTGCATCGGTATGACCTTTGTCGATTGACAGAAGTTTTTCAAGATACGGAATTGCCTTGTCGCTTTCATCAAGTTCAAAAACATACAGCACACCGATACCGTAGAGGGCGCGCACATAGTTCGGCTCAATTGCGAGTGCACGAAGGTATGCCGATTCCGCCAGTTTCAGATAGTTAAAACGTTTCTGTGTGTTGCCGGCGGCATCGTAATCGAGTACGGAATGAGACATATAGCCGGCACAAACGCCTACGTAATAATAGAGATTCTGGTTTTGAGGATAAAATTCAATCGCCTTCTGATAGCATTTGAGCGCTTCGCCGTACATTTTCTGGTCAAGGTAGCGGGAGCCGAGAATTTTATACCAGATGCCTATCTGCTCCTGGGCAAGTTCTATGTCGGCAACGCGTTTTTCATATTTCTTGATTGCATTTTTATATTCATCGATTGTCGTCGGGCTGGAGATACCCTCTTCCATCTGCTGCATACGTTTTACCGATTTATTCGATACGCCGCACGACGAAAACGATAAAAAAGCCAGTACGAAAAAAACAAAAAATGTAACCCTTCTTTTCATCGGAAACTCCTGATACGTGTTATTTATATACTATAGTGTGGAGAAGGCGTCGATTTCAACCCTTACCGCCGCCGGAATGTGACGATACATGGCCGGGGAAATATTTCTGGTGATTATTCCTCAACTGTTCGTCGTCGACATGTGTATAAATCTGAGTTGTAGAAAGGTCGGCATGTCCTAAAAGTTCCTGAACAGAACGTAAATCGGCACCGCCTGCAAGCAGGTGCGTCGCAAAAGAATGCCGCAGCGTATGGACTTTTGAATGGACGCCGGAAAGCGTCTCATATTCCTGGAATCTTTTCCAAATGCCTTTCCGGGACATCGGCTCGCCGCGGTAATTAACGAATACTTCCGCCACAGCCTTTCTGCCGACAAGTCCCGGACGTACATCGTCAAGGTATGCAGTCAGTTTTTCTTTTGCCTGTCCGCCGAACGGCACGATTCTTTCCTTATCGCCCTTTCCGCGGACAAGGATAAGCTGTTCGTTCAGGTGAACGTCCTGCACGAGCAGACCCGAAGCCTCACTGATCCGCAGCCCGCATGAATATATGAGCTCAAAAAGAGCTGCATCCCTGACGCCGAGCGGAACGGAAGTGTCTATTGCTGCAAGCAGTTTTTCGACTTGTTTTAAAGTAAGAACGCGGGGCAGCGGCCGTGAAGCTTTGGGCCGGTCAAGCATAAGTGCGTAATTTTCGGCCCACACCCCGATCCGGACAAGATACGAACCGAACGCCCTGAGCGCGGAAATATCCTTTGCAAGAGTCAGTTCCGTACACCCGTGTGTCTTGCGCCACACAATGTAATACAGAAGCTGCTGCACAGTGACAGACCCCAGTTTTACCTGTTTTTTGACACACCAGTCAAGAAACTCTCCCGCCGTAAGGCGGTATGTCTCTGCCGTCTTTTCAGAGCGGCGTTCCACGAGCATACTGTCCGTATAGAACCGGGAAAGTATGACCGGAATTGTCAATTTTTCAGTCATACCGGGCTGCTGTTATTCATGCAGGTTAATCGTGCGGGACAGATCGCCAAGTCCCTGGCCCCTCCAGCACGCAGGCTGATTAAGATCGTTACGACCTGAAAAACCTGCAGGCGGTTTTATACCGGGCTGTACAGGATGAGGTGCAGACATCGAAATCGCTTTGCCCAGAGAGCCGGAACCTGAAGGGGAAGCGGCTGCGGCTGCGACGCCAACGGAAACTTTCTCCGGTTCTCCGGCAGGAGTATTGTCGTTGTCGAATAAACCGGGAAGCTGCGCGTTGCCGGCAAGCCTGCTCCGTACACTTTCCGCGCCGTTTCCGTTAAGAATGTTTGAAAATTCATCACTGCTCACGAATGAGTTGTCCCTGACCTCTGCAGCTTCTGTTTCTGTGTAGGTATCGGCAATATCATTATTTTTATCATGGAATCCCGTTGCAATGACGGTCACGTTCACTTTATTGTCGAGAGACGGATCGACGACCTGCCCCCAGAGGATATTCACATCCTCATCGGCAGAAGAAGTAACAAGTTTCATGATTTCCGCAACTTCCTGCGCGGATATATTTTCGCCGGAACACACATTTACAAGCACATTTTTAGCACCGTCTATGTTCGTGTCCTCAAGCATCGGATTTTTTATAGCCTTTGTGGCAGCATCTACGGCACGGTTTTCGCCTTCTCCGATTCCGACGCCGAGTATCGCATCACCCTGTCCGAGCATCGCGTTACGGACATCTGCAAAGTCGATATTCACATCGCCGGGCTTTGTTATAATGCTTGAAATACCTTCAACGCCCTGACGAAGTACATCGTCTGCAACGAGGAACGCCTGACGGATAGGCATGTTTTTGTCTACAACTTTCAGGAGCTGCTGATTCGGAATGACAATAAGGGAATCAACGTTCTCGTGCAGCCTTTTAATTCCCTCTTTTGCCTGCCTCATGCGGACAGGGCCTTCAAATTCAAACGGAGTTGTAACCACACCGACAGTAAGAACGCCGAGTTCCCGTGCAATGCGTGCAACGACGGGAGCAGATCCTGTTCCTGTTCCACCGCCCATGCCGGCTGTGATGAACACCATGTCGGTACCTTTCAGCAGATTGGTAATCACTTCCTTGTCTTCTTCTGCCGCCTGTTCGCCGATAGACGGTTTACCGCCTGCGCCAAGACCTTTTGTTACCTTCTGCCCTATTGCAATGCGTTTTGTCGCATGCGACAGATTAAGGGCCTGCAGATCGGTGTTGAGTACGATAAACTCAACATTTGCAATATTTGCCGCAATCATGCGGTTGACAGCATTGGAACCGCCGCCGCCGCAGCCAATTACCTTGATTACTGTCGGACTCGCTGTATCAAGCGCGTTTCCGTTTTCGTTTACAACTGAAAAATCCATCATATTTTCCTCCCGGCCCGTCTTTTCTCTTTTAGAAAAATGACTTCTTGAGCTTCGTAAAGAAGCTTTCTTTCTTTTGACTCTCATCCGAAGAAAAGAGTTTTTTGTTTTTATGAATGCTTTTTTCCTGAGCAGCATTTTTATTTGACAGGACAAGGCCTACAGCCGTTGCATATTCAGGCTTACGGTATTCAGCCTCCGGTCCTCCAAGCTTCTCAGGAATGCCAATACGGACTGATGTCGTACCGAATACATGCTGTGCAAGCTCTACGACACCTTCCATCTGTGCGCCGCCGCCGGTGAGAATTATATTCCCGGACAGCTGCGTAATGTTTGAATTATGAATAACAGCGCTGCGCACCATTGTGAATATTTCTTCGACACGCGGTTCAATTATCTGGCAAAGCTCGGTTTGCGTCGTAAGTTCAGGATCGCGGCCGCCGACTCCCGGGATAATGACTTCATGATCGCTTTCAATTCCGGCAAGCCAGCACCACCCTGACTCTATCTTTATCTTTTCCGCTGCTGACACCGGTATTCCCTTTACGATTGCAATATCGTTCGAAACAAGATTGCCTCCGACCGGAATAGACACCGTGCACACGGGAGCTCCGTTAAGAAGAACGAGCACGTCAGTCGTTCCTGCGCCCATGTCGATAAGAATGGAACCGAGTTCCATCTCGTCTTCGTGTACGACAGCCTGCGTTGCAGCAAGAGTTTTAAGCATGACGCCGTCAAGATTATATCCGGCACGGTTTACGCACGTACGCACATTCTGTATTGTCGTCTTTGATGCAGTAATAATATGCACGTCGGCTTCGAGTCTGGCACACATCATATTAACAGGATCCTTAATTCCCGTAACGCCGTCGACAGTAAAATTCTGCGCGACAACGTGAAGCAGCTCCCTGTCCATCGGGATAAGAACGGCCTTTGCGTTATCTATGGCACGCTGAATATCCTGCCGGGTGATTTCGCGCGGTGACTTTCCCGGAGGCGTTACGGGCGTGCTTCCCTTCTGGTTCATTCCTTCAATCTGTATGCCGCCGATTCCCGTCGCGCAAGAAACGACTTCAGTACCAGCATTCTGTTCCGCCGCTTCAATTGTCTCCCTGATTGCTATCATTGCGTCTTCTATGTTGACGATGACGCCATTACGGAGCCCCGCCGATTTCCGGCTCGCTATGCCGGCAATCTCTATGCCTCCATTTTCTTTTACTTCGCCAATTGCGACTCGTATAAAATTTGTACCAATATCAAGGCCGACAATCATAACTTTTCTAATCCTTAATCAACGTGTTCTGTATGAAACAGAGCCGTAACGAAGATCTATTTCTGCAACATTCGGCTCGATTGAATTGACAACGTCAAGTACCACCATCATATACTGCAATGCGTCTTCATTCAATGCACGGTCTGTCAGAACTCTTGTCTTTGATTTCGCAGGTATAAGCATAAGCTCGTAGTTACCGTATTCCTTCGGCACGACACATATTTCCGAAATTGCTGCAAAATACTTCTGTGGCAGCGCCTGTATCCGGGCAATCTGATCGATAAGTACACGGTATTTTGCAGGAATCCGCATTCCTTCAGAAAGATGCTCGACAGGCAGCCCTGAAATAATAGGAATGGAACCGTCCTGTTTTTCTTTTTCAGCACCTGTAAATAAAACACCGTTTTTATCGATCTGCACGGGGAAACTTCTTCCGTTAATCGAAGTAAACGTCATCGCGACAGGTTCCCGTTCAACAACGTGGACATTGATTCTGTCGGGAAAATGTTTTGAAACAGTGACTGAATCGACTGCAGGAAGCGAAGATAATATCGAGACAGCTTCTTCCGGGCTGAACGTAAACCAGTTCAGATTTTTCATCGGTGTAAGAAGGGTTGAAAGTTTATCGGTAGAAATCCGGTTTTCTCCGTCATAAATAATTTTAGGTTTTCCCATGCTCGGAAGAACAAATTTATAAACAACAACTTCAAGTAAAAAAGCTGCGCAGAGCACAAGAAAAATCACAAAAATGATTTTTGTCTTTTTATCTGAAACGGCTTTCTCTTTATCTGTCGATTCAAACCCAAGCATGCTCATATCACTCATAAACTTTTACTCCAGTAATTGAACTTATTCCGATATCACCACTATTTTCATGATTAACAAATTCATCTGCATCTTCATCAGCATTGTACCGGGATGCGTTTACAACGAAGCCGCACATCATAAGAGTCACTATAATCGACGAACCGCCAAGGGAAAAAAAAGGCAGCGGTATGCCGGTAGTCGGAAGTGCTCCGCATACGACGGCACAGTTCATAAGCGACTGCATGACAATCATTGTTACGCAGCCGAAAGACGAATAGGAAGCAAAACGATTCTGACAAAAGAAAGAAGAACGGTATCCCCGCCATGCAAATACACCGAGCAGTACAAAATAAATGACAACGCCGAACAGTCCCATCGCTTCTGTCCAGCCGGCAAAAATATAGTCTGCCTGTACTTCCGGAATGCTGTTAATCCATGTAAGGCCGGAACCTATGCCCGACCCCCAGAAACCGCCCGAACTGATCGCCCGCTTTGCTGCAATGCTCTGGTAGTTATATGTGCGGATTCCTTCATCAGGCCGCAGGAATGCAATAATTCTTTCTATACGGTACGGTTCCTGCATGACCATAAGGACGACTGCCGGAATAATAAGAATAAGAGCCGGAGGAAGCCACGTGAGCTTTGCACCCGATTCAAAAAACAGGATGAACCCGATAACAAAAATAAACACACATGTGGAAAAATCTTTCTGAAGAAAAACCAGAAACGAAAACACGAAAAGTCCCGTCACTGCAGGAAGCACTGTCTTTTCTTCGGGATTTACCGCACGCGACTGTTTGTCGAACAGATTCGCAAGAAACAGGATAACCGCAAACTTCACAAATTCAGACGGCTGCAGCGTAAAAGAAAAGGGCATTTTCAGCCACCGCCGCGCGCCATTGCGTTCAATTGAAATGCCGGGAATAAATGTGAGCAGACAGAGAATAAAAGCGCCCACCACAATATAGGGGAGCAGTTTTCGTATCACACTCATTTGAAGCGATGCAAACAAAACGAATCCTGCAAGGCCGACAACAACACAGATAAGCTGACGCTTTACAAAGTAAAACGGATTTCCAAACATGCGCTGCGCATAATTCTGAGAACAGAAAAACAATGTGAAAATACCGAGACCGCATAATAATATAACTGATGCAAGAAAGCCTATGTCGCTCTTGTGATACTCTTCTACAGGTGTATCGGCGAGGAAACGATAATCATCCATTACAAGTACCTCCCGATGCAGCTATAAGCGGAATAATGCGCTCAAGCTGCACGCCGCGGGAAGCTTTTAACAGCAGAAGATCTCCGGACGAAACGCAGTCAATAACAAACTGCGAAGTCAATTCTATGGCGTCGTCGTCTGTATACGGGATGTACAGAACATTTAAAAAGCCTGCACTTTTTGCGGCAGCTGCAGCGTATTTCATTTCACTGCCGATAAATATAATCTGGTCGGGAGAAGATGCCACAGCTTCCGCACCGACTTTTGCATGTTCCTCTGCGGATTTACTGCCAAGCTCAAGCATATCTCCGAGGATGTATATGCGGTGTTTCACATTTTTTACGGAAGCGCAGAATGAAAGGACTTTCGCCATAGATTCAGGATTTGCGTTGTAGCAGTCCTTTACAAGCATGGCACGTGCACAACCGCGGATATCAAGCTGCTCTACTTCCGTACGTCCTGAAATGACGTTAAGCGATTCAAGTGCCGCTTTTATAAACTCGTCGCGTACGCCGAAATAACGGCCTACTGCAACAGCTCCAAGAGCGTTCTGATAATTATATACTCCGGGGAGTTTCAGATGCACTTCTTCTCCGCCGACTTTAAATGTTGTGCCTTCAAATCCGTTGTCGGAAATAAAAGTAACATCACAGTCGGCTGCAGAAACAGACTTTCCATAATTAATAATTCTGCCTTTGATTCCTTCTGCAAGGAAAGATGCAAAATCATCATCTGAAGGAATAAACGCCGCACCGTTCTCAGGAATGTAGCTGAATATCTTCCGTTTTTCTGCCGCGATATTCTCCCTGCTTCCGAGTATTCCGATATGAGCTGTCCCTATATTTGTAATAAGCGCACACTGCGGTTTTAAAACACCTGCAATTTCACCTATCTCGTCTACCCGGTTCATTCCCATTTCAAAGACACCGATTTCTTCATTGCCCTGAATCTTGAATACTGACAGGGGAAGACCCGTTTCCGAATTGAGGTTGCCCTCATTGTATGCGACTTTATATTTCTGCTTCAGAACGGCAACAATCATTTCTTTTGTTGTAGTCTTGCCGCTCGAACCTGTAATCCCTATTTTTACAAGAGCCGGAAATTTTGAAACATATGCCGCAGCTGCATCCTGAAGCGCATGAAGCGTATCGAGCACAGCAACAAAGAGAACGTCCGGATTATCTCCCGACAGATCCATATATTTTTGTGAGTTTTTCTCATATTCTTCAGATGCAACAAAAACAACAGTTGCGCCTTTCTTTACTGCCTGCGGAATATATACATGCCCGTCCTGATTCTGCCCGATAAGAGGAACAAAGAGGCTACCTTCGACAACATTGCGACTGTCGGTAACAACAGAGGTAAAATAAAATTTTTTCTCGTTGAGTGCCAGTCCGACGGCCTTTCCGCTCACCGCATTCAGCAGTTCATCATACCCAAGCAGGCTTTTCATTTTTTTGCACCTTTCATTTCTATACGCACAATATCATCTGTATCGGCTTTATGCATTCCAAGCTCATTTTCCGCAATTTTTTCTACACGGTCTGAACTGGACAGCAGGCTTATATCGGTCACCATTTTTTTGTTGTCTTCAACAAGTTCTTCCTGTTTCCGCTCAAGCCTGCTGACTTCGTCGGAAAGATTTTCATATCTGCGGGACTGAATACCGTCGAGAATAAGCAGAGAAGGAACGGCGGCAGCAATAACACATACAATTATCATTTCGCTCACGTGTCTGTGATTCGTTTTCATATTCAATACCCCTCTGCTCCAAACAAATGATATTCAGTCGCATTCCGAAGCTTTCGTACAACGCGGAGTTTTGCGCTCCGTGACGGCGAATTGTTTTCTATCTCTATTTTTCCCGGTTCAACAGGTTTATGCGTAAGATTTTCCGCACAAGCCTGTCCTCCGCATCTGCACTGCGCCACTTCGGGCGGACAAACGCACTGCTTCCCAAGATTCCGGAAATAATTCTTCACAATACGGTCTTCCAGAGAATGGAACGTAATAACGCCCATTTTTCCGCCGATATTCAGATCGTTAAACGCTGAATGAATGGCTTTCGGAAGACGACGCAGTTCGCTGTTCACAGCAATTCTGAGCGCCTGGAACGTACGCGTTGCAGGATGAATCGCTCCATGTTGATAATAGGCCGGAACTGCATCATATATTATATCGGCAAGCGCTTTTGACGAGTTGATACGACAGCTCTTACGCGCTTCCGCTATAGCCTTTGCTATTCTGCGGCTCAGCTTTTCCTCGCCGTAGAGATAAATAAGATTCGCCAGTTCTTCTTCACGCAGTCCGTTTACAATATCGGCCGCACTTTCACCCGCTGACGCATCAAGTCTCATGTCGAGCGGTTCATCATACCTGAATGAAAAACCCCGTCCCGACTTTTCGTAATGATATACCGAAATTCCAAGATCAAACAAAATAATATCAGGCTTCGGCAAATCCGACGGATATGACTCATAAAAGTCATTGAACCAGCCGTTGTAAAAGACAATCCTCTGCCCGAATGATGTAAGGCGCTCTCTGGCACGTTTCTGTATACCGCCGTCAGCATCAATGCCGATTACCGTAAGTTCCGGGAATTTTGAAAGAAACGCAAATGAGTGTCCGCCCTCGCCGAGAGTCGAATCGCACATAACTGCGTGATGCTCAAAAGGCTCCCCCGCAGGACTAAGCATTGTGAGACATTCCTGCAGTAAAACCGGTGTATGGACTACTTCCATTATTCCCCCGAAACTAGAAAACTATTGTTCCAAGCTCCTCCGCTGCATCGCGGAACGAAGCCTCGCTCTGTTCAAGATATGCCCTGTAACTTTCAGCATCCCATAACTCGAGATATTTATTCACCCCGAGCAGAATACACTCTTTTGAAAGCGATGCATACTCGCGCAGACTTTGGGGGATTGAGAGGCGTCCGGTTCTGTCGAATTCAAGCTCCTGAGCAGGAGCTATAAATCTTCGAAGGACAAGCCGGTTTTTCTCATTAAACGGAGAAGCCGAATCCATGAGCTTTGAAGATACATTTTTCCATTCTTCAGGCGTAAAAAACCATAGACAGCGATCCAGTGACTGCGTTACAACGAGCACATTTCCTGTAAGTTCAGAACGCAGTTTCGACGGAAAAAGTATTCTTCCCTTTTCGTCAAGCGTATTCCGATATTCGCCTGTCAGCATGTTCATTGCCACTGTCTACCACTTCTTCCCACTAATTCCCACCTATTACACATTTTATTCCAAAAGATGCTAATGTCAACGGTAAATCATGCCGATAATAGAAAAAATAATATTAACTTTTCTTTTTTAATACATAACTGTATAGTGAAAAAATGATTAACACATATTCTGAAAGTTCTCTTCACAAAACTCTCAAATCTCTCTACTCGCTTGAAGAAGGATTCAGAACAGAAGTTGAATGTGACGGAAAGATATATGACATAGTAGATGCAAAGGGAAGCATAATAGAAATTCAGACAAAGAACGTTTCAAAACTGCTTGATAAAACAACCGATGCACTGGAAAAAGGACGCAAAATTAAAATTGTGTATCCTGTAATCCTGAGAAAGAATATAGAATTATATGATTCCGATGGAAAACGCATATCAAAAAGGAAGAGTCCCGTACAAGGTTCAATTTACGACATCTTCCATGAAATCACCGGTTTATATCCGGTTCTGCTCAAAAAAGGATTTTCACTTGATGTGCTTGAAATTACGATGACAGAACAGAGAATTCGTACACAGGAACCTGTTCAATCGCAAAACGGCAGAAGACGATTCCGAAGAAACTGGAATAAAAGTGACAAACAGCTTGAACAAATAGTCGATTCTCATACATTCAAAAAAGCTGCAGACTATCTTGCGCTGATCCCGGAAGAATGCCTGCCGGAATTTTCTGCGAAAGAACTTGCTGCATCATTAGAAGCAGACAAATCGCTTCCCCCATCAGCCGCGCATCAGGCGCATCTCATAATCTGGGTACTCTGTCACATGAATTTATTACAATTGAAAGAAATTAAAAACCGCAGCCACTACTATTGTATTGCCGGAAAATAAAAAAGGAGAGAAAGCAGCAGCTTTCTCTCCCGGAAGTTTTACCAGTTATCAGTCATATCGTCTTCGTCGTGATTCTGCATATCGTAGAGATCGGTCACAGCTCGAAGATCATCGAAGTACATATAGTATGAACCGCGGGCAAGCATAGGATCACAGTCAATTTTGAATCCAATGATACGAAGTCCCGGGCGGTCACCATAGTATGCACTATGCTGAACAATACCATGAACACCGTCGTAAGAAGGAGGAACAACAGCAGTAAGTTTTTTCCAGCCGTTGAATCCCAGGTTACCCATGTACAATTCAAAATTATTTCCGAAATAATCCTGCACAAGGATATACAAATCGTGATCCTGATTTCTTCCGCAGACCCACAAAGAAATTGTCTTTGTAACACCTTCAACAGGAAGCGGGCGTTCTGACATAACATAGAAAGAGTTTACACCACGTTTAAAAAATTCTACTTTTACACCGAGAACCTGCGTATCTTCACCGGTTTTGCCTTTATCTTCTTCCAGCGGCTCTTTCATTGCAGGGCTGCCGTCAAAAAGACGGGCAGTAATAACGCCGTAGTCAGGAGACATATGAACGTTCCATGAACCTTCACGCTCGAATTTATCGATAGAAACTTCACGGAGTGCTTCCATTGCAGAATCATTGCCGACATTCTCCGGATTGGGTGCGTCCACATTTGAGTTCTGGGCAAACACCATGCCGCATGCGGCCATAGCCAGAACAGTTGCAATAATCAGCTTTTTCATTTATTTGCCCCCCGCATTGGTGCTGCTGTTTTGTGAAGCAGCCTGTGTATTAGAACTGGAAGCCGTATTGGAACCAGGAGCAGAAGTTGAATTACTAAAATCCGTATCCTTTAATTCGTAACCATCGAAAATATCGGAGAGTGAATTGGTCGTGTATTTGAGCTGATCGATATAAATCATAAACTCATCAACAAACTCTTCCGGATCCGTGCGGACACGGAAACCGACGAACGTCATATCCGGACGTCCGGAGCGGAGCTTTGAATGCTGGCGTATCCAGCCCGGAATATTGACGACTACATTCCGCCATCCGTTAAAGGCAAGATTACCGACAGGAAGAACATGGACACGCCCATCTGCATCGCGGACCATTACTTCAAGGTAGTACATGTAATTGGCACCCCACACCCAGAAATCAAGCTGGGTTACGGAGCCCACGAACGGAATTTCATACGGCTTATCATCTTTGGTCGGATAAATTTCAAACCAGTTGTCACCTTTGCGGTTGAATGCCGTTTTGACACCGAAAACCATCGGATCGCCGTCATCAGCTTTGCGCAGAGGTTTAAGAGAATTTGGAATCCCCTTGAAATATCCCCATTTAGGATATCCTTCAGCTATGAAGCGGCTGGCATTCACTGTCCATGTCCATTCGTTACCGTCCGCTTTGTCAAAATTGTCCATTACAAATGTCTCTACGCTTTTTGAACTTGGCTGGCTGAAAACCGGCACAGAGAGCAAAAAAAGCAGAGCAAGATTCAGAAAGACCACTAAGCCCTTTTTCATGCAAAACTCCTTGAACTTTACATCCGTCTCAGACGGATTACCATATCTCTACTATCGGATGATATTGCTCAATTTATAATAGTTTATGTCATTATATTTCCTGACACATTCTTTGTCAAACTGTTTTGCTTCATTATAAAGGCATCCTTGCACAAATCACCACTTTAAAGTACTATTATTCTGATTCTGATATTCTTTAAGGAGTACCTTATGCATAGTTACAAAGAAATCGGGCTTGTCAATACCAAAGTGCTTTTTCAGCAGGCAATGGCCGGCCATTACGCGATTCCCGCATACAACTTCAATAATATGGAGCAGATGCAGGCAATTATCCAGGCATGTGTAGAGACACAGTCTCCTGTCATCCTGCAGGTTTCAAAAGGCGCGCGTGCATACGCGGACAAATATATTCTCCGTCATCTGGCCGCAGGCGCTGTAGAGTACGCTCATGAACTGGGCTGCGATATCCCGATCGTCCTGCATCTTGATCACGGTCCGTCATTTGAAGTTGCAAAGGACTGCATCGAAAACGGATTTTCATCCGTCATGATCGACGGTTCTGCCCTTCCCTACGAAGAAAACGTAAAACTTACAAAACAGGTCTGTGATTTCGCTCATTCACAGAAAGACTACGTCACAGTCGAAGGCGAACTCGGTGTTCTCGCCGGTGTCGAAGACGAAGTAAACGCGGCTGTAAGCCATTATACAAAACCCGAAGAAGTTCAGGATTTCGTCGGTAAGACAGGCGTCGATTCTCTCGCAATTTCAATCGGAACGAGCCACGGCCGCTGCAAATTTACACCGGAGCAGTGCACCCGCACACCGGACGGCATTCTTATTCCTCCGCCGCTCGCATTCGACGTTCTTGAGGGCGTTGAGAAGAAGCTCCCCGGATTCCCGATCGTCCTCCACGGTTCTTCATCCGTTCCCGTCGAGTATGTAAAAGAAATTGAAAAATACGGCGGGAAAATTCCTGATTCTGTCGGTATCCCTGAAGAGCAGCTCCGCAAAGCAGCAAAATCCGCAGTCTGCAAAATCAACATTGATTCTGACGGACGCCTTGCAATGACAGCTGCCGTCCGCAGAGTCTTTGCAGAAGAGCCGGAAGAATTCGATCCTCGCAAATACCTTGCACCGGCGCGCGACGAGCTCAAAAAGATGTATGAGCATAAAAACAGGGACGTTCTTGGTTCTGCAGGTCATGCTGTTGAGTGCATGAATGCAATAAAAGCAGCAGAATAACGGCCTTTGTAAAAAAAGCCCTGAATGTAAAAGGCGCCGGTAATAAAGCGCATTTGACATTCAGGGCTTTTTTTATTCTGCCTGCAGGATGTTATTTTTTCAGTTTCTTTATATCGGGCAGGAATACGGAAAATCCTTTCAGAGGTATATCTTTATTCCATGCATTTATATAACCGCAGACTGCAAAAAAGACATATCCCAGCCACAAAACGAGCCACAGCCAGACAGGAAGCCCTAAAAGCCAGACAGTCTCAACGGCAGCAGGAATAAGAAGCGACGCAAGCAGCAGCGAAATCCACTGGATTTTCATTTTCTTATTTTTTTCGGTAAACGAGCGGTAGACAAACTGTATGCACAAAGCCGACATGACAAGCATCATGAGGTATATGACCGGCTTCATGAACAATTCAAACAAGGAATAAAAAGAAGCTCCTCCTGCAAGAATGTGGTACGGAAGATACACCGCAAAAAATGACCCCATGAGCGGGAAGTACGACTTGATGCGGAACGATACGGTATCTCTTGATAAAAAGAAAAAAAGGAGATACACGATTGTAACCGGAACGAGTGTCTGTCCGAACAGTATATATGCATAATCAGGCAGAAATGCAGCAGACGCCACATGATATATGAACGAGAAAAAAGCTTTCAGCGCACAGAAAAGCACGGAAGACAGTGCACCAATAAGCACGACAGGAACAGCGGCTTTATCATCTGTGCCGATAAGATACCAGGCTAACGCAGCCGGAAACAGTATGATCAAAAACAAATACATAGCAGAAAAATAGCATGTTTTCGGCCAAAGCACAACAGGCAGGAACCAGACTGTTGTGCTGTACTAGACATTTTCATCTAACTTCATGTATAATAACAG
>DCFX01000036.1 GCA_002314445.1 Treponema sp. UBA1793
GCAGACAATTTCTGAAAATACTGCAGCTACAGCCTGAATCGCAGCATCTCCTGCCGGATGCCCTTGTGTATCGTTTATCTGTTTGAATAAATCGATATCTGCAATTATAAAAGATAAAAAACTGCCACTCCGTTCAAGTTCCGGTATAATCTGTCTCGCCCTGTCCATAAAATAGCGGCGGTTGTATAAACCTGTCAGGGAATCGACCGAGGCAAATTCCTGCATTTTTTCAAGAATCCGGGCAGATTCAGTTACGTCTTTAAAAAGAAGTATCCTGCCGCCTGCATCATGTTGTTTTGGGACAGGACGCATACGTGAAACATGGCAGCTGTATCTGCGCATCTTTATGCTGAAGGAAATGTCCGTCTGGAATTCAGTATCTGCTGCAAAGCTTCCTGTTCCAAGCAGTCCGGGAACGGGATTTGCGCCTTTTGTAATTCCTGGAAAAAGTGCGCAGGCAGCTTTATTGTAGTCGGTGATTCTGTTGTTCCCGTCTGTTACGATTACAGCATCGGATATCATTTCAAACACGAAAGAACGTGCAGCGGGAACCGAGGCCGGAAATTTTTCCGAAAAGACTGCAAGTCCCGAACATAATGCCGAAAAAAACATACTGAAAGGAATAGTATCAATGCCGGGTATTCTGATGCCTGACAGATAAAGCATGAAATCGATGAACGGCAGAGCAGATCCTGCTATCAGCAGTATCATTGTTCTGTGGAATGAACTGCACGTTAAAAAAATAAAATTGGCAAGAAGCGCTAAACTTATTATGAATGAGCAGGTCGTATATATGACATGAAAATAGTAAAGCGGCCCCCGGATGAATCCCAGTACGGGAAAGGTCTGTCCCATGCAAATGAATACAGAAGCATATTTCAGATGAAGCCACGGATCTGTCAAGGCTCCGGATAACGTAATGAGGGAAAATACAAAAAGCAGGATTTGTACAAGTCTAAGACGGAAAAACGGCGCATTTACATACAGCGCTGTTACCGTTATCCATAAATAAGGTATGAACGATATTCCGAGATATTGAAACGTATTCCAGAAGAGCATACGACTGAGCGTCGGTGAAAGAAGTTCACCTGCATAGCCTGCTGCATAGATTGTAATTGCAAGCATGAGCCCTGCAAACGGATATGAAATCTGCGATAAAGAACGGCAGCTCAGCACATGTAATAATAAAATAACAAGAAATCCTGCAATCAACAAAAGCAAAACCGACAAGATGTATTGCATGTATGTATTATAGCGAGGTACAGAGAGTTTGTCTTTCGGAATTCCTGGAGGAATAAAAGGTATACGTAAGCCGCAGTGTTATATCGTTCCCGTTTCAACAAGGTTGATAAATTCTTTACCGAGTTCAGGGTCAAATTGCGTCGCTAAATTACTGCCTATTATTTGTACCGCTTCTGCCGCTTTTAGAGACTTTCTGTACGGCCTTGATGATGTCATTGCGTCGTAAGCGTCAGCAAGGGCAAGTATTCTGCTTCCCTGTGGAATGCTCTCTCCTGCCAGTTTGTCGGGATATCCGCTGCCGTCGTACCACTCGTGGTGATGCTTTGCAATCATTATAACGTCTTTAAGATTGTCGAACGGAGATAAAATCTGTGCCGTAATTACCGGATGCCGTCTCATGAGTTCTGTTTCTTCCTGCGTAAGCTTTCCGGGTTTATTCAGAATCGCTTCCGGAATGCCTATCTTGCCTATGTCATGGAATTTTGCAGCTAATTCCACGTCTGCAAGCAGATTCGAGGAACCGAATACTTCCTGTACAAAGCGTCTGCTTATATTTGTGACACGTTCCGAATGACCTCTTGTATAAATGTCCTTTGCCTCGAGTGTATAAACAAGCGCATTCAGAGATTCGATAAAAAGGGTATCCAGCTTTTCTGTAAGACTTGATATTTCCAGTTTGAGCCGCTGGTTGTAATTCAGGTTTTCCTGTTCAGCTTTGCACTTGTCGGTAATATCCTTATTTCTTCTGCTGCGGTATTTACGAAAACTATTTTGTTATTGCTGTCGGCTATAATGATGCCGTCGGGAAAAGATTCCATAGTGGCCTCGAACAATCGGTTGTCACTCATGTTACACCCCCTTTGTCATTAAATAAAAGTATAACATTAAAAAACCGTATTTTCTGATAATACAAAAAGTATCGGTTTTATGCAGAACCTGTTCCCTCGGTATTCATAAGGAATTAAAATATGCTATTCTGAGCGGTGTGTGGGGATTCGTATGAAAAAAAATTTTTTTACAACAATTGTTATTATTGTTCAATGTGCTGCCTTTTTCTGCATCAGTGCAGCGTCTTTTCAGTCTGTTCCGCGGTTTGTCGTAATTGCGTCTGCAGGCGCTGCGGGTTTGGTAAATCTGGCGTTGTTTTTCCTGTACCGCCGTCAGTTTGATAAAACGTGCGGTGGTTTTGAAAGAGTTGTCTATTCTCAGCTGTATTCTGCGGCAGACTCCCGAAAGTCTGATAAAGAGGCTCTCAATGCTCTTGAGCATCATATGAGTGCCTGTCAGACATCGCGTACGGGAACGAGGAAACTTATTGACGAGGGAAGGCGGTATTCGTTGTCGTTTACGCAGCAGATGAAGGAATCAGTTTATACAGCAACCAGAATAAACGGCAGTGTACATACAATCAACGAGAGAATAGAAAATCTGAATAACGAAATTCTCGGAAGCATGGCTGCCATTGAACAGATTACACAGACTATAATCAGTTTTGAACATCAGATAGAAACGCAGTCGCAGTCAGTTGTCCAGACGTCGGCTGCTATAGATGAGATGGATGCGTCCATACATAATGTCAGAAATATTACGGAAAAAAAGCAGGAGACTGCAGCCCGCCTGCTGAACCTTACTCAGGAAGGCAGAAGCCATATGGAGAAAATGAGTCAGGTAATAGATGATATTAACAGTAATATTGACGCTGTCCAGGAAATAAACCAGATGATTGATACCATTGCGTCCCAGACAAATCTTCTTTCTATGAACGCTGCAATAGAAGCAGCCCATGCAGGGGACGCCGGAAAAGGTTTTGCCGTTGTCTCTGATGAAATACGGAAACTTTCGGAAATGACAGCACAAAATGCAAAACTCATCTCAACGACATTAAAGGAAATTGTAAGTAATATTAAAAATGTTCAGGAATTCAGCTCCGTGAATCTTAAAAACTACGGCGATATTACGAGTGAATCGGAAAATATAACCGGAGCATTTAGTGAAATAAAACAGGCCGCGTCGGAACTTGCTGTCGGAAGCAGTGAGATTGTAAAAGCGACACAGAATCTTAAGGATATCACAATATCAATAGAAGGTGGTTCCAGCGAAATAGCCGAAAGTTCCGGAAGTATACGAAAATCTATTCAGGAAATTGTGGAGGCGGGCAGAGAAAGTTCAGTCCAGACGGAGCAGATTGCCGGTGTTGCGCAGAGCCTCAATATGACTTTTCTTGGGATTTCCGATGTTTTTTTGAAATATGAAAATGCTGTTACCGGCATTCAGAATTTTCAGGATTTTGAATTCGGTGAAAAATCGGATAAGATTACATTTAATGCCGTACCGATTATTATACAGCATCTGCTGTGGATAATAAAAGTGCGGGGCGTTCTTGACGGGAAAATCGATATTTCTGTTGCTGTTCTTGGTGATCACACTTCATGTCAGCTCGGAAAATGGATTGCAGGAAAAGATGCGGACAAATTCCGCAGTACCGGTAAATTTTTACAGATGGTTTCCGATCACGAAAAAATGCACGCTCTCGTGCGCGATATTATTGTTTCTTCAAAGAGTCTCGACCAGAAAGAACTTGAGAATAAATTCAACGAACTGCTTGAATATTCATCTAATATTATTACGGCTATCACCAAACTTGACGAGCAGTTAAAGGAGCAGAATCCGCAGCCTTGACCGCCGGTTTAGCGGGGACTATACTCAATGCAATGAATATACGCGAAAAAGGCAGAAAGATTCTGGCTTTTCTTGGCCCGGGATTCCTTATTACTGTCGGCTTTATAGATCCGGGAAACTGGGCTACGAATATTGAAGGCGGGTCATCGTTCGGCTATGACCTTCTGTGGGTCATTACGCTCAGTACACTCATGCTTGTTGTAATTCAAAGTATGGCTGCAAAACTTGGTATTGCAACCGGAAAATCGCTTGCATGTAATATCCGCGAAGGTTTTCCGAAGCCTGCCGCGTCAGTTATAGGCGTGACCGTCGTTGCAGCCTGTGTCGCTACTGACGTAGCAGAGCTTTTGGGCGGGGCAATCGGATTCCGCCTGCTGTTTCACATGCCGTTGTGGGCAGGAGCCCTTGTTACGGTATTTCTGGAAGTTTTTCTTATTATAAGCCAGCGCTACCACCGGCTTGAACGCATCATTATGGCATTCCTTGGCATCATTTCGCTGTGCTATGTTGCAGAGCTGGTTATTGTCAGGCCTGACTGGGGTGCAGTGCTGCCTGCCCTTGTAATTCCCCGTCTCAGCAGGAAAAGTATTTACATTGCTATGGGCATACTCGGCGCCGTCGTTATGCCGCACAATATATTTCTGCATTCCAATGTGATTCATTCACGCGACTGGGGTATTACGGACGAAAAAAAACGTTCTTTGTTGAAATATGAACGCATCGATACGCTTTCTGCGATGGGGCTTGGTCTTCTTGTAAATGCGGCGATGATTATTGTCGCTGCCCGTGTTTTCCATACAGGCGGCGTTATTGTAACAAGTATTGAGGATGCTTCAAAAACGCTCGTGCCGCTTGCTGGCCCGCTTGCCGCTTTTTTATTTGCGTTTGCACTCGTATTTTCCGGCGTCAGTTCATCTGTCACCTCGTCAATGGCGGAAGTAAACGTAATAACAGGATTCCTTGGCCAGCCGGAAGATCCGAAGACGCTGCTCTACCGGATATCAACCTTTATAACGGCAATTCCTTCTTTTATTCTGATTGTAATCGGTGTCGATACATATAAAATTCTCATTCTGAGCCAGGTTGTTCTGAGCATACAGCTTCCGTTTACACTGATACCGCTGCTTATTCTCTGCCGCCGCAAGCGCCTTATGGGGCAGTTTGCCAGCAGAAATACAGAGTTCATTCTGGCGCTGCTTATTTCGACGCTTGTCATTGTTCTGAATGTATATCTGCTTTATGCTACGATTACAGGAGGAAATGCCTGATGTGTCCTTTTTCAAATATTCTGGTGCTTCTTGACTGTTCACCTGTCGACGATGCCGTAGTGAACGAAGTTCTCCGCATAGCTTCCGGTGGAGGGGTCAGAGTGACGCTTGTTCATGTTATCCATTCTCACACGCTTGACCAGGATCGTGCGCTCCGGGAAAAAAGCGGTGAATACATGACGGATCGTGTCCGTCAGTTTGCTGCGGCGTCGGTTAAAGCCGAACCGCTTTTTTTGAGTGGTGAGCCGGAAGCGGAACTTGTCCGTCATATTACCGCAGGAACATATGATCTGGTAGCTATGGCGACTCACGGGCATAAGCTGTTTCAGGATATGCTGTTGGGAAGCGTCTCCGACTATTTGAAGCATGCGGTAAACGTCCCTCTGCTGATGGTGCGGGGCTGAATATTTATAGAAAAACTCATATAGTTTTAATACGAAGATGTTTATATAGATGTGCCAGTGTTGAAGCTGGCAATGGAGTACTGCATGGCGAACAGGCATATCCATAAAATATCAGCGGAAGATACAAAAAAAGATGACGATGTCCGGTATGTATTCCAGCCTGTCGTTTCTCTTCGGGACGGCAGTATTATCGGTCATGAAATACAGCGCTGTTCCTCCAGGAAGAAGAAATGCGTAGGACTGTTTGCACTTGATGCTGTTTTCCGTTATATGACTTCTGCAGATGAACGCATACTTTTTTTTCTGTTACCATACAAAATGTGTGCCGACAATCGGTTTCTCAAAGGCGGGGCTGCAGACAGAGTCGTTTTTGAAATACATTCGTCACGTATTCCGCATACAGGAATACGGCATCTTGCAGTTGTGATTGACGATGCGGATTCTTTATATCCGCTCGGGTTTCTTTCCGAATTTCATCCGCAGTATGTAAAGCTTGCCTCTTCCCTGGTCCGGAAAGCGGAAACCGATACCCTCGCGCATGCATTTGTAAAAAGTGTTACCGAATTCTGCCATACAGCAGGCATTTACGTTATAGCTGAAGGCGTTGAAACACAAAAAGATGTGGCAACTCTCATAGATTTGGGAGTGTCATATGCCCAGGGAAGCTTTATTCAGGAACCGTCAGAGCGCTTTGATGTGCTCCGGTCTCAGGCATATGATTTTATTGTAGAAACAAACCGGAGAAAGAATCATATAAACGGGCTGCTTACGGAAGTGTATATTGCCCATTTATGTACAGCTTCAAAAACTCTTGAGCCGGAAATACAGGTAGAAACAGTATATGAAATGATTAAAAACGATCCCGACTGCTTCGGTTTCTGTGTAGTCCAGGACACTCATGTTCTTGGAATTATCACACGCAACAGTCTGACAATGCACATGAGCGGACGGTACGGTTTTATGCTCCACCAGAAGAAACCTGTTTCTACGATTATGGACCGCAACTTTCTTTCTGCCGACTACAGCACACCGGTTAATAAAGTCTCCGAACTTGCCATGCAGCGGAGTATGGAAAAACTATATGACTTTATTGTTGTTACAAGAAATGCAGGATATTATGGAACCGTTACCGTACGCGACCTGCTTCTGAAATCTACAGAGATACAAATAGCACATGCCCGCAGTCAGAATCCGCTTACAGGGCTTCCGGGAAATATTATTATAGAAGAAATGCTTACACGTTGTGTTTCTTCAGGTATACCGTACTGCGTGTTATATATAGATATAAATCAGTTCAAGGCATATAACGACGTATACGGTTTTGAAAAAGGTGACGAGGTGATAAAACAACTTGCTCATACCATGACTGAATGTCTGCCCGTCGATCAGTTTGCAGGCCATGTCGGCGGCGATGATTTTGTAGCAGTCCTTACGACAGAAAATCAGGAAGAGTACTGCAGTGCTGTTATACAGAAATTTATAGGGAGCCTTTCCGGCTATTATACCGGAGAGGATTTAAAAAAAGGATTTATCACGGCGGAAAACCGCAGCGGTTTTATAGAAGATTTTCCGCTTATATCTCTTTCGATAGCGGGAGTATATGATGCCGCCGGTCATTTTTCTGACATTCATTTGTTGTCTGAGGAATTAGCCCGGCTCAAGAAGATAGTCAAAATGGCAAAAGGCAGCAATTTTTCTATAGAGAAATTCCCTTAAGGTTAGTATGGGCGGCGGTATATATCTTTTACTTTCAGTCCGTTGTGTTTCGCCTGCATCTTCCAGTTTATACCGCCAACAAAGAAAAACAGCTTGTCCGGGAAGCCGATTTTTATTTGTGTATCTTCAGGCGGCTGGACAGGGTTTATTTGCATATCTTCTGCAGCAGCAGAAAAGGCTGCATCCATTTCTTTTAATACTTTCTTTACCGGAGGGGCTTTTCCTGCTTTGGAAATCATAACGCCTCCGCCGACAAGCACGCTGGAACGGAATTTCATACCGGTCTGCCTGCAGAAAGATTTGATGACGTCGGCTGCTTCTTCGTTGATATACGGTTCGGGGAACCCGCAGTTTACGACGGCGTAAACATTTGCCGCGTTCTGCTTCCTGTTTGAATTTTTCAGGAATGTTTCATACTCCTGAAGGAACCGTATGAGCAGGCCGGGGAGGCAGTAAATGTACAACGGAAAGGCAAAAACGACTGCATCGGCATTTCTTATTTTTTCAAAAGCCGCTTCCGGTTCATGCTGCATCACTTTTCGTACATTGATGACTTCCTTTTCAAATTTTGAATCGTTGAACAGCTTTTCTGCACGTGCTATAAACGATCCTGACGCTGTCTGACCATGAATGCGCGGACTTCCGTTTATGAACACGACTTTTTTTATCTCTGGGCATTTTCTCTGAGTTTCTGAAAATACCGGAGAATCATTCCGCTGCGTATTCAGAGACGATTTTTCATACTGCGTCAGGATATTGTTTTTGTCCGGTTCACTGTTTTGTGCAGGGCAGGACTTTGAGAACAGAGCGGCTACATTTTCGCTGTCTGACAAGCCCTGATAGACAGTGACTGCAATGCCCGGCCTGTGTTTTATGGTGATGTTTTTAAAAAGTTGTATATCTGCTTCTTCAAGATTGCTGCCGTACCCGATAATGAACTGTTCCGGTTCTTTATCATACCGGAGCGGATGACCTGTAGAACCGTCCGCTTTACGGATAAAAAACGGAAGAAGACGCGGCAAAAGTCTGTCAAATATGTTTTTCATGTTTGCGCTTTGCTGTCCGAAAATGACAGGACTCAGAAATACGACTACATCGCTGTTTATATACAACCTGTTAATTTCAGCCATAGTGTCCTGCATAACACATTCACCTGGTGTCTTAACCCAGCAGCCAAAACAGCCGGTGCAGGCATTCAGAGTCCTGCCGGCTTCTCTTACTGTAACGCTGTATCCTTTCTGTTCCAGTATCGGGATAATCTGTGTGTACAGTGAATTATAAACTGCAGTTTTGTAGTCACTGTCAGTCAGAATTAATGCTTTCATTATATTTACCTCTAATGTTTACATTGACAACATAGAAAATATACATCATTATGTTTCCGGTGTCAACATAATGATGTATACTATAGCAGAAGGAATTTGCTCATGGGTGAAAAAACATATCATCACGAAGATTTACGGGAAGAACTTATTGACGCAGGTATTAAATTACTTGATGCGGACGGATACGAAAAATTTTCCCTGCGTAATGTTGCAAAAGCATGCGGGGTCAGTCATACGGCTCCATACCGGCATTTTAAAAGTAAAGAAGAGTTGCTCTCTGGAATAGCGGCTAAAATTGACCGGCAGTTCAACGACAGCCTGAAGGCTGCTGTTGCTGCCCATCCTGACAATACTGCTGCTCAGATTGACGAGATGGGATATACCTATATCAGTTTTTTTCTCAAAAATCCGGTATACCTGCGCCTCGCATTTTTAAGCGATTTTGATAAGAGTGTATTTCTTGATTCCGGTAGCTGCTGCCCGATGAAGGAAACGGTATTCTATAAGACTATCCGCAGGTATGCAGCTGAAAAACAACAGGAAAATTCCGAAGCTGATATAGATACGGATATTCTTGCGCTTAAACTGTGGGGACTGGTTCATGGGATTACCGTACTGCTCGTGCACGGCGATTTTCAGTACGACGGGGATATTATGGATCTTGTCAGGAGGATTATCTGGGAAAAGTAACGGAAAACGGAGTTCTGTTTCAACTTGCAGTCAGTTTCTGTGCAATCTGCTTTCCTGTCTGTGTGGCGGCAAGACCGCCCTGTCCTGTTTCCCTGAGGGAGGAATCTATCATATTTCCTATCTGTTTCATTGCATCTATGACTTCGTCTGCAGGAATTACAGGGGCAATACCTGCCAGTGCAATATCTGCACTTGAACAGGCATTGAGCGCGCCTGTTACATTCCGCTTGATGCACGGAACTTCTACCAGCCCTGCAACGGGGTCACAGACAAGGCCGAGCAGATTCTGGAGCGCGAATCCTGCAGCATATGAGATTTGTGCCGGGGTTCCTTTAAACAGATAAACAAGTGTACCCGCTGCCATTGCTGATGCGGCTCCTATTTCTGCCTGGCAGCCGCCTTCTGCTCCTGAGATGGATGCGCGTTTTGCGATTACCTGGCCGATTCCTGCAGCTACAAACAAGCCTCGGATAATTTCATCTTCCGTGTATTTTTTCCGGCGGTACAGAGGCACCAGTACGGCGGGAAGTACACCGCAGGATCCTGCTGTGGGTGCGGCGACAATGCGCTTCATGCATGCATTAGATTCTGCCATTTGTAGTGCACATGCTGTGACATCGCCTAAAAAATCTCCGCATACAGAGGTACCGTTCTTTACATATTCTGCGAACTTTCCGCCGTCTCCGCCCGACAAGTTGCTTGCCGAACGCAGATCGCCTTCATACGAATCGGCGGCAGAAAGCATAGCCGACCACATTGTATGCATTTTTTCAAATTCCTGTTCGTCTGTCATGTCGCTTTGTCTTTTGTCCGCATCACGGACTACCTGCCAGAACTGTTTATTCTCTTTTTCGCAGGTGTTCACAAGCGACGCAAGCGATTCAAATGACATCTTCCGTACCTCCGTTTATGTACGTTACTTTTATTACACCGTCCAGCTTTTGAATTTTGTTTACGATTAGGGAAGGTATGCTCTGATCCACTTCCAGCACCATTACGGCATAACCGCCGCGTTCATTCCGGTACAACTGCATGGTTGCGATGTTTATTCTGTTTTTATAAAGCAGCGTCGTAACATGGGCAACATGTCCCGGCTGATCGGAATTGTGGACAATAAGCGTCGGCATTTCTGCATTGAAATTGACATCAATGCCGTCAATTTTATTTATCATGATTCTGCCGCCGCCGATTGAAGATGCCTGTACAACAATCCTTTTTCCCTCTGTGCCAAGCAGCGTGAGTACTACTGTATTAGGATGCGCATCCTGCAAATCCAGTTTGGAGAAGAAAATTTTCAGCCCCTGCTCCTGTGCAATCAGGAGACTGGTAGGAATGCGGGTGTCGTCAGGCTGCATACCGAGCAGTCCTGCAGCAATGGCCCGGTCGGTACCGTGACCGCGGTATGTTGCTGCAAAAGAGCCGCAGAAACCTATATCTGCATATACCGGCCTTTCTTTCAGCAGCAGCCGTGCCATTAGTCCTATACGTACTGCTCCTGCCGTATGCGAACTTGAGGGACCGACCATGACGGGACCAAGAATATCAAATATGCTCATGATGCTTCCTGTTGGAAAAAATAAAAAAACGTTGAAAATTACCATTAAAACGATAATTTTCAACGTTCCTGTACAGACTCGGTAGTACCAGTTTTTTTATTTCTTGTCAATCCTATACTTTGATGTGCCCTGCTGACCGTTTACAAATATCAGTAATACCTGATATTTTCGTTCATGAAAGAGATTTGTATGCTGTTGCGTACTGCTACAGTTTTAGTGCCTCCCGCAGTTGAAAGCGCGTCGGGAACTGTTGCAAACTGAGCTTTCTGTTCATACAAATCGGTTAAACATCCCAGAACGTCGGTGAGCACTTCAGGGGCCAGCGGCTGACCGAAACCGCGGAAATCGTGGTGTGAGTTGTATATATCACCGTACAGATCATGCATCGATACAATCCTGTTGAGACTTTCTTCTGCCTTATGGATAATCTCCTGTACATTGTTTTCAGATACGCTGCCAAGCAGCAGGTTATTATTGCATGCGTCCGCAATAAGCAGTGTGCGAGTCAGATTATCTATTGCGACACATTCGCCGTCCGTATGACCTGGACAGTGATAAAACGTAACGGTACGTCCACCCAGATAAAACGAAGTTCCGTCCTTCAGTATTTTTTTCTGCGGTTCTTTTGGCCAGGGGAGTATATCGTTATCGGGTGTATACCGGTAATATTTATGTTCCCTCTGCCGGATAAGTTCTGCATACTTTCTGCGGAATTCAAGAGAAGGTGCTGTCCCCGGAACATCCCAGTCCGAATCCTTTTCGTGAATCCAGACTGTATCGAAAAATCCTGCGCCCCCGGTATGGTCGCCGTGATTGTGGGAAAGAACTACATCGTACGGTTTGTCCGTAATGCGGTTTTCTATAACCCACCGCAAATCCCCGATGCCTGTCCCCGTATCGAGTACGAGCGCACGTTCAGTCCCGACGATTACGAAAATTGAAGCGCAGTCGAATTCGTCTATTTCATATATTCCTTCATTGAATTCATAAAACGGTAAAGCTTTTGTTTTCATAATTCACTCTCCTGTGAGGCTGCGCATTATTTTGCGATGCGTTTTGTTTTTGCTTTATAACAGTCAATTGCAACTGCCAGAAGCAGAATCGCACCCTTTATGACGCTTTGGAAATTGGTGTTTACACCCAGGAGAACGAGCCCGTTGTCGAGAATGCCGAGAATGAGAACGCCGACTACGACACCGCTTATTTTTCCTTCGCCTCCCTGGATGCTTATTCCGCCGAGACAGGCTGCCGTCATACAGTCAAAAGGATAACTGCTTCCGGCTCCGGGCTGCGATGCGTTTGTCCGTCCTACCATGATGATTGCCGCTATACTGGCTGCAAAACCTGAGAACGTATAGACCGCGACGGTAAGTCTGTTCACATTGATGCCTGCGAGGCGGGCTGCTTCCTTATTGCCTCCGAGCGCATAAATGTACCGGCCAAGATACGTTTTGTTCATTACAACCCAGCCGAACACGATGAACAGAATGAATATAATGACCGGAACAGGTATGACTCCAACATAACCCTGTCCGAATACGACGAATTTGTCGGGCATTCCCGTTATAGGATAACCGCCGGTAATCAGATAAGCGATACCCTGCAGCACAAGCATTGTGGCAAGCGTAACGATAATCGGGGCTATGTTAAGTTTTATTGAAACAAGTCCGTTTATGACTCCGAACAGACAGCCGAGAATGATGCCCAGCACTATTGCCACTGCAACCGGAAGATGCAGGTTAACCATCAGATATCCGAGCACCATGCCTACAACAGCGAGTTCTCCTCCGACTGACAAGTCCATGCCTCCGCCGATCATGACGAATGCGACGCCTATGACGACGATGCCGAACATCGATACCTGGCGCAGGATGTTTATTATGTTTTTATACGAAACGAAATTCGGCGTTGTTACGGCAAAAAAAATAAATACTGCTGCCAGAAACAAATAAATACCGAACTGCTTGTAATAATCTATCCATCGTTTATTATTCTGCTTTTTCATGTGCTTTACCTCCTGAAGCAAGATCAAGAATATAATTCTGATCAAATTCTGTTTTCATTACTTCGCCGTTTTTACGGCCCTCATAGATAACTGCAATCCGGTCTGACATACCAAGCAGTTCCGGCATGTCGGAAGAAATCATAATAATTGCGTTGCCGTCCCGGACAAGATTGTTCATCAGCGCGTAGATTTCCTGTTTCGCCTTAACGTCTATACCACGCGTCGGTTCGTCGAAAATAATTACTTTTTTTGACGCTGCAATCGTCTTTGCTATTACAACTTTCTGCTGGTTTCCGCCGCTTAGATTCATGACCTGCTGGTCTATTCCGGGTGTTTTTATTTCGAACAGTTTGCAGTACTTTTCTGCAGATTCCTGTTCCGCCGTATTATTCAGGAAAATGCCGTGTGACAAATGACGCAGATTATTCATTGCTATATTCCATTTGATAGACATGCGGAGAAAGGCTCCCTGCGTTTTGCGGTCTTCCGGAATGTATCCGATGCCGTTTCGTATTGCGTCGCTGCAATTCCTGATTTTCAATTCCTTATTTTCGAGGAATATTTTTCCTTCATCGCAGGCATTTGCACCGTAGATAACGCGCATCAGTTCCGTTCTGCCTGCTCCAACGAGTCCCGCGAATCCGAGTATTTCGCCCTGATGAAGGTTGAACGAAATATCGTAATCGCCGTTTCCACTCAAGTGTTCGACACGGAAAATTTCCTTTCCGATTGAGGTTTTCCGCTGAGGATAATTTTCCGAAACAGTCCGTCCAACCATCATCGAAATAAGTTTTTCACGTGTTACGTCTGCAATGTTTTCCGTTCCGACATAGCAGCCGTCGCGCATAACAGTTATGCGGTCTGCTATTTCGAATAATTCTTCCAGACGATGCGATATGTAGATAATTGTGACACCGCGTTTTTTCAGGTCTTTTACGATTGAAAACAACGTCTGCACTTCGCTGACCATAAGCGGTGCGGTCGGTTCGTCCATTATCAAAATTTTCAGATTTTTACTTATTGCCTTTGCTATTTCAACAATCTGCTGATATGCGGGAGACAGAGAACGCACCGGTTTTGAAACGTCAATATCGACGTGCATGCCTTCGAATATTTTCCGTGCACGTGCTTCGCGTTCTTTTATATCGACAAAAATGCCCGGTTTTGTTTTTTCCCCGAGAAAGATATTTTCTGCTGCGCTTATTCCCGGGATCAGCGTAAATTCCTGATAAATTACTTCAATACCGATTGATTTTGCGAGTTTCGGCGTCATTGCAGTATAATCTTTTCCTTCTATTGTAATAGTTCCTGAATCAGGGACTATTGCACCGGAAAGAATCTTTATAAGAGTAGATTTACCTGCTCCGTTTTCTCCAATGAGTGCATGAACTTCACCTTTTTTCAAATCGAATGAAAGGTTGTCAATGGCAATGACACCGGGATATGTTTTTACTATGTCTTTTACTGCCAGAAGTGTATCGGTCATGCTTTTATTCCCCTGTAGGACGGAGGTAAACGGAATAATACGGTTTACCTCCATGATAAATGATTCTGATTATTTAACAGTGTAGAACTGTGAAATATTTGCTGCAGTGATATTATGTGTTTCCATCATGACAACCTGTGCAAATTTTTCTCCTTTGAGAACGCGTTCGCAGTATTCAAGCATCTGCGGCGCAACCGGAGCAAATTGAACGGTACCGCGCTGAACGGAGCCTGTTGCGATTCCTTTAAGCGCGCGTTCCGTGCCGTCGCACGAGAAAATGCCGAATTTGTCAGCCGGAACGCCGGCAGCTTTTACCGCTTCCATTGATTCAACAGCAGCAGCGTCTCCGTAGCAGGCAATCACGTTGAGGTTTGGATATTTCTGAAGCATGTTTTCCGTTGTGGAAGTTCCTGCTCCTACGACGTCTTTACCGATATCGACTACCTCAAGAATCTTTGAATTCGGGCTGTGCTTCTTTATGGAATCAATAATTCCATCTCCGCGTCTCTGCATGTCCTGATTCTGGTATGTCGTATAGACGACAATGTTTGCCTTGCCGGAAAGTTTGCTGTTAATCCAGTCTGATGCCATTGCACCAATCTGCATTCCTATATCACGCTGGTCGGTATTAAGGCAGATATCATATACAGAAGTCTGGACGCCGCATTCCATGATTTTTACGCCTTCCTTCTGTGCGACTTTGAGCGCTGCATCGCATGAACTGTCAGAAACCATTGCAATGATAATGCTGCACTGACCTGTGACCATGTTTTCGATTGCGGTAACGGCTTTGCTTGAATCATTGTCGAAGCTGACAGAAACATAATCCCAGCCACGGGCCTTTGTACCGGCCTTTAATCCGTCATCGATTGAAATAAAGAACTCAGTCTGCAGTGTTGGTGCGAGAAATCCGATTTTTACCTTTTTCTCGCGTTTCGCCCCGCTTCCGAATGCGAAGAGCATTGTCGTTGATGCGATGAGTGCCAGAATACCGCACATAAATCTTTTCATCATAATTAGCCTCCTGTCGAACGGGCTGAACCTTTCATACCCGGACACTTTCAGTATAAATCAGGCTGTTCATACCGCAATGCGGTCAAATTTATATTAGGTGTGACAATCTTAAGATTTTTTCTGTAAAAGGTAGCATCCTATGAAGATAACGGCAGCTTTTATCAGCGATTCCATGGGAATGGACAGCCCCGTAAAAAGGAGAACAGCATTTAGCAGAACTATAGCAATGCTGCCGATACAGGCTGTACGCACCATATGCCGGAAATCACATCCGCCGAGGAACATGCCGGCCAGTATATCGTATGAATAATCTGAAGAGATTTGCACCGGATACCCGTGCATCTTGGAAAAAAGGAATACTGACGAGAACGAAAACAGCAGAGAACCTGCAAAAAAGGATATTCCGCAGATTTTTTTGTATAAAGAACCGGTGTCCTGGAAACCGGCAAGAACCTGCGCAATCGTAAAAGAGCGTCCTGCAGTGGTAAAATGCAGATATGCTGAAAAGCAGAGCATGACGCTTATCCATATAATGAGCCACAGGGGAATTCCCCATACGCTGTTTTCAAGCGAGATACTGACATAGATTTTGTTATTCGACACCAGATGCGGAAGAATCAGGTTGCCAATTCCGCAGAGTATGACCTGCAGTGCCAGCGTGTAAATAATGGTGTTGACTCCGAGAACGGTACTGAAAAACTGGTGAATGACGGCGAGCAAACCGCTGAAGACAATCAGCAGCAGAATGGCTGCCGGAAGGCTGGGACGGCCGGAATTCAGACAAAAAGAAAAAACGAGCATTCCCATATATATCTGGCCGCCTGATGCGAGATTCAGTCCGCTTGCCGCATACATGATGATTGAGCCAAGTATCGCGAAGCAGATAACGGAAGCCTGCTCCAGATATACTTTGTATAATGATACGCTCAATACCGGTCCGCTGAAAAAGAAGAAAAAAAGGAGAATGGCGGTAAACGAGACTGCAGAAAATATGGTAGTGCTGCTGTTCCTTATTTTCATAGTACTCCTGTTATGCAATCTGAATTGTCCGCGAACAGATTTCATTGTATACGCTGCCGCCCGGCGAAATAAGCAGTACGGCAGCACCCCGTTTTATGAATTTTTTTATATAATCACTGACAATATTCCGACAGTTTGCATCAAGCTGAAAAAATGGATCGAGCATAATCAGTACTTCAGGGCCGAATACCAGAAAGCTTTCCATCTGGATAATGATTCGTTCTGCCAGCGAGCAGTCGGCTGTGTGCTCCGGAAAATCAGGATACTGATTTTTCAGCTGGCGATAAAGGGCTTTTCCTGCCTTGTCTGTTACGAATAAGCCGTACCTCCGTATTTTTTTGAGCGAAGGTATGACCATATTATCTTCAACAGTGAGCTTCGGGAATCCGCTGTTTTCTTCACAGAAATTTCTTACAGCGGCAACCTTTTTTTTCAGCAATGTTTGATATTTGACCGGACGGACTGTTTCTCGGCCTATCTGTATCTTTAATACAGGATTGTATATTTCGCCGACGAGCGATTTGAAAATTTTTTCCCGGCCGGGAAAGCTGTAGTCTACGAGATTGACGGCTTCAGAACTGTATACTGAAAATTTCAGTTTTTTCTCTTCTTTTTCAGTCAAGCCGGAAAAGGAAAAGACAGGAATTCCTTTTCCGGGTATCGTACCTCTGAAAGGTATATCCGCCGATTTTACGTAGGCAAGTGCCGTCTCCCTGTCATATTGTTCTGCCCTCAACTTTTTTACGATAGTCCCATCGCGGAATAAATATACGCTGTCGGAACACGGCAATTCTTCCGGCAGCGAATCGGAACAGATAACGGCAGAAACACCTCTCTTCTTCAGCATAGAAAGAGTCTTATTGAACTTTTTGATGTCTGCATCAGGAAAGCCGGAAATATCTTCTGAAAACAGAACTACGGACATGTGCATGTCGACGGCTTTTGCGCATTGCAGCTGGAAATATTCCACCGGCGAAAATTCTCCAAGTTTTGTATGGACATGGCAATGGAGGCCGACCGTCTCAAAAATTTCCTGCGTCCGCCGTATCAGTTTTTTTTCGTTCCAGAACCGGAGTATATATTTTTCGGGCCTTACCAGAAATAAAAATTCCAGGACGGACAGCGAGTTTTCCGGCTGGCTGAACGGTTCAATACGGAAGATGCCGTATTCAAAGGCGGGAAAAAGCATATCGCCCGTTATCGCTGTCTGATTTACAACAGCCGTTCCTGAAGTCAGATGGCAACTGCCGCCCAGAAAATCAGTGAGAGCATGATGACCCGCGACGCCCAGGCCGTAAAAGGAAACGACTTCTCCTTTGTTCAGCGAAAGACATATATCATGGGCGTCTGTATTTTTTCCATAAGAAAGAGATATATCATGAAGATAAAATATAGATTCCTTCATGCGTTCATCCTTTACTGAACACACACGGCAGCGTTATTTCTACATCGGTACCGAGTCCGACTGTACTGTATACCGATATTCCGTATGCGGCACCGAACAACATATGAATGCGTTTCTGTACGTTTGCAAGTGCAATTCCCGTTTTCTTTTCGCCATTATCATCTGTCGTTCCCTGAATATGTTTTCTTAGCAGTTCAAGCGTACTTTCGTCCATACCTCTGCCGTCGTCGGAAATTGTTATGACGAACAAATCTTTTGCTATGTCTGCAGACAGAGTTATCTGTCCCTGTCTGCGGTCTTCAAACGCATGCAGTACGGCATTTTCAATAATCGGCTGGAGCAGCAGTTTGGGAACGAAACAGCTGCCGGCGGAGGGATTACCGGTTTGTATTTCAAGTGAAAAGCGGTTGTCGAATCGGTACTGCTGTATTTTCATATAATTCTGGGTATTAAGCAGCTCGTCCTGAAACGTAACTACGCTTTCCCTCCGGCTCGTACTGTATCTGAAAAACGTGCTGAGCGCTTCCAGCATATCTGCAATACTTCTATTGTCGTCGATAAGTGCCTGGCCGCGGATACATTCCAGCGTATTATACAGAAAGTGGGAGTTGATCTGGCTCTGAAGCGCTATAAGGCGGAGCTGCTGTTCGTCAACCTGCGCTGCTTTTTCTTTCGTTTCTTCTGCGACGAGACGGGAGATACAGCGTTCCAGTTCCGTGTGCATCGGGAACTGGTGCCATTCCTCAGATTGTACCAGTTCATCCAGGGAAGCGGATTCAAGAAGTGCTGAAATTCTTTTTTTCCTTGTGAAAAAATGTTTCGGCAGTTTCATGAATACAGCCTTCTGTATACAGAAGGTTTAAGACCTGCGACTTTCTCAAAACACTGACTGAAATAACGCGCATCAGTATATCCGACTTTTTCTGCTATGCCGGCCATTGTATCATTTGTCGAGATGAGCAGGTTTTTTGCTTTTTCAATCCGTACTTCTGTAATATATTCCAGAAAATTGCTGCCTGTCTCTTTTTTGAACAATGTTGAAAAATAACTGGAATTTAATTTCAGGATTCCGGCGACATTTTCAAGAGTGATTTTTTCCGCATAGTGCGTTTCAACATATTCCCTCGCAAAACGTATCGGCCGTTCTGCCTGCGATTGTTTCTGTACCCGCAGTTCGTCAAGTTTTGCGCACAGACGCGTTCTGAGCAGCAGTGACAAGTCGGCGACTGAATAACATGAGTGAATTTCATCGTTCAGCTGCTGTTCCTCACGGGAGGACACCGACATCTGGTCGTATACGAAACGGACAAACATACAAGCTGTCTCGTAGTAGGCGTCCGCATTGTATAATTTCTTTTCTTTTATGCCCGAAAACACTGTTTCAATAAGGCGGGAAAGCTGCGGTGAAGAAAGCGATTGTACTGCATTTGCCGTTTTTAATCTGATTGTATCAAGTATGTCTTCTTCGAGGAGCGCATCGTGCTTTATTTCAAGATCATGCGGGCTGATTATTTTACCCGTTCCAAAAACAATTCTTTCGTGAATGCCTTCTTCAGCTTTGCAGATACTTCTGGTAACGTCTGCAAACTGTTCTTCTCCTCCGAAGGCTAGTGTAAGTTCATATTGAGAGAATGCATATACATATTCCTTGAGTTCGTTGAATATATCAGGAAGCACAGATTCCGCGCAGCTGCCTGTCTTATAATTCAATATGAAATAGATTGTGCCGGCATCGGTTGACGTATGCAGCTGATTTTTGACGACAGCTGAAAATTTTTCCGTCATTATCCGTATAATATTCTGGATAATAAAGCGGTCCTGTGTGGCATCCGTTTCAACTGCCGTATGGCGGTCAAGACGGAGAGACAACGCTAGATAAAAGGTATCTTCAAGACAGAGAGAATACTCCCTGTTAAAATCTGCAAGAGACGAGAGCGTACCTTTCTGTACAAGAAAAGCCGCCGCTCTCTGCGAAAGAAGTTCCTTTTTTACCTGCTCGTCGTTTTCGGCCTTTTTTATCCGTTCCTGTTCCGTTGAGTATGCGGTACTGAGTCTTTTTAGTGTTGCGTTTAATTCGTTCTCATTTACGGGTTTCAGGAGATAGTCTTCTACACCGTATTTAAGGGCTGTATGGGCATATTCAAATTCCCGGTATCCGCTTATTACGATAAAATGTACGGAATTTTGATGCAGTTCATGCGACCGTCTGATAAGTTCAAGCCCGTCCATGACAGGCATACGGATATCAGTAATTACGATATCCGCATTGCCGGAAGAAATCTGTTCATAGGCCTGCTGCCCGTCAAGATAGATTCCTGCCGGTACAAGTCCGTTCTCTTTCCAGTGTATTAATTTTGAAATCAATTGAGCTATGCGGCTTTCATCATCGACTATTAATACACGGAGATTTTTCATAACGTAATATAATTATACTACGTTATTGTTGAGTACGCTATATGGTGTACCTGCAGGCAGATTTTTGATATTCGCTCAGAACGTATGAGTCCAGCGGAAGGCAATGCGCTGAAAATACCACTCACGCCCGGTATATGTCAGCAGCGGTTCTTCATCTTCCTCTGCGTGCTCTTCTGCAAAGCTGCGGCGGGCCTTGAAATTGAAAATGACAAACAGGCTGTCATGCGGCGAGAACGTGAGCTGCATAAGCGGGCAGACTTCAATTGTCATGAAGTCCCCGCCGAACGAATCTGCAAGCTCCCCGTAATCGGCTGCATTGTAGTGGCCGTACAGTTCTGCGCTTACCCCTGCGAGTGATATAATAGAAGGCATTTGATAGCCAAGCAGATAATACTGATCATACTGCCAGCCGTCTGCGCAGTTTTTTGTTGTCTGCCAGTCCCAGACGGTACTTGATGTTCCGGTAAGATTTTTATAATCCACTTCATAATTTGCAACCATGACAATGTGATGCCAGTCTCCAGGCCAGAGAGCCGCAGTATCGAACATAAACGTTCCGCTCACCCATTCGCATAAGTACCACGATTTAAACGGTGTCAGGTTGTCGTATTTTTTTTCAGACGCGTTATATTCCGCCATTCCCTGTGAACCCAGGAATTCCCAGCCGGTTCCCGCCATTGTCCCTGCGGAGAAAGAGAGAAAGGCTGCAGGTGTAAACGAAACGGAAAGTTTTGGCATAATCGAGACAGGTGAAATTTCAAGTGCCCCTGCAAACGTAACATTATTACCCTCAAAAAGAGGATTCGACTTTGGCAGCAGCGGAATGGCAACTGGAATTTTATACGAAGCATTAAGTGTCGTTTGTGCCTGAATTCCGTCATACCAGCCGGTAAAAGGGGCATAATGGGTACTGCCGGAAATATAACCGGTTTTCTGGTACCATGCAAAATCAGTTACTGCAGAAAATTCAAATGCCGTTTTTTTTGTTTCCTCTGCCGGACTTATTCCGCACAGGAATACGGCTGCCAAGGTTGCCAGAATAACATATTTTTTCATAGTAGTCCTCCTCTTTGTATATTGGACTGAAAATTTGTCTTGATTTTTGAGTATATAGAAAAAAGACGGAATGAACATCCTTTTTGAACGGATTCATGAACTATTAACAAATTATTGACAAACGAAAATTCATATGGCATGGCCCGTACAGGATGGACGGAATCAGCAATCCCTTCTGCGCGAATAAAACAGAAGGGATTTTCCATTACTCAAACCGTCTGATATAGCGGCGGTAGTGAATAAACATGATGATACTGCAGACGACCCATCCTACAGGGTAGGCGATTGATACGGGACAAAATGAATTGGTTACATGTGTTACGACAAGCAGATACAGCTGCCGGAAAACAACAAAAGAGCCGATCATAATGCCCATAGGGACTGCCGCATCTCCCAGGCCGCGCAATGCCCCCGCATAAATCTGATTTATGCAGCACAGTACATAAAACGGGGAACAGATACGCAGGAAAAATGTACCGTAATAAAGAACATCCGGTTCCCTGTTGAACATGCCTACAAGCTGAGTTGCAAAGAGCATCATTGGAATAACAATGAGTACCGTCATTACCACAGACAATGCAAGGGAAACAGTTATCCCCCGTTTAGCCCGTTTTATATTGACGGCACCAAAATTTTGTCCTACGAATGTCGTGGAAGCAAGCGAAATACTCTGCATCGGCAAAAAAGCGAACTGATCTATTTTTCCATAGGATGCCCAGCCGGCCATGCACGATGAACCAAAACTGTTGATATATGCCTGCACAAATACGTTTGAAAAATATGTTACAGCCTGTTGAATCCCCGCAGGAAGGCCTATGACTGTAATTTTGCGAAGTATCTCGGAATCAATCTTCAGTTCATGTATTTTCAGCTGATAACATTCCTGCGTGTGCATAAGGACAAACATAACCATACCGGCAGAGACTGCTTCGGAAATAATGGTAGCATATGCGACACCCGCTATTCCCCAGTGGAATTTGATGACGAACAGCAGGTCAAGCACAACGTTTATGAGTGACGAGACGATTAAGAAGTACAGTGGCCGTTTTGAATCTCCGACGGCGCGCAGGATACCCGCTCCCGTGTTGTATATCATGAGCGCCAGTACCCCTTCAAAATAAATGCGCAGATATACTGCAGCGTCGGAAATGACATCGTCTGGTGTTGCCATAAGCCGGAGCATAAACGGGGAGAAGAAAATACCTGCTACGGTAAAAATAACGCCGAGAATAAGCGTTCCTGCAACCATAGTGTGAACTGTTTTCCGGAGATTCTGAACGTCGTGGGCACCGAAATACTGGGAAATGACGACGCTTGCGCCGGCGGCAAGTCCCAGAAAAAAACCGACAAGAGTATTGATGAGGCTCGTTGTGGAACCGATTGCAGCGAGAGCTTCTTTCCCTACATAATTACCGACAACGATACTGTCTACTGTATTGTACAATTGCTGAAAAAGGTTTCCTGCGAGCAAGGGAAGCGAAAATCGAGTTATTAATCCTGTAATATCGCCGGAAGTCATATCCATGGTTTTTAATTCAGTATTTGGCATAGGAGCTATTTTAGTGATCCTGATTATCCGGTGCAATGTAATTATCAGAAGTTCCTGCCTTTATCTCTGGAATTTAATTTAAAAGTGCAGTATACAGTAACCCTACAATATGAAGTGCTTTTTTTCAAATGGTAAGGCTCCTGAAAATATTTATATGAAATATGCTGTAGAGAGGTTCCGCCGCCGTGAAATCGTTGCGGCTTCTATCGTTTTTGTGATGATAGAAATAATATCCTCTTTGGGAATTTTTAAGCTGTTTAGAATAAGCATGCGGGACAGGCAGGCGCAGGTATTGAATCTGGCAGTTATTCACGGTGAAGAGATGCGGCAGATGATGGAACATACGCTCCTGCTTGATTATACGCTTGAAGAGCTTGTACAAAGCGGCGGCGGAAAAATTGCTGATTTCCCGGAAGTTGCGTCCCGGCTGCTTGCATATTATCCGGCAGCATCAAATCTGCAGCTTGCGCCCGGCGGAGTTGTCACACAGATTGTTCCATTGAACGAACATGCGGGAACGATCGGATACGACTTATTAAAAACTGAAAAGGGGGTAGCGGAAATTCTTGCAGCCAGCGGCAGCGGTAAACTTGTTCTTGAAGGACCGTACAGCCTGATTCAGGACGGCAGAGGATTTATTGGCCGGCTTCCGGTCTTTTTGAAAATTAAAAACCATACTGACGAGTTCTGGGGATTTGTAAACGTCATGATAGACCTTTCACGGCTGCTTAATATGCTTCAGCTGTCGGAACTGCAGCGGCAGGGATATGCATATGAACTTTCAGAAATGACGGCAGGAATGGAAGCAAAAATTGTTATTGCATCATCATCGGGGAAAAAGATGGCGTTTCCTGTAAAATGGGATTTTACCATTGCGAATACGAAGTGGACATTCAGCCTGGAACCGCTTGCCGGATGGTTGAATGTTTTTCATATCGTACTCGTATCGTTGCTTTGTCTGATGCTTGATTTTTTCGCAACAGCAGCTTTTTTGTTTATGCTGCAGCTCCGGCGCAGTAACAGAAAATTGAAGCAGCTTGCATGTATCGATCAACTTACGGGGCTGTATACGAAACAGACCGCACTGTTCGTGTTTGACCAGGAAATCCGTTATGCCGCCCGCGAAGGACTGTGCGTTGCCGTCTGCTTTATTGATATGAACAATTTTAAATACATAAACGACGAGTATGGACATGCAGCCGGAGATAATGTTCTTATGAAGACGGCATCGCGTATGAGGGCATGTGCAGGTCCTGAAGATATTGTTGCCCGTTACGGCGGCGACGAGTTCTTTATTGTTTTTCACGACAGAAAGAGAATTGATGATTACGACGAGGCAATTAAGAAGATATCTTCATCATTGCAGTTTACGGCAGACATTGGAAGCTCCAGATCGGTCCTCATATCTGCTGCTGTAGGTGCCGCAGTGTATCCAAAAAACGGAAAAAGTATTGAAGAGCTTGTACAATATGCGGATAATGCTATGTACGACGCAAAACGTCAAAACCGTGAGAAGCAGATGAATTGATATTCTTTGCTCTTCTCTATCTATAATTTTGTGCCTTGAGGTATTATGAAAAGTATTAAACAAAAACTTATATTAAGTCACATGCTGATAGTTCTTTTTTCCGTGCTGCTTGTGTCAATTCCCGTGGTCACTTTTGAGTCGAAAAAACTTTTTGCAGATATTTCTGCAAATGCGGATAAAGCAGTAACACAGGCTTGTTCAGATGTAAATCTTTTTTTGAGTAAACCGGAGAATATTGTAAAATCTGTGAATCATTATATACAAACTCAGACTGTAACACGCGACGAGTGTGAAAAAATGTTTGCACAGATTCTTAAAAATGAAACGACTTTTTCAGAATTGTATTATTCCGGTACACAGCCGTATAGGGACGGCGGTTTTTTCTATTCTAGTGATCACTGGGAACCGCCTGCAGATTATGATCAGACAATACGTGCATGGTTTAAAGCCGGTCAGCAGAAAAGCGATATTTCAATATCTGACCCGTATATGGATATGGTGACAAAATCACTCGTAGCAACAGTTGCTCATGGAGTAACTGTTGACGGTTCGTTTAAAGGTGTGATTGGGCTTGATATTCAGCTTTCACGGTTGACAAAAATGATTTCAGAAGTTGCTTTATCTCCATCCGGAAAATCATATCTGCTCGATAAAAATGGAAAATATATAACTAATAAAGATCAGAGTAAGATTTTGAATAAAAATTTCTTTGAAGAATATGGGCTTACAAAGTATCAGACAAAGATAACCAGTGAAGCGGTTTTTACAAAAATAGATGCAGGGAAAGGTTTATATTTTGCTGCAAGAAATATTTCTGATGACAGCGGATGGGTTCTTGTAACTGTAGGTCCCGAAAAAGAGCTGTATACGTCTATAACCAGAAATATACTTATTATTTTGTTTTTTGCGTTATTCAGCGTTGCGCTGTCGTTTGTCATAGCGGTGCTTGTTGCCCGGCAGATAGTGCGGCCCATTTTGTCCGTTGATAAGTCTGTAAACAATATTGCGGAAGGTAATGCAGACCTGACTAACAGGATAGAAATCAGGGCAAAGGATGAAATCGGAAGCCTCGTTTCAGGATTTAATAAATTCGTGGGAAAACTGCAGTCTATCATATCTGATATAAAAGGATCAGAGACAAGTCTTTCGGATGTTGAAAAGGATTTGCAGCTGCGCATCAGGGAGACGTCCGGTTCAATTGCCGGAATACTTGCAAATATTGAGAGCTCCGGCAGTCAGGTTAATAATCAGGCGCAGGCAGTCGAACAGACGTCTGCAGCCGTTGCGGAAATTGCGGAAAACATCAGCAGCCTTGAGCATATGATTGAAAATCAGTCGGCGGGAGTCACCCAGGCAAGTTCAGCAGTTGAAGAAATGATAGGCAATATTTCTTCGGTAAACCAGTCCATGGATAAAATGGCTGCATCTTTTGAGCAGCTTGAAGAAAACGCAGGTACCGGAGTTGAGCACCAGAAGTCCGTTGCGGAGCGGATTGCGCAAATCGAAACACAATCGAAAACGCTGCAGGATGCAAATAAAGTGATTGCAAGCATAGCCAGCCAGACTAACCTGCTTGCAATGAACGCCGCAATAGAGGCGGCGCATGCCGGCAGCGCCGGGAGCGGATTCAGCGTTGTCGCCGATGAAATCCGCAAACTTTCGGAAACGTCTACGGCAGAATCAAAAACAATCGGTTCGGAGCTGAAAAAAATTCAGGCGGCAATCATTTCCGTCGTAGAAGCCTCAAAAGAAAGCAGCAGCAGTTTTTCCCTGGTAAGCGACCTGATAAAAGAGACAGACGAACTGGTGCAGCAGATAAAAAGTGCCATGAGCGAGCAGCAGGAAGGTTCAAAGCAGATCAGCGATTCCCTTCGGCTGATGAACGACAGCACTGTAGAAGTCCGTACTGCCTCCCGTGAAATGTCTGCGGGGAATAAAGCGATTCTTGAAGAAATACGCTGCTTACAGGATGCTACAACTGTTATAAAAGACAGTATGAAAGAAATGACAGCAGGAGCAACGAATATCAACGCGACGGAAGCGGCTTTGTCAGAGATTGCAGGGAAAGTCAGGGACTCCATAACGAAGATTGGCAATGAGATAAATCAGTTTAAAGTGTAGTCAGTATTACCGTCTGCCGATGTCATGCAGCAGCCCGGGCACATAGCTCTTTCTGTGTCCATATCCGAACAGCAGGCCGCGATTTTCATTGCGCTTGTACCGACAAAAATTGAGTGAGATTCCCACGGTCCCTGATTCATTTCGGCAGACTCCTTTAACAGGCGTTCTGCTTCTTTCCCTGAAGGCATCATGCTGATACTATAGCACAGTGCAAATACGCATGAAAAGTCTGTCTGAAGCCCCCTTTTCTTGACATGGGATTACAGTAGCTGTATTTTTAATTATATTAAACATATAAAGTATAAATAAATTATTAAAGGGGAATTAATATATGAATGACTGGAATCCGGATTTGTATTTGCAGTACAGCGGACAGAGAAATCAGCCTGCAAAGGATCTGCTCTCGCGGATAACGGTGGCGGACGTAAAATCTGTGCTGGACTACGGCTGCGGGCCGGGAAACAGTACGTTTCTTGCCGGTCAAAAGTGGAGCCGGGCACATATTCTCGGAATAGATTCTTCTGAAGCTATGATTGCAAAAGCCTTGACTGCGTATACTGATATGGAATGGAAACTGCAGGATATTATGACATGGGATACTGATTTGAAATTTGATGTCGTTTTTTCAAATGCGGTCATTCAATGGATATTCGACCATAAAAAACTTATGAAGAGATTAGCATCGCTGGTATTACCTGCAGGTGCAGTTGCGTTTCAGATACCCGAATATGCGGATATGCCGGTATCCCGGGTTATCGATGAAGAATATCACAAAGTATGCAGCGGAGATTCGTTTTCGCTGGCAGATATATTTGAATTTCATCAGGGCAGTTACTATTACGATGTTCTGCAGGAAGATTTTGGCAGTATCGAAATGTGGCAGACTGACTATATGCATGAAATGAAGTCGCACAGTGATATTGTAACGATGATAGAGTCAACAGGCCTTAAGCCGTATCTTGCACGGATGGAGTCCGATCAGCAGCAGAAGGCCTTTCTGGAAAAGGTCGCAGGAGCGTTGCAGCGTGAATACCATGAACATGCAAACGGAAAAGTCCTGTTTCCTTTTAAAAGGTTATTTGTCATAGCATACAAGAACCGGCAGACCGCTGTATCCCCCCGTGTATCCCCCTGTGTATCCCCCTGACAGTGACTGCCGGTATACAAGACCTGGTACCTGTCAGACAGCAGAAGAAGAGCCGAACTGGGCTTCATACAAGCTTCGGTATGTTCCGCCTGTGCGCATGAGTTCATCGTGTGTGCCAGTCTCCGTAATCTCCTCGTCGCTTACCACTGCAATACAGTCGGCATTCCGTATGGTAGACAGCCGGTGCGCAATAATAAACGTTGTCCGCCCTTTTGCAAGTTCCTCGAACGATTTCTGGATTTTCAGTTCTGTCGCCGTGTCGAGAGCCGATGTCGCTTCATCAAGAATAAGGACAGGCGGATCCTTTAGGAATATACGCGCAATCGAAATGCGCTGTTTCTGGCCGCCCGAAAGTTTTATGCCTCGTTCTCCGACAATCGTATCATACCCGTCCGGCATTTTCATGATGTCTTCGTGTATTTCCGCACGTTTTGCAGCTTCCATGATTTCTGCTTCCGATGCTCCGATTCTGCCGTAAGCAATATTTTCCCGGACAGTACCTGCGAACAAAAATACATCCTGCTGGACAATGCCTATATGGCGGCGGAGTGATGCAACGGAAACGCTGCGGATGTCTGTTCCGTCGATTGTGATTGAGCCTGACGTAATTTCGTAAAATCGCGGCAGCAGCTGACAGAGTGTTGTTTTGCCGCTCCCGCTCGGACCGACGAGTGCAATTGTCTTTCCCGCTGGTACGTTAAGACATACGCGGCTGAGTACGCGGGAACCTTCGTTATACGAAAAACTCACATCGCTGTAGCTGATATCGCCGCGGACACTTGTGAGTTCTGCAGCTCCTTCTTTTTCCGGCGTCTCGTCATGTGTCCGCATGACTTCTGTAAACCGGCGGAATCCTGCAATTCCCGTTGAAAATTGTTCAACAAAGTTCGACAGGCGGCGGACAGGCTGCAGGAAGGCTGCTACGAACAGATTTGCGGCTATAAGATCCCCCAAATTCATTCTGCCTTTCATGATGAGAATGCCGCCTGCTGCAAGTACGATGACATTCAGGATATTCGTCGTAAAATCGATGCGGGTATGAAAAGTTGCCATTGAACGGTAATACTCTTTCTTTGCGCCAAAATATCGTCCGTTGCTTTCCTCGAACCGGCTGTTTTCATATTCCTCATTCGTAAAAACTTTTGTAACGCGTGCTCCGCTTATTGAAGATTCGAGCTCTGCATTTATTTCAGCAGTTTTCTCTTTTACTTCCAATGATGTTTTCATCATTGATTTCCGCGAAAAAACAATTCTGAAAATCATGAACGGCAGTGTTATAAAAACGACGAGCGCAAGTTCCCATCTGATTCTGAACATGAGAAACAATGCTCCTGCCAGCGTGACCGTAGAAATGAATAAATCTTCCGGGCCGTGATGTGCAAGCTCGCTGATTTCGAATAAGTCGTATGTTGCACGTGACATTATTTTTCCGGTTCTGTTCCGGTCAAAAAATGAGAAGGACTGCTGTTCTATATGGGCGAAAATATCGCGGCGCATATCGGTTTCGACGTGAACACCGAATATGTGGCCGAAGTAGGTGACGAACCACTGTGCGCCGAACCGCAGTACGTAGAATACAAAAAGTATAAGGATAATCAGAATGAACAGGCGTATCGTACGTTCATGTGCTTCCGGAAAAGCGGGGAGCACGGTGTTGATGATAAATCTCGACACCATCGGAAATCCCAGATCGACTGCTGAAATAAATGCTGCACAGCACATGTCTGCAATAAAGAGTCCGAGATGAGGTTTGAAGTATGAAAGAAAAAATTTTAAATTTGACTCCGGTATTGGTGTTTCTGTCCGGGCGCTGCAGGAATTGGTATTTTTCATGTATCGAGTATACATAAAAAATATGCAGGGAGTAAACAGAAAGGTATCTCACTTTTTTGTTTATCCCGCGAAGAAAATTATTTTTGTTATGCAGATGCTGTTTTGAGTTCATGCATGGCACTGTCTATTTTCTGCATGATTACCGCTGTTTCGTGTTCACTCAGATTTTCCTGCAGACGGGCAGCATAATTCGGCAGCAGCCATTTCTGTATATCATTTTTTGTTGAACCGCTTATTCTTATATATTCGTTTTCATACCAGACTGCCATTGCATTCTGGAAATATGTGATTACCGGCCGTACAGCGGCGGGAACAGAATCCGGCAAACCTGTGCATGTCAGTATCATAAACGTCCGTGCGGCGTCGCCGGCAGGATCGCCTTTCGTTCCGGTCATCCAGTCAATGATCCAGTATGTATCGCCGGCAAGTACGTTGTCAGGATGAAAATCTCCGTGGCATATCTGCTCTCCGTCGGGAAGTGTTTCAAGATAAGATAGTATTGCACTTTTTGTACTGTGGTTCAGTTTGTCCGTATTCATTATAGCACCTGCCAGATTTTCCTTCTGAGTTGTCTGTATTCCCTCAGCTTTGATTTTGTGAATCTGGTAATGCAGTTCAGCCATTTTTTTCGATGCAGCACGGGCAAGAAACGGATTTTTGCCGGTTTTATGAAGAAGTGAACATCCGTTTATCCGTTCGTATACAATTCCGTAGCGCCCTTCGTATTTTTGAAAGGAATATGGTTCAGGAGTCTTTATACCGCTTCTGAATGCGCAGAGTGCTGTATTGAATTCCGCTTCAACATTTTTTTCGTTCATGAACGGATGTAACGGCGCTTGAAAAATGATAAAAATTGTCATTTAGTTTGATAAAATATCTTGTTTTTCTGTGTTTTTAACTGTTTTTTCTTGTATAAAAAAGTTATTCAAGTCAATTACCGAAAGATATAGGCTGGTATTGTTTTACTGCAGTCCGAAAGGGCTGTGGCATTTTTGTTTAGTCAGGGCAAAGCCTATTTCTTTCAATAAATTTATTCATGGTCAACCATGTTACATTGAGCTCTAACGATAAATGTCGTTTTGATATCCCTTTTCTCAGCTGTTTTTTTATATATTCTTCGTTCCCTGTTAATTTATAATGTGACGGTTGTCTGCCTTTATATCGGCCGACATGTTTACCTTCCGCTTTGACTCGGGCCAGAGCTTCTTTTGTTCGCTGCGAAATCAGATTGCGTTCGATTTCTGCGGATAGTCCAAATGCAAAGGCAAGAACTTTTGACTGGATATCATCGCCTAGCCGGTAATTATCTTTTATCGTCCATACTTTTGTACCCTGCTCCATAAGTAAATTGAGAATCGACATAATCATGAACAGACTACGCCCTAGCCTCGATAACTCAGAACAAATTATCAAATCCCCCTGTTGTACTTTGTGTAATAAAGTGCCGAGCTGCCGCTTATCAGGTTCTTTCGTTCCGCTGATTGTTTCTTCGATCCAACAGTCGATTGATTGGTTGTTTTTCTTGCAAAACTGTTCAATCTCAAACCGCTGATTCTCAACGGTTTGCTTGTTTGTGCTGACCCGTATATAGCCGTATGTCATCATGAAAATATACTGCTAATAAAACGAGCGGTTTTAAAATACAATATCTATCTGCAATAATACAAATTGCAACAAAAGTTTTGTTACCTAAAAAATTTACTTCCACCACTTATAAAGCAGCTCAGTGTAAATCAGAGGGGTCTGACGGTACGACAGTTGTCGCGGAAATAACCAATAAATCAGAAGATAGTTTTATTGCATATACAGCAGTAGGTTCGGATTCATCTCCAGGACGTGTAGCAAGGCAATTCGATTTTGTTTTGGTTGGTACCTGATAGTACGAACTATTATAACCTAGTAAAAAACACAAGATTTTATTATATTCTCTTGAACGTTAAAATCCGAAAACGACATATTTTACCAAATTTGTGGTGCTTGCTTCCCAATAATTATAACTTTGTCCATTACCCCAGCGCATACGTACAGAGCATACATTTAACAGGGGATTGTACCATTGATATGTAACACCATCGCCACCGTACGCACATTGATTATTTGCCACCAGATAATAATCCTGATTTGTAAAATTCTTCGGAAATGTTATCGATGAAGAATTAGCTGATATTGTTCCCATTTGTATTTTAAAACCGCTCGGTTTAAATTCAATACACGTGCCGTAATCATTTATCGTTACCTCAAGATCACTGATTGCTGCCATTAGACTGTACCTCACATAATTAAGGATTCCGTTGCTGTTTGTCCCCAGCAGCGCTATTACATACGGTGACAACGCACCAACACATACTTGAGACTTACTTGCCAGCGGAGAATCAGGCGAAACAAGAGCAAGATTCTTTACCTGTCCGAGACTGTTGCAATACTGACGTGGAGACAATAAGGAACCATCCGCAAAATCGGCAAATCTTGTGCCGATGCCATCTGTCTCGCAACGGCATCTCTGACTACCATCAAATGCATAAGGAAGGCAATAGTACATTTTTAAATTATAAAGAAAAGGTAATTTGAATCGAATACCCTTTATTTTAGCATTTATGACGTAGACAAGCTGTGAATTCTGCTCTAATACCTGATTAACATTATCTATTGGAACTATATTATTATCTGCATCTATAGTACTTATATCACGATATGCTGCCCATGAAGTATTGCCACCGTTCAAATCATAACAAATATTAAATACAAACTGTAGAGGAAAATCTACATTAATATATAAGATTACAACATTGCCAGTTGTAACTGATATATTATACATAGGTGAACTTTGTTGCTTTTTTGAATAATCAATAACATTGGCTAAAGTACCTGAACCTGTATAACTTACATCGTTTCCGGTTAAAGAATCTTTTACTGCTATGTTTATTGACATGCCTGATATTTGACTCATTATAATTGGCTTCCACTTTCTCCATATGGTAGAATCGAATATAGATTAACGCAGAGTTTGTATTTTATACTATTATCATATCCCATCGGATTATATTCATTTTCACTATCATAATTATTATTAGCATTCACAGATAAAGTTATATGATCCACATAATCATTTATTGTGTAACTGTTAGTATTAATTCCGATGTTTAAAGCATGTCCTGAAAACAAAGTTTTTGTTTCTCCACTTTTTGTATAAGCCGTTAGGTAATAAACCATACTATAGCTTTTTGAATTATATTCATCAGAAACATTTCCTGTTGATAAATTAAGAAAAAAATTACCTTTAATTGATACATCTTCTATATATTTGTTGTTGCAATTTACAGTAAATGTAAAAAAATTTGTATTTGAGTTATAATTAGCCGGTAATACATTTGTCCGTATTTCATATGCAGCATCGTTATCATAAGAAATAGTTTGAGATAAATTACCTGATATACAATTATATTGTTTACCACTTTGTGTTATTGTCAAATTTCCTACAGAAGAAGAAATTGTATCTGCATCATCACTCTCAGGTGTTTGTTGCTGGCATCCAGCAAACGGCAGAAGTACCAGACTGAATATAAAAATATATGCTCTTTTCATTGTTCTCTCCTTAATAAATTATTATTTCATATAATATTATAATACATGTAATCAAAAACGTAAATAAATTATATGCCTGTATTAAGCCAATCCATTCCTACCGTTGCCCCTGATGGTGTTGCAGACAGTACCGGCACTTTCATCGTACCGGAAAAGACTGCGTTTGCAGCTGTCATAGAGTTTCCGACCGTCATTGAATCAACTTTCTTCATGCCATAATGATAACTCTGAAGGCTTGTATTCGGTGTCCAGATAATTGTAACATTTGTATTTGTCCCTCCGTAAAAATTAGTTCCTACTGTATATATTTCAGTACTACTGCTGCCATACGAATAATTTGCAGTACGTAAAGTGGGAAATGCAGTACAATAAAAACGGTATACCATACCTCCTCGCACCCATACACAGCGTTCTCCGTTCGTATTACCATATCCGATGCAGCCAATTGTTATTTCGTTGCTGTCATATACACCATACTGCATAACGTCAAAACATTTTGGGGTGTCGCTCCATCCGTTGGCAATCAACTGGAAATGTATGATATTCTGATTATAGGCTGCCGCTGCGCCTGTGGAAGGTGAATGTATTTCGCAGTCAAGTAAACTGCGCTATGTGTCAGGATAGATGTC